>DACO01000055.1:14093-24598 GCA_002508635.1 Methanolobus sp. UBA118 | reverse complement strand
TTTGCTCTTCTTTTTGATTCGGTCTCATCCATACCCTGCTCCATGAACTCATGGAAATCGATCTTGGTAGCCAGTCCCGGAGTATCTATAATATCAAGGGTAAGTGAATTGCCGTTGGCCTTTATCGTTACGCCTTCCCTTCTTCTTGCCCTTCTGGTCTCATGGGCCACATGCGAGACAGAACCCATGGCATCGCCTGTCCAGTCCCTGAGTATCCTGTTGGCAAGAGTGGTTTTTCCGGCGTTTGGCGGACCATATATTCCAATACGCGCATTTTGCTTTTTAAACAGTTTATTAAAAAGGTTTGCGAAATTCTTTTTGAATTTTTTTATTACACCCATTCATTCCCTCCGTGCATCGGATGTTAGGATTTTTGAATCTTTTTCCTAGTATAAACAATCATTGACATATATTTCTTCTTATATATGACTGCATCAATAATAGTATTACGAAACGATCTGTATTCTGAAAGACCATTTTCCCGAATGGCCATAGTTACATTTTCTGATTCACCATTGCAGAATTTATTGCAATTTCAGCTATATTCGAGCCATAGTCACCTGTTCTGTCAATACTGTCAATAACAGTTCCCATGGCAACTATAGCCTCGCTAGAACTAAGCTTCAGGCTGGCCTCATTGAGTTTTTTGATCAACGGAGACATCTTTTCGACACTTTCGATCACCTGGTTGGCAAGATCGACATCGGAATTATACAGAGAATCAATAGCATCCTCCACTATTTTGCGAGACAGATCGCTGGTCTTCTCCACCATGGACATGATATCATCAGGTATCGGTTCCTTGAGAGAGAACGTAACCTTGGCGATCTTGCGTGCATGGTCCGCTATACGCTCAATGGGACCTGCTGCCATTCTCAGGTCATGGTATTCGTCTATGGAGGTTTCCGCCGCATCCGGCAGCTTGGCACCCCTCAGAACTGCCCTGTACTGTTTTGCTATTAAAAGGAATAAGCGATCGACATCATCGTCACGGTGATCGATATCAAGTGCAAGATCGTTATCAAGTGTCTTGATCGCCCTTATGGCATCCATATGCATGGAGTTCGAGATCAGGAACATGCGACGAACACTCTTCTTTATTGATATCTCATCCGGATTGAGCAGGTCCTGGATAACAACCTTTTTAGCTGTTTCTTCAATAATCTCCGGGCCTATCAGTTTATAACACATTTCCCTGATAGTATTTTTCTGATCCGCAAGTATCCTGTCGGCCTTAATCTCTATTATATCGGAACCCACAAGATATGCTGCAATAAGATCCCTTTTCAGGATATCCCCCATCCTGCCGCTTACATCTATACTGCATTTCTTGATAGGAGGGGAATCATGAATGGGATCAATAACAAGTTTCCCGTCCGGTTGAGGGTGTAATGTGATCCTGCTTCCTGTTTTTATACCTACTTTGTCCGCCCAGGGTTTCGGAAGAGAAATTATATATGTAGAACCACCTGTTTGCTGAACTTTTCTTGTTTCTATTTTAATCCCTCTTTTTTTCAATCGCTATTTTGAGAATATATAGAACACCTTGTCCTATATATAGGTGTTCTTTTGATGGGGAGAACAATATATAATAAAAGCAAATATTATATTTTATGGACCATATAAAAATCAGCCCAAAGGATATTTTTCTCTTAAGGAAACTACTACCTTTTATCTGCCTTGCAGTACCCTGGGAATTCTATTTCTACACCAGCGATTACTCAACAGGATGGGGTATCAAGTTTTCCGTCTTCTATGCAAACTTTGATGCCCAGTACGGAACGCTCTTTGTTGATATCATGAAACAATTAACACTGCTCTCATATGGAGGTTTCCTGCCATCGGTAAGAACCGTTACCTGGTCAATGGCAGCTCTTTTGTGTATAATTGTTGTTTTCTATGAGCTTTTCAGAGAAAATATAGAAATAAAACTGAGTATGCAAACTACCGGGATATTACTGCTTATCGGTGCATTTCTGACATTGATCAGCTCCGTAGCTGTTTGGAACAGTACTTTTAAAACCATACCCATTGCCCCGATATTCTTTGCATGCAGCGGATATTTATTGCTTCATATGGGTAAAAGGACAGATGCAAAAAAGATAAAACAAACTTAAGTTCAGGAGAAGATCTTACACTCTTCATGTCCTATTTTTACTCCGATACCGCCCTTTACAGGATATGCCGGTGCAAGAATAAGCATGGCAATCGACTTCCATCCCATCATAACATCAACAGCGTTTTCCGATATATCCTCAGTGAAGATCGTTCTTATCTTTAAAGCCAGTTCCTCAGAAAAAGCGTAAACATAGCTTCGGTCAAAAGAGGATACCGATGAAAGCACAGCAGTAAGTATAGAATTTATATCGTCCGGAGAAATATCTTCAGGATTGGCAATATCACATAGATGGATCTTCAGGCCTTTTGAGTCCATCCAGTAATATGAACCTTCCTCTCCTTTAAGGTAAACATAATCCTGATCCAGGCAGTTCTGGTCAAAAGCCAGAGTCACCGCGGAATTTGACCTCTTCTTATGCAGAAAACCCTTTTTGGAAGGAAAAGAAACTGCTTTTTTCGGAGTGGTATGAACAAAAGCCATTTTTCACACATCTTACATTTTTTATAAATAAATGTAATATCATTAGACATTATAATGTCTACTGATAGTTATTTTATTTGACCATTGGTCTTTGAGATATATATATTAATCTTAAGATAAGATTAGTTTAATCGTATAATATAAGTTACAGATGCAATATAATGCTACCAAAATTATATATACAATAAAATTATAGTCCGTTTATTAAAGTAAATCAGGCAGAAAAAGCAACAATAACACTGCCTGCAATTACCCGGCAAAAAAAGTAATACTCTTTTATTGACGTGGCTAGTTGTATCTATGCAATAATACTAGTTTAATCGTATAATATTATACTGAATAAATAATATTACCTGGTCTTACGCCATTTGCTAGTATGAGTTCAAATGGCTTAATAACCCTACCGGACGTTTTACTCAAAAAACACGTACAGAACAGCTTATTTGCAGACAAGAAACTGATAGCCACCCTTCACCTGTTGAAAAGTTCCCTGCTTGTGTCAATTTCAGGGGCTCTCAGGATATATATAGCTTTTTTACTTATCCAGGCAGAATATATTGCCCTTCACTGTATTGCGGGAGGACTGATCATATACTCGGTCTATACGCTTGACAGGGCGATGGGTGTTGAAGAAGATGCGGTTAACAGAACAGAGCTAAAAGGTGCATCCGCCAGAACAGCTCTTTTCATATCGCTGATATGTTTTATAATCGGAGCACTCATCCTTGCCACCGGCGGACTTCTTGCAATTGCATTCTTACCTCTTGTTACAGGATACCTCTACACCAAGGGTCTGAAAATAGGTAGATTCAAATTAAGACTCAAGGGTAGTATGGGAGTTAAGAACACTGTTGTCGGGCTTTCCTGGGGAGCTTTCATTGCAGGAATTGCCGGTGCTTACTCAGCAAATCTACTCCCAACAATACTGGTCTTCCTCTTCTTCGGTACAAAACTTTTCATAAACTCCACTGTTTACGATTTCAGGGACATAAAAGGTGATTTCCTCGCAGGCATCAGAACACTTCCTGTAGCTCTCGGAGAGCAGAACACAAGAAGACTCCTCTTTTGTATGCACCTGGTTTCCCATGCAGCATTGTTGTTCTTCCTGCTAAACGGAGTTATCGGATTCGAGCCGATCGTATTAATATACAGCCTGCTAGCCGGCATGATCACTATCATGAACTTCACCCATCAGGCAGAAGTAGAAAGTACGTCTGAACAGACAAAGAGGCTATTTCTGGTAGACGGAGAATCAAGTTCAATTGTAGGTTTGAGGACAATAACAGGCCTGGTACTCTAAACAGATATCATAGGGAAGTGATCTTTCGGGCCTTTTTCCTGTAATACTCAAAAAGGTCATTTCCCCATTTAATTGACGATTCATCGTGGCCGACAATATCATGGCGCGGGTCATAGGAACCATTGGAAAAGAAAAGTGACATTGAAAAGAATCGATCTGTCACAACAAAGGCAAGCTTCACATCATCAATAACATAGAGTTCCGATTCAGGAGAGGAAAGGAAAGTCTCGATTTTATCCCTGTGCTCCATTATCACCTTGACAAAAATATTCTCGGTGAGTATAAGGGATGTGGGAACATTGTTGCTTACAAGCTCAATAAAGAAATCCGGATGGCTTGGTATGAAAATAGATGATATGCCCTTTAATGTGCTTGATCTGGCAATGTTTTCCTGGAATACCTTATGAGATTCATAGATATTCTCGATACTATCCGCCATCACTTCACAGCCTTTAAGCTCTGAGAGGTTCTCAAGTGAGGACTGCGGAATATCATCAAGGATATGTTCTTTCCAGAATTCCTCGTTCTTCTCTATTGTACTCAGAATATCCAGGAAAGGCCTGAAGTGTTTTATTATCGCCCTGCCTATGGGCGTAATGGAGTAGACCTTGTCATCCTTGGAGATCAGATTCGAACTTTCCATCTCTTTGAGCCTTGGAAATATCTCGGGTGAAGATACATTGAAATAATCCTTTATATCCGAAAGGGTTTTTGGTTCTTCTTCAAGTAAAAAAAGAATATCCTTGCGTTTTTCCGAAAAAGTCAGTGTACTAAGTAACCCTTTTGATCTCACTGTATCACACCAGCCGACCTCAAATTAATAAACAATCATGTAAAATATACTTCCATAGAATGGAAGTTCTGATAGTTTATATATTTAATCAATGCTAAAAACTGAAACCGGCAGTAAAACCCTTTTCAAGTGTGGATTTTAAACTGATATTCATATAAACCTGATCCCATGATAAAAAAAATAAACTGAAACGGTAATCCCGCAAGGGAGGCCGTTCAGTGTAAGAAGTGTCTCATTCCGGTAAATACCATGGAAACACCAAGACGGTTGGCAGTGGCTATCACTTCTTCATCCCTGATGGAACCACCTGGCGAGAGTATGTACTGAATGTTATTCTCAGCCGCATGCACGATACTGTCATCAAAGGGGAAGAAAGCATCTGAAGCCATGACACACTTTGAGAGGATATCCTTACAATAATCATCAAAGGACATGTCCGGTTTTTCACGATCGTATATTACCTTAAGATTCTCCTTTGCCTTGGTGGCTGCAAGCTTCCTGATGGAATCCACCCTGTTAGGCTGTCCGGCTCCCATTGAAAGCATCATGTAGCAGCCCTCATCATACTCGTGTGCAAGGGTTACTGCATTGGATTTAACACATTTACATGCGTGAAGGCAGAACTCGGAAAGAGGCCGCAGCTCATCAGGGTATGGTTTTTCGGTTACCGTTTCCCATTTATCATAGATACCTATGTTACGGGTCTGTTTCAGCATTCCGCCAAGCACATATTTGTATGTTTCCTGAACCTCGAATTCCTCATTCAGCTCAGGCAGCTCAAGCAGTCTCAGGTTTGCACTCTTGTTCTTCAGGTATTCAAGGGCATCCGGTTCAAATCCCGGAGCAAGGATGATCTCGATGAACTTTCCGTTCAAAAACTCTGCGGATTCAAGGTCAAAAACTGTGTTGCTGCAGATAATACTACCATATGCCGATATGGGGTCGCCATCCCATGCAGAGCCAAGTGCCTGATAAAGTGTGTTGCCGGTTGCAAGGCCACATGGATTGTTATGCTTTACAATGGCAATTGCAGGTTTTTCCTGGCCCAGTTCCTTGACGGTCTGCAGAGCATTGTCAGCGTCTATATAATTATTATAGGACAGCTCCTTTCCATGAAGCTGTTTTGCATTTGCAAGTATCGGACCGGATGCGCCTGCTTCCTTATAGAACTTGGCCTCCTGACGCCAGTTCTCACCGTATCTGAGAGTAACGCCATCATTGAAGTTCATACGCAGGACTTCCTCATCCAGCAATGCCTTGCTCAGGTATGTGTCGATTGTGGCGTCATAATCAGCAGTATGCCTGAATGCCTTGACAGCAAGAGCTTCCCGTGTTTCCGCGGAAACAATTCCACTTGAGCGCAGCTCCTTCAGAATGGAACCGTAGTCTCCTGGATCGCAGACAACTGTTACATATTTAAAGTTCTTTGCGGCCGAACGCAGCATGGTCGGTCCGCCGATATCTATATTCTCTATGGCTTCCTCGAGGAGAACGCCTTCTTTTGATACTGTTATTTCAAAGGGATAGAGGTTCACGGCTACAAGGTCGATAAGTTCGACATTCAGTTTCTCAGCCTCTCCCATATGGTCGTGGTCGTCACGAACACTGAGAATGCCACCGTGTATCATAGGATGAAGAGTCTTTACCCTACCACCCATCATTTCCGGAAAACCGGTGACTTCTGAGACATCTGTAACCGCTACACCTGCATCACGAAGTATGCGTGCAGTACCACCGGTTGAGATGATCTGTATGTCAAGTTTTTCGAGTCCACGTGCGAAATCCACGATGCCGGTCTTATCAGAAACGCTGAGCAGTGCTCTTTTTACCAAAAAATCACCGAGATAGAATGGGGACAATAATGTATAAGGTTTCTGGTTGCATATTTGCTAAAATAAAAAATCGGTTGAGAAGTAAACATCTCCTTTCCGATATCATGAGTTGAACTTGATCACCGGACAGACCTCGATACACCTGCCACAGTGTGTACACTTATTACCAATAACGGCAACTCCTTTTTTCAGGCGGATCCCATTATCGGAGCATTTTCCGATACATACACCACAGCCGCTGCAAAGCAGCGCTCTGCGGATCGAGAACTCAACTTTACGCATCAGGGATCTTGCCTTCTTATCGGTATCGCTGCGGGCAGTGACGGTCCCGGAAGCAAAAATCTGGGCACGGTTCTCCTCACCCTGAAGCAGGGAGATCACACCCTCCATATATGCCGGTTTTCCCACAGCTTTGAGCATTCCCGTGTTCTCCAGCTTTTCCAGATCAATGGCAGCATCAAAACTGCCTTCGGCGGAAATACCGCCCTGTTTGCAGGGACGATAGCCCGATGTGACACTGAAGTTCAGTTTTCCTGAATCGCTGCTTTTTGGAACAAGGTTTATACCCTTCTTTTTTGCAATCTCCCGAAGTTGTGGAGGAAGCTTTTTCCAGCGCCAGAAACCATGTCGTACCCATTCCTCGGACAGCCCCATACGTTCAGCATAGGAAAGCAGGCAGTCGTTCAGCCTCTTTTCCATTTCAGGATGTGTTTCTTTTAGCCTTATCAGATCCGCCAACGAGGAGGAGGGACATAGCCAGCAGCCTATACGGTCAAAGCCTTCCTCATACATTGGATTGTAGGGAAGATCGTGCTTGAATATATAGAGCCATACGTGCATTGCAGTCCAGTTCTGGATGGGTGCTGCAGCCACCTGATTGCCCACCCAGGGATTCTTCCAGACACTCTCACTTTTTGCACGCGTGTCGGATTCATATTTTCTCTGACCTATGAATGTAAGACATCCGTTCTCATAGTTATCATCAATTATCTGAGTTATCGGGCCCAGTTTGCACACCTTGCAGCACCAGCGTACCTCTACACTTGGAGGACCGAAATTGTCAACGGAATTCCAGAAGGCTTCCCCTGCACTGATAGACCTCAGAGGTTTGTCATAATATTCTGCAACATCAAGTGCATTCTGTACCGTTTCCGGGAACTCGATACCTGTATCTGCGAACAGGAGCTCATAATCATCAAGACATTCACTTACAAGGTGCAGCACAGCAAGACTATCCTTACCACCCGAATATGATACCGTAACAGGGCGATCGATGGAGGAAGAAACATTATTTATGAACTTATGAGAGCGCTCCACAAAGTCCCGGATGTACTCTTCGTTAGCCTCTACAGCCACATCCCATGTCTGGCCACCTTCGGGAACCGTGATGTCGGCCGGACTTTCCTTGAATCTCACTTTTACGCCAACACCCTTGCCCCTTTCAAGCATACGGGAGCCGTCCATACGTGCACGACCTGCGGCCAGTACTTTCCCTTCATCATTCAGAACGACTACCTCGTCCCATTCCTCTATATCAGGATCAGCATCACTCACTCCCGGTGCCAGTACACTTGCACCGCCAAGGATGAATTTTTCCGCACCCGGATCAATAACAACCCAGCTTTTCAGCACATTCCTGTCATTACCATCAAAAATCCTCCTGGCACCGTTTATTCTGAGCAGAAGTGTCCAGCGCAGGCGTTCGATCTCAAAACGAATATTACCGAGAACCTCACCGTCAACGATTATCTCGTCCATGCGGTCATCATAGGGAGATTTGTTCAGGACGACAATCCTGTCGTCAGTTATGAGAGGAGCATTGAACTGCTTTTGTGCAACCGAGTTAATCAGGTCGATCTCATACTGGAAAGCCGGACGTATATCTCCAGGAGGAGTTATGGTTACATGCTTTGTGTTTTCTCCACAGAAGCATTCTTTTCCAAGTACGGGAACATTACATGAAGGACACCAGTAAAGGAGTAATTCACCAAGATACAGAGGTTTTGACATTGTACGTCCTCAAGGGTCAATGATTAAATACCTTTTGGTGACGGTGGACGCAGATCAAAAGAATTTCGATGCCAGGGAAGACTTAACATTACACTTTTCCAGATGTGCACAATCCTCACATAAAGGACTTTCCTTTCTGTCCGGAAGAGAGCCGTCTTTTATCTTCCTCAACCTGCCCAGAATCTGAAGTACCTTCCTTCGATCGTTTGAACGGACATTTACATATCTGATACTACCTTGTCTGGAATAGATCACGATACCGGATCTAACAGGAGTATCGGCACTCTCTTCCATGAGAATTGCAAGGGAAGTGATATGCAGACGATCCTTGCTCCATACTCCCATTTCAGGACAATTCCCTGCTTTGACTATCACGGGAGACAGAGCGTCATCGATTTTGGCAACTAATCCGGGGATACCGCTAAGATTGAGTTTTTCCGAATGGAACAGGTTTCCCGGCTCCGCAGAGAGCAGTTGCTCATATAGTTTGCCTGCGTTCTCATCTTCAATGAAAAGAGTAAGGTTTTGTTCCATTTCAGGAAGGTACGACCTTGCTTCTGAGATAGCTTCTTCCAGCATATCCGAACTCAGATCTGCAAGCTCTTCGGGATATATAAAAGATAATTCATCTTTGACTTCTGAGAGCAGAAATTCCAGGTCATCCATAATACCATCGTCTTTTGACGAATATGTTTTCAACAGATCGGGAATTTTCAGACCCATCTCTTTAAGCAGCAGGTGCCTGATGTAAGAAACTGTGGCATCGGGGACGATCTCATGCCCGTGACAGGAGTAGTAGACCTTTCTGGGACATGTCAGATACAGTGCGATTTCAGAAACATTTACCCCTATTTTATGCCTTTTGAGAAACATATTTTTATAGTGGATACAGGACATACTATATATAACCGGATGATTTGTATCGAGGCCGTCAAAACCGAATCGGCAATCAACGAACTAGTATTCGTTAAATATATATGTGAATCTAGCCTTAGGAAAATAAAGCATGAAGGAAGACGAATCGCATAGTATGGTTCGCCAGCGTCTTGCAGAAAAGATGGCAGGCGAGATTACCCTGTCAGAGAAACCTGGTGAGGCATTAAAGAAATGGCGGTTGAACTTCGAGATCGCTCAGACAGATCTCTCGGGATATCTGAGTGTGTCGCCTTCAGTGATCAGCGACTATGAAAGCGGCAGGAGGAAATCTCCCGGTACGCTTATCGTCAGCCGAATCGTTGAGGCTCTCCTTGAAATCGACGCACAGCGAGGAGGTCAGAAAATTCATGCTTATGAGGGGATGCTTTTCACAGAGAAAACATCAAAGGCCATTTACGCTACATACGAATACACCTTTCCCATGCAGATGGCAAAGCTTGCAAGCCTTATAGAAGCCGATGTCGTTCATAAGGGCATTGAAAAACCACTGTACGGGTTCACGGTCGTCGACAGTAAAAAAGCTATTCTTGAACTTTCATCCCATGAGTTCCAGAAACTCTACGGGTGGAGCACAGAGAGAGCATTGATATTTACAAAAGTGACCACCGGAAAATCACCGATGGTAGCCATCAGGGTCACAAACCTGAAGCCCGGGGCCGTTGTAATGCACGGTCTGCGTGGAAGCGAGGTGCATCTTATGGCTAAAAAAATGGCGGAAATAGACAGGATCCCTCTTCTTGCAACAACGATGGACATCGACAAAATGGTGGAAGCGCTGAAAAAATACAGCGAATACCACATAATGGAATAATTCTAAAACCAAAACAGATCAGAACGGTGTTAATATGAGTGTAGGGATAGTCTCATACGGTGCCTATATCCCCAGATATAGGATAAAAATTGAAGATATTGCCCGCGTATGGGGAGACGATGCTGAGATTTTAAAATCGGGATTGAGAGTTAATGAAAAGTCAGTTCCTGATGTTGACGAGGATGCAGCCACAATAGCAGTGGAAGCTGCCAGATCAGCAGTAA
>DACO01000055.1:10142-13800 GCA_002508635.1 Methanolobus sp. UBA118 | reverse complement strand
CCGTATGCAGTTAAACCCACAAGTACGATAGTTGCCGAAGCAGTAGGTGCAACACCTGTACTGACCGCTGCAGACTTCGAGTTTGCATGTAAGGCAGGAACAGCCGCGATCCAGACATGTATGGGACTTGTATCCTCAGGCATGATAGACCTGGGACTTGCCATCGGATCTGATGTGGCCCAGGGAGCACCCGGGGACGCGCTGGAATATACCGCTGCAGCCGGTGGTGTCGCATATGTTATCGGTAACAAGGAATCGGAACTTACAGCTATTATTGAAGATACATATTCTTTTACAACGGATACTCCTGACTTCTGGAGGCGTGAGGGAATGCCATACCCGGAACATGGAGGACGTTTTACAGGTGAGCCCGGATACTTCAAGCATGTGACACATGCTGCAAAAGGACTCATGCAGAAAATCGGCACAAAGCCAGAAGATTACGATTATGCGGTGTTCCACCAGCCAAACGGTAAGTTCCCGGCACGTGCAGCCTCCATGCTTGGATTCAGCAAGGAGCAGATACAACCGGGACTGGTGGTCACAAGACTCGGAAATACCTATTCAGGTTCCTGCATGATGGGAATCGCAGCGACCCTGGATCAGGCAAAACCAGGTGACAGAATATTTGCAACGGCCTTTGGTTCCGGTGCAGGTTCAGATGCATTCAGCATCACGGTCACAGACAAGATAGAAGAGATACGCGACAGCGCACCTAAAGTTGAAGAACTGCTTGCCAACCCTACATATGTTGACTATGCAACCTATGCAAGACATAAGGGTAAGATCAGGCTTGCATGAGGTGAGATAATGAGAGATGTTGCAATCATCGGTGTAAAGAACACCGTTTTCGGAGAACAGTGGGACCGCTCCATCAGGGACCTCGTAGTTGAGGCCGGTGTCGGTGCCGTTGGAGATGCCGGAGTTACCGGCGAAAAGATAGATTCCATGTTCGTTGGTAACATGAGCGGCGGACAGTTCGTGGAACAGGAGCACATAGGTGCTCTTATTGCAGATTATTCAGGTCTTGCAAAGAACCTGCACGTACCTTCCACCCGTGTGGAGGCTGCCTGTGCTTCAGGCGGACTGGCACTGAGACAGGGTATCTACTCGGTCGCATCCGGTATGGATGATATCGTCATTGCTGCAGGTGTGGAAAAGATGACAGATGTACCTTCACCAAAAGCTTCTACAGCCCTGGCAGCAGCCGCGGACAGGGAATGGGAAGGCATAATGGGAGCTACTTTCCCCGGACTGTACGCCATGATAGCAAGGATGCACATGCACAAGTACGGTACAACCAGCGAACAGCTTGCAGCAGCCGCTGTAAAGAACCACCACAACGGACAGTTCAACCCAATAGCACAGTATAAGAACAAGATCACTATCGAATCTGTCTTAAAATCCATAATGGTGGCAGATCCCCTGCACATATTCGACTGCTCACCGATCACAGACGGTGCATCAGCAGTTGTGCTAGCTCCTGCCGATGTTGCCCATGAATACACTGACACACCGATCTACGTCAAGGCTACTGCACAGGCAAGTGATACGATCGCACTTCACGACAGAAGGGATATCACAACCCTTGATGCATCCGTGGTGGCAGGTAAGAGGGCATATGAGATGGCAAAGATGAAACCTGAGGACATCGACCTTGTAGAGGTCCACGACTGTTTCACCATTGCAGAGATATGCGCCATCGAGGACCTTGGCTTTGCAAAGAAAGGCGAAGGCGGAAAAGTAACCATTGATGGTGAGACCGCAATCGGAGGCAGGATCCCTGTGAATACTTCAGGAGGACTGAAGGCATGCGGACACCCTGTAGGTGCAACCGGTGTCAAGCAGGCGATCGAGATCGTCGAGCAGCTCCGCGGAGAGGCAGGTAAACGCCAGGTGGACGGCGCAGAGATAGGAATGACCCACAATGTTGGTGGATCAGGTGCAACTGCTGTTGTACACATATTCTCGAGGAACAGGTGATCACGATGTCAGTACCAAGATTTTGGAGAAAGCAGATCGCCAGGTATAATCTGGTAGGTACGCACTGCAAACAATGCGGGGAATATTTCTACCCGCCACGTAATGTCTGCCCTGCCTGCAGGCGTGAGGGAGAGATCGAGGATTTCAAGTTCAGCGGAAAAGGAGAGCTTGTTACCTACACCGTAATCCACACGGCAGCAGAAGGCTTTGAGGGACAGACACCCTATGTCCTTGCCATTGTGCAACTTGAGGAAGGACCCAGGCTTACAACTCAGATAGTGGGCGATGTAGAGGATATGAGTATAGGTATGAAAGTAAAGCCTGTGTTCAGGAAGCTCGGACAGAGCGGAGAACGCGGTATGATATACTATGGCACAAAATTCGTCCCGGCATAAATGATAGAGATAGAGGTCAAAGCCCGTGCCGACCACGAGCAGGCAAAAGCAGTGCTCACAGGCATGGGCGCGGATTATATAGGTGTCCAGCATCACTACGACACCTATTTTAATGCCCCGCACAGGGATTTTGCAAACACTGACGAAGCACTGAGGATACGCTCCGTCGACGGAAGATCCGTATTGACCTACAAGGGAAAGAAACTGGACACCACAACAAAAACACGCCGGGAGATCGAAACCGAGGTTGATGGCTCAAGCGCACGCAGCATCCTGCTTTCCCTGGGATTCTACGAATCCGGCGTGGTCAAGAAGACAAGGGAGGTCTTCAGGTTCAAGGGCCTCACGATCTGTCTTGACAAGGTAAAAGACATCGGTGAGTTCATAGAAGTGGAAGTAACCGCCGAATCGGAGATCGAATTCCACAACGAGCGCATATTTGCTTTCCTGAAGAAGTTCGGCATCGATGAAAAGGATTCCATCAGGACCTCTTATCTTGAGATGGTTTTGGAGAAGTGTTCGGAAGAGTAGATTTTTCAAGACGTTTCTTTTATTTTGGCTGAACCTTTGGTTGAAACCCACATTAAAAAACCTTAAATACAATTCATTTTTAAATTGCATGTATGAAATACAAATTCTCTGCAACAATTCACAAAGAAGAAGACTGGTACGTATCATGGTGCCCTGAGCTGGATGTGGCAAGTCAGGGAAAAACAGTGGAAGAAGCTCTTGTGAATTTACGAGAAGCTGTAGAGTTATACCTTGAAGACAAGGATGTTTCAATACCGCAGGAAACTACTTTTTTGAACACCACTTTTGAGGTTTCCTATGACAAAACTTCCCGTCCTGTCAGCACATAAAGTCATTAAGGCTCTGGGAAGTGCAGGTTTTCAGGTGGTATCTCAAAAGGGAAGCCACATAAATCTGAAGATAGTGATTCTACAAAAATCTCATAACTTGAGATGTGTTGAAGTAAAATAAAAGGTATATTAAGCTAATATTTTAGTAAATGTTTAGTGTTAACAAACCAATATACTGGATAATGGTGAATGAAAAATATCTGGACAAGCTCATCCCAATAATAATATCTGTCCTAATCACACTAATAGGAGTGTGGTCAGGTTATTATTTACATGAAACATCAACCGATACGGAATTGAAATTGGCTTCAGTCAATTACGAACACAATTATGAGCTCCTTAATAACAACGAAACACAGTTTTTGAATATAATGCCTGAAATTGTGGTATACAATACAGAACGCTCTGATTATCCTGCAA
>DACO01000055.1:772-9915 GCA_002508635.1 Methanolobus sp. UBA118 | reverse complement strand
TTATCCTGCAAAAAACCAAATTATTAACAGCCAGACTCAAAAAATAATATCAGAATCACCAAGTGGTTTGAATGAAGCGATAGTTCTTCCTGGAAAAGACGCTGTAATACATAGTCAAATAAGTATGGAACTTAACAAGACAGGTAGTTACACATTGCAAACCACTGTATATTATTTGGATATAAAAACAGGCAAGCTTGAAAACATTTATTTTTATAGGGATTTTGCTATAGATACCAATTCTAAATATAACAAAGATGAATATCCATATAAAATAATGCCTGCTAATTATGACCCATACAATAGTCAATGGAATGTGGGTAAAAAATATCCTTTAATTAATTAGGAATTAATCGAAAAGAATGGGCACACGCCCATTCTAAAAAAAACCGGATTTACCTGATACAGGAACCCGGACCCATGTCCTTATCAGTTGTCAGCAGGGACACACGTTCGCCCGCATCCGCTGCCAGAAGCATTCCCTGTGACTCGACACCGCAGAGCTTCACGGGCTTGAGGTTCACAAGTACGTTAACGGTCTTGCCGACCATTTCCTCGGGCTTGTAGTATTCTGCCAGGCCTGCGACAACCTGTCTTGGTTTCTCGTCGCCGATATCGACCTCCAGGCGCAGGAGTTTCTTGGATTTCTTGATCTTCTCGGCGATGATGATCTTACCTACCCTGATGTCAAGCTTTGCGAAGTCATCGTATTCTATTTCGTCCTTGTATTCCTCGATCTCAACTTCCGGCTTACCTGCTTCTTTTGCCATGGCTGCCTTAACGCGCTTTGAGGAAATGTCTTCCATTTCCTGTATCTTGTCATCCTCCAGTTTGGTGAACAGGATCTTTGGCTTCTCGAGTTTGGTGCCGCTTACAACGGCAACGGTTGCCTGTTCGTAGGTTTCCTCATGGACATCGGAATCCATGCCGATCTGCTTCCAGGCTACCTCCATGCTGCCCGGAGTCATTGGCTCAAAGAGCAGTATCAGTGCCTTGGCAAGCTGTATGCAGTTCTTGATAACCTTACCACAGGCGTCCTTGTCTTCCTTTATGAGCTTCCAGGGCTCGTTTGACTGGAAGTATGAATTTCCGTATGAAGCAAGCGACATCGCAATATCGGCTGCCTTCTTGAACTCGTAATCCGCATTTGCCTGAATGACCTCTTCGGTGGTGGAGACGATCTTATCGATCACCTCGGGATCCATCTCACCCTCGGGGATCTCTCCGAAGTTCTTGTACGCAAACAGCAGGTTCCTGTACAGGAAGTTACCCAGCACGCCCACAAGTTCGGTGTTTATCTTATCCTGGAATATCTTCCACGAGAAATTGACCTCTTTTGTGTGTGAGGTGTAGCTTGCAAGGTAGTACCTGAGAAGATCAGGATGGAAACCATGATCAAGATAGTCCTCTTCAACCCAGACCACATACCCGCGGCTCTTTGAGAAGGTCTTGTCCTCTATTTTCAGCATACCGGATGCAACAACCGCAGACGGCTGACTGTAGCCTGCTCCCTTGAGCATTGCAGGCCAGAAGATACAGTGGTGATAGATGATGTCACCGCCAATGAAGTGAACTATCGGGGAGTCGCCCTTCCAGAATTTCTCCCAGTCACCGCCGGTGGCCTGTGCCCATTCTTCCGTGAAAGCCATATAGCCGATAGGTGCATCCACCCATACATAGACAACAAGGTCATCATGTCCCGGGAATTTCACACCCCATTCAAGGTTCCTTGTGATACACCAGTCTGTCAGCTCCTGCTTGACCCACCCAAGTGCATAGTTGCGTGCATTCAGGGTACCGCCAAGGTTTTCCAGATGCTCAAGGAGGAAATCCCTGAACTCGGAAAGCTTGAAGAAGAAATGTTCCTGTTCCTTATATTCCGCAGGTCCCTGACAGATGGTACAGACAGGTTCCCTGAGCTCACCCGGTTCTAAGTGCTTGCCACATCCCTGGTCACACTCGTCACCACGCGCCTTTTCTTCACAGTGGGGACATGTTCCCGAAACATACCTGTCAGGCAGGAAGCGGTCACATTGCGGACAATAGGCTATCTCTATGATCTTGGGATACACGTAACCTCTGTCAATGAGCTTCTCGACGATATCCAGCGTACGGTTGTGATTTGTTTCATCGTCTGTTGTTCCGAAGGCATCGAACCTGACGTCCATTTTCTTGAAAATTTCGTCAAAATGGACATGATATTTCTGAACGAGTTCCTTTGGTGTGATCCCGAGCTCCTCGGCATTTACTACAATAGGAGTTCCATGGGTATCGGAACCGCAGACAAATGTAACTTCCTGTGAGTTTTTTTTCAGGGATCTCACATAGATATCCGCAGGAATGTATGTCCTGAGATGCCCAACGTGAGCTTTCCCGTTGGCATACGGAAGGCCGCATGTTACAAGTACGGCTTTATCAAAGGGGATATTTGGCATGTATTTTCTCCGTAAATATATGATCAGTATATCTGATGTTGATTGCCTGCAATTATAAAATATATTTCGCTTGCAAAGCACACAAGCTTTTTCAACATTCAGGCTCATTTTATGTAGAGGATGGTAATTTAGTGATGAGCGGAAAATATCCCGATAGCAGTGAAGGATCTTCGGATGACACTGAATATCATACATATCCATATTCTTACTCAGAATCAGAAAAGGATGATACGATCCAGAACAATTCACCTTCAGACATGCCGGAAGAAACAGCATCATCCGGTATAATGGACAAAGAGCAGACGCCGGAAACTGAGAAATACCGGGGTGCGGATGAAAGTAAAAATGAAAGAGCCAATACCTCAAATAATACTTATTCCGGCCCCCCAGGACCCGAAAAAAAGAGCCGCAAGTGGCAATATCTGGCAATAGTAGCCGTTCTTCTGCTGGTTATCGGATCAAGTTTTGTGATAATCTTCCAGGCCTTTGGAGGAGGCCTGTATGCACCGACAGATAAAGTTGCAGTAATCTACGTACAGGGTACCCTTCTTACAAGCAGTGTGCCCGGTGGCCTTGGATATGCAACATCGGAAGACGTGGCTGAAAGCATAAGGGATGCAACCGCCGATGAGAATGTGAAGGCCATAGTGCTGCGTATCAACAGTCCCGGAGGCTCTTCCACCGCAGGTGAAGAGATATACACCGAGGTAAGAAGGGCAAGTGAAAGCGGTGTACCCGTAGTCGTATCCATGGGAGATGTGGCAGCAAGTGCAGCCTATCATGTATCAGCACCCGCAGACCTTATAGTTGCCAATCCATCCACAATGACAGGAAGTATCGGCACCATATGGATGTTCGAGAACCTTTCGGGCTACTATGATCAGGAAGGTATCGATTACTACATTGCCAAATCCGGTGAGTTCAAGGACATGGGAGGTTCATGGAGAGGTCTCACGGAAGATGAAAAGGAGTATGCAAACCTCGTCGTTGCCCAGGTATACTCAACCTTTGTGGAAGATGTGGCCGAAGGCAGGGACATGAGCGAAGGTGAGGTAAGGGACCTTGCAGACGGCAGAATATACACCGGTGAGACGGCAATGGAGCTCGGACTGGTTGATGAGATGGGTAACTTCTATTATGCCCTTGACAGGGCAGCGGAACTCGGAGGAATCGAAGGTGAGCCGACCATTGTTTACATGAACAGGCCGACACTCTCAAGCCTGCTCTTTGGCTCTGAATCCAATACATCGGCAGCAATCGAACAGTTCCTGAGCTTCTATGAGGAAAGTCCGTATGGAAAGATAGTCTGAGGTGTAATGCCTTTTACACCATTTCATCTCGGACCAGCTTTTTTGCTGGGAGAGATGTTCGAGAAACGGATAAATCTTATTTCCATACTTCTTGGCAGCATAATCATTGATGTGAGAGCAACATACTGTATGTTTAGCGGTTGCAGGCCTCTTCATGGACCATTTCACACCTTTCTAAACGCAACAGTGATTGCATTGTTGTTATCCATTTTCTTGTTTTCACAGAAAGAATGGTTACAGAAAATTACAGATAAGCTGAGGATAGAGAGGACATATTCTTTTATTTCTATAGCCATAGGGACACTAATCGGAACCTTTAGCCATGTGCTGCTTGACTCTTTTCTTTATACTGATACCAGACCATTGTGGCCTTTTTCTTTAAACCCCTTTCTTGGAATTGCAGGATCAGGAATAATATATCTACTCTGCATGATCTCATTTTTACCTGCAATGATTATTTACTTCCACAGGTACCTGAAAAGAGATTGCTACCCATCCGTCTCTGAAAATAAGATGGAAGCAGAATTTTCCTGAGTCTTATTTCATTTTTCCACATTCCTCATGCCTGAAGCAGTCCACCACATGGTCATTGACCATCCCCATGGCCTGCATGAAGGCATAGACTATAGTCGGACCCACAAAACTGAATCCCCGCTTCTTCATATCCTTACTTATCTTTTCGGACAGGTCGGTCCTTGCAGGTATCTCTGACATGGATTTCCATGAGTTCTGTATGGGTTTACCATCTTTGAGAAAACCATAAAGGTAATTATTAAATGAGCCAAACTCCTCCCTTACTTCGATGAAGGCTTTTGCATTATTAACCGCTGAAAGTACTTTTCTCCGATTCCTGATAATTCCTGAATCCTGCAGGAGTTCCTCAATCTTTGTCTCATCGTAGGCAGCAACCTTATTGTAGTCAAAGTTATCAAAAGCCTTTCTGTAGTTCTCCCTTCTTTTGAGAATGGTGTCCCAGCTAAGCCCTGCCTGCGCTCCTTCAAGTATCAGGAACTCGAACAGTTTCCTGTCATCATGCTCAGGCACTCCCCATTCGCTATCGTGGTACTCCCTTTCATTTTCATTCATTTCGGCCCATTCACAACGTATTTTCATGTTTTCAAAAGAGGAATAAAATGTTTTATATTTTCTTATTTCAAATCTCAACACAGGAAACAGAAACAAAAAACAAGCATTCACCATGAAAGAGAATTACTTCGGCATCCATGTGGAAGAGTATGATAAGTGGTATGAAAAACACCATGCTGTTTACGAATCAGAACTTCAGGCCATTAGAGAGCTGCTTCCGGATATCATATCCGGAAGAAGCCTTGAAATAGGAGTCGGTACGGCAAGATTCGCATCCGTTCTTGGAATCAGTTACGGAATAGATCCCTCGCAAAAAATGCTTGAGATTGCAGTAAAACGTGGCATCAGACCTATCCGGGGGATTGCGGAAGAACTGCCCCTGAAAAGTTCGTCAACTGAACTCATATTGATGGCCACAGCCCTTTGTTTTACCGATAAAGAACGCACACTCAGAGAGATACAGCGCATACTTGCACCAAGGAGCGAGCTCATAATTGCATTTATCGAACGTAACAGCCCCCTGGGACAGGAATATGAAAAAAGAGCAGCAAAGAGTAGTTTTTTCAAAGCTGCCAGCTTCTTATCAGCGAAGGAACTCACAGACAGTTTGGAGAATCATGGTTTTGGTGGATTTATTTTCAGGCAGACCCTGTTCAAGCCTTTAAATGAGATAAAAATAGCCGAAAAGCCGATTGAAGGGTTTGACAGCGGTTCCTTTGTCGTTGTAAAGGCAACAAATATAAAAGACTGGTAGCCAATCTTTTCTTTAATCAACGTGGGGCAATAGGATGAGAGGAATCGGTAAAGAATTCATGGAAAAAACGAAGTTCCGCTATGCTGAAAGATCAGACCAGGCATTGGGTTATCCTCAGCCTCCTCTGCAATCGGGGTCAGAGGATGAGGGGAAGGTTTTCGATCTTCCCGAACCAGAGAGTATAAAGGTCGACAGTATAGACATCAGAGAAGCCATAGAGAACAGGACAAGTACACGCAGTTACAGAATGGAAGCAATTTCCCCTGAAGAACTATCCTACCTGCTCTGGTGCACCCAGGGTGTCAAGCAGGTCAAAAGTTCGGTGACATTCAGGACTGTACCTTCCGCTGGCGCCAGACACGCACTTGAGACCTATGTACTGGTAAACAATGTGGAAGGACTGGAAAAGGGTCTTTATCATTTCCTTCCCATCGAGCACAAACTTGTTCAGGTACAGACCGGGGAGCATATTGCCGAAGATATCAAAACCGCCTGTCTTGACCAGCCTTTTGTGCTAAACAGCGCAGTCACGTTCATCTGGACAGCTGTTCCATACAGGATGCAATGGAGATACGGAGAAAGAGGATACAGGTATCTTCATCTGGATGCAGGTCACGTCTGTCAGAACCTCTACCTGGCTGCACAATCCCTTAGTTGCGGAGTCTGTGCCATCGCAGCTTTTCTTGACGATAATATGAATGTTTTACTGCAAATCGACGGTGAAAAGGAATTCACCATCTACATTGCGACTGTTGGGAAGATTACCTGATTACTACAGCTCTGAAAAATCTAAAAATTGGATTCAGAAATATAAAACTTCAGATTTAGGGTAGCATCTCAAGACCCAGATAATCCTTTATTACCGTATAAGCCATAGCCGGAGGAAATGCTCCCACTTCGGTAATGATAAGATCGATATACTCTGCAGGAGTTACATCGAAGGCTGGATTTTTGACCTTGACATTGGGAAGTTCGCTCAATATCTCTGGATCAATTACTTCCTCACTTGCACGGTCCTCGATCTCCACCATTTCACCAAGCAGGGTCCTCGGACTGAACTTATAGGTCTCCGCAGCCACTATCAAATTCCTGCGGGCTTCCTGTGCCGCCATGGCAAGCTGGGAAGTTCCGATCTTGTTAATTAGTGCACCGTTAACCGAGATCGAATCCGCACCCACCACCACAAGGTCCACTTCTTTCATGGTCAATCTGACAGCCGAGTCAACGATAAGGGTTGTTGGAATGCCATAGTCGTTCAGCTCCCTGATCGTGATAAAGCCCTGCCTCCTGGGACGGGATTCTGTGGCGATTACCGATATATCCTTGCCCTGGTCAAAGGCGGTCTTGATGATAGAGATGGCTGCATGGGAATTACAATGGGTCATGATGACATCGCCGTCATGGATTCTTTCTGCACCTATCCTGCCAATCTTTCCAAGTGCTTCCTCAGCGTTCTTTATGAACTCATCTGAATTTTTGACAATCTCATCTATTGCATCATAGACATTCGTTGAGCTATGTCTCCTGGTCAGTGCAACAGCGTTTGGAAGTGAAACCGCTGTCGGGCGCGTATCAACAAGTGTTCTTGCAGCTTCATCGATTTTACTGTTGAACTCCTCGATATTCAATGATCGGAGCGTCTTCGCATAATCCCTGAGTGCAGCTGAGGCTGCCACAGCTATCCTTCCCGCACCACGGATCTCCATTGTCCGTATCTTATCAGCTATAATCTGTAGATCGTCCATGAATATAACTTGGACTTAAAGAATTTATATCTGGCCTGTGTGATCCTAAAGCTTAGTTTCGGAAAAGTCAATTCATTCTTTCACTTACACCTGTAATGATATTATACATCAGATCATAGTAACCCGGCAGGTTACCGTATATCTCATCCGCAACTTCTTCACGATAGGTATGGGTGGTCATATTCCTGTCATCGGTCATTTGCAAGGCTTTGACAGTTTCCTCTTCAGTAACTAAATCCACTTTGAAAGCCTCCCTGAAACATGATTTTGGCGAGTTGCAGACTATTCCTTCCCTGTCCTTGAGATACTGTCTGATAAGTTTCCAAGTTACTTCGAATGTATATTCAAACCTCTGGATCGATGCATCTCTGACTATAAGAGAAAAGGATTCATCTAGCACTTCTTCCAGAGTTGCCAGAGCCCTTCTTGCATCACCTAATATCATCTCCAGTTTTTCCATACTATCCCTTCTTCCATTACTTTCTCTCTAAAAGCATCGGAAACATTTGAAATATCGACCACATCCACTGAGTAGGGAATATTCAGATCATCTATTTTTTCCCGAAGCAAGGTCAACTTTTTTCTATTATAGGGTCGTCGAGGCAAAATACCAACATCAATATCGGAGGTGTGACTGAAATCACCTCTTGCTCTGGAACCAAAAAGTATCACATAAACATCTTCATCGGAAAACGTTTCAATCACAGTTTCTTTTAACTGCCTAAGTGAGTTTTCAAATACCGAAGAATTTTCAGGCATAAACACTTTCCTCTGTAGCTCTTCAAAAGTAATTATAGCTTTATGAATACAAATAATAATTACTCGTTTACAAAGTTTAAATCGTTAACCCTTTTTCCATCTAAAAGATAATTTTTACCAATACGGGTATAAAGTTGCGATATTAAACTTGAATCAGGGAAGACTAAATGCCTGAAAGAAGAAATGCTAATGAGTTCTATTTTCTTGTAAAGCTATTTCGATATTATCTTTTAGTTCACCAAGGCTATTCTGAAGAATACCCCATAAAATATCCATATCAATCCCAAAGTATTCATGTATAAGAATATTCCGCAGTCCTACTATTTTCTTCCATTGAATACTAGAATATTTTTCTCTAATATCAGGAGGAACATTACCTGCTGCTTCACCTACGATCTCAAGATTACGGACAACAGCATCTATTCTCATTTCATCCTTAGAGAATTCTTCAAAAGATAAGTTGGCAGAATATCTTTTGATTTTGTTGATGGCAATTAGCATATCTTCAAAAAAAACAAGATAATCTCTAGGCATAAACAGCTTCCTTCAAGATGTAGTCTTTGAGCCGTGGTTTAATGGATGTCTCAAGCACAAGATCCACGTCTCTTTTAAACAGATCTTCCAGATAGAATTTCAGTTCCATGTAATTGTCAAACGTCTTCTGGCCTTCCCTGAACTCAACCAGGACATCTATATCACTATCTATGCGTCCTTCGCCTCTTGCAAATGAACCAAAAAGACCTATTTTTTTAACACCGAAACTCTCGATTATATGGTTCTCGTTTTCCCTTAAAAGTCTAAGGACATCCATAATAATTACTCGTTTACAAAGTTTAAATCGTTAACCCTTTTTTCATCTAAAAGATAATTTTAACCAATACGGGTATAAAGTTGTGATATTAAACTTGAATCGGGGAAGACTAAATGCCTGAAAGAAGAAACTCAACAGACGATGTTCTCATGCGCTGGATGAGAATGGAGGTCAGCAAGATCAACGATGGCATAGTCACGGAGCGTAAAAGTCTTGCTCAGCTCCTTATACAGGAAAGACCCG
>DACO01000055.1:0-547 GCA_002508635.1 Methanolobus sp. UBA118 | reverse complement strand
GCTCCTTATACAGGAAAGACCCGTCGCAAG
This sequence comes from Methanolobus sp. UBA118, assembly GCA_002508635.1. GTDB lineage: Archaea > Halobacteriota > Methanosarcinia > Methanosarcinales > Methanosarcinaceae > Methanolobus. Next base: position 517 of record DACO01000055.1, on the reverse strand, counting down.
GACAAAATCAGGTGATGAACACCTTTTCGACAAAGAGACGCTACTTTTTTTAAAGGATAATCTGCCCCGTGAGCTGCACACCAGACTTCGATTACCCATTCTTTTCTTCTACAGTATGAACGTGCCTGACAGTTGTTATCTCAATGATGAGAGTGCTCTCCATGCCCTTCAGGAGCTGGGTGATTTCAGTAAGATGCGCCGGATGCAGAAGGGAAAACTATGGGTTGGCAGATCAATTGCATATTCGATTATGAAAAAATATCCTACTGCCATACAGATAGCAATGGCCTGAATATCCTCAGATAACTGGAATCAACAATAGCAAATATATGACACCACATTATAGATAATATCCATATCATCCTACAGGTAATACCATGAACAAGATACGATCCATCAATCCGGCAACAAGCACAGTAATCGGCGAAGTTGACATGCACTCTGATGAGCAGGTGAACCAGATCCTGAAAAGATCTGCCGAGGCCTTCGAAGAATGGAAAAGGACTGATGTTTCAGA
>DACO01000132.1:17774-36054 GCA_002508635.1 Methanolobus sp. UBA118 | reverse complement strand
TCGAACTATACCTGTAGTATCACCCTATTTTATATAAACCCGATCCTGAAAAGAGAAAATAGAGATCTAAAGGCAACGAATACAATAATAAAACATATATGAATGATAAATAATGCATAAGTCTTATTTCAGTTCTTTTTTGATTATTTTAATGCTATTTCAGGTAATGCTAAATAATAATAGAAATTAAGTTTTTTCCGGGTGAGTGATATGACAGAAAAATATGATGCTTTTGTAATCGGTACCGGTGCCTCAGGAACTACTTTTGCGTATAAACTACTGGATGCAGGCAAAAAAGTGGCGATCGCCGATTGCAGAAACTTCGGAGGAACCTGTGCTCTGAGGGGTTGTATCCCGAAAAAGGTGCTCTACGGTGCAGCCAGCATTGTTGATGCACACAACAGGATGCTGGGAAAAGGCACCGGTGACACAAGAAATACTGTGAAATGGAAAGAACTTATAGATTTTAAAAGAACCTTCACGCAACCCCATCCTGACCGCCATGAAGAGCATTTCAGGGATGCCGGAATCGATACCTACCATGGAGTCGTGCGCTTTGAGGATGAATCCACTTTGGTGGTCAATGATCAGAGAATACAGGCAGATCAAATAGTCATCACCACCGGATCAAAACCCCGTGAGCTAAACATACCAGGTGAGGAGTATCTGGTAACAAGCGAAGAGTTCATGGAACTGGAAGATATCCCGGAAAAGATAATATTTGCAGGCGGAGGTTACATCTCCTTTGAGTTTGCCCACGTTGCCGCAAGGTGCGGATCACAGGTAACTGTATTGCAAAGGGGAGATCGTGTCTTGAAGAATTTTGATCCGGACCTGGCGGATATGCTTGTAAAAGCATCCGAGGACGCTGGCATCCGGGTGATCACCGGTCGAAGCCTTAAAAGAATAGAGAAGATGGCCGATGGTTTCAAAGTAAAAGGCTGCTGCACAGAGGATGGAAAAGAAGAGACCTTTTCAGCAGATATGGTAGTTCACGGATTGGGAAGGGTTCCCGCCCTGGAAGAACTTCATCTTGGAAAAGGCGGTGTGGAAACAGACGACAGGGGAAACATAAAGCTGAACGAATACCTCCAGAGTGTCTCAAACCCCGGAGTTTACGCAGCAGGTGACTGCATACAGCCGGGACCCATGTTGACCCCTGTTGTAAGCATGCAGGGAGATGTGGCAGCAAGCAATATGATCGAAGGCAACAAGTACACTGCAGATTACAGCGTCATACCCTCGACTGTGTTTACTATACCTCCCCTTGCATGGGTCGGGATCACGGAGAACAGATCATCGGACAGGCATAAAGTACTCTTCCATGATATGAGTGAATGGTATTCAGCAAAAAGGATCAATCTGGGATATGCAGCATCAAAGGTAATCATCGATGAAGAAACAGACAGGATACTCGGAGCCCACATTCTTGGTCCTGAGGCTGAAGAACTGATCAACATATTTGCAGTTGCCATGAAATATGGTGTGACAGCAACACAACTCAAATCCACTGTATATTCATATCCCACACTGGGATATGATCTGAACTATATACTAAAATAAGGATACAGCAGAATCCACACTGCTGTATTCACACTATTTCTTTATTCAACTAATCATTTGCTTTAATAAATTCTGAAACTATATAGTTGATATACTTAATTATAAATATGCGTATATACTAATTTAAGTATGCTAATTACCGCAGCATAAAAAAAGCTGTTTCTTCCAAAAAACGCATAAATCATGAGGAGTTTTGCATGGCTTCCACACAATCCAAAACAATCCCGCCTATTAAGCCAGAGGAAAAAATGGAAAACTCCGGAAAACTTCTGGATGAGCTGCCTGTAGGGGTGATCTCATTTGATAAACAGGGCAATATTCTGGAAGTGAACAGATTTCTTCTGGATATTTTAGGTTCACCTTCAGCAGAAGCAACCAAAAAGATCAATATGCTCAGCTTTCCTCCACTTGTATCCTCCGGTATATCCGGAACTATCAGGCAGACATTAAAAAACGGAGAGACAACTTCAATCGAGACATTTTACAATTCCCGGTGGGGAAAGAATCTTTTTTTACGCATAAAAATTGTCCCATATAAAACCGATGAGGGCAATATTGCCGGATGTCATGCTATTATCGAGGATGCAACGGAAGCTGTAAAAACCGAAAAACAGCTTGAACAAAAGGATCTGAAAGAAAGACTTATTTCACAGATATCCAGTAAGTTCATAAATAGTACATTTAAGGACATCGATAAAGAGATTAAAACGGCTCTGGAACAAATGGCAAGATTTCTGAATGCCGAACGTGCAGTACTTTTCTCAATTACAGAAGACGGCAAATACGTTACAAAGACACATGAATGGCATTATGATAGTGTACATTCATTCATAAAGATAAATGAAAGAATCCCGAAAGAAAAGTTTGTATCAAAACAACTTGAAAAACTGGATATTGTCAGTATTTATGATGTTGAAGAACTACCTGAGGAAGATATACTTAAAAAATCTCTAAAAGAGGTAAATATTACTTCGGCTGTTTTAATACCTCTCTCCTTAAGAGGATCATTTAAAGGCTTCATTGGTGTAGACTCAATAACAGGTCCCAAGAAATGGGATGATGATATATTCAATTTGTCAAAGCTTGTAGGAGAAATGATAACCAGTCTTCTTGAGCGTAAGCACGCAGAAAGTCTGCTACTCGAAAAAGAAAAAGAATATGAAGAGGTTATAGACGCCATTGATGCAATCATATGGAAGGCGGATGTTGACAGAGAAGGTAATTTTACAAGAACCTACATCTCCTCTTCAGCTGATAGTATACTTCAACTGCCTACGGGCTCTATTGGAAATGATTGGAATAAGTATTTTTCACACGTACATCCCGGTGACATGCAGAATATCCATGATACTTTCCAGAAGGGTTTTCAAAACCCAGGAGTTTTCTTTAATGCTGATTACCGGCTTGTTACAAGCAGCGGCGAAATAGTCTGGGTCAATTCGAATGGGACAGTACATGTGTTGCAGGATGGAACTTTACGGGTATTCGGAAACTCCACAAATATCACAGAGCGAAAGAATGCTGAAGAGCAGATCACAAAAAATGAAAAGAAATACAGATCCCTTTTTGAACAGTCAAATGATGGTATTATCCTGAACACGCTGGATGGGCGGATAGTTGATACAAATAATAGAGTCTGTGAAATGACAGGATATACCAGAGAACAACTCCTGAACATGTCGGTCCTTGACCTTCAGACTCCGGATGAGAGGATAGAAGGAGTAAATGTTCTGAATAAATTCAGGATTGAGGGTTCTTTTAGCGGGGAAACAGAATACCTCACAGCAAATGGCAGTATTATATTTGTCAAAATCGACGCTACAATCCTCGAAGGATATAGTAATCTTGCTCAGGCTGTAATAAGAGACATAACTGAGCGCAAAAAGTCCGAAGAAGCCATGTTCAATGCAAAAATAGAAGCAGAAACTGCAAACAGGATAAAGAGCGAGTTCCTTGCCAATATGAGCCATGAACTGCGCACACCACTAAATTCCATAATTGGTTTTTCGGAAATGCTTATGGAAGGACATGCGGGACGTCTGGAAGAAAAACAGAGCAGGTATGTTAAAAACGTATCCGAGAGTGGAAAATATCTTCTTACGCTGATAAACAATATACTCGACATTGCAAAGATTGAAAGCGGGAAAATGGAGCTTGAGCCCGAACATTTTACAATTGGAGAAATGCTTGAAGATATTGAGAAACTAATGGGACACCTTGCCAGGAAAAAACATATCGAGTTTCATGTGGAAAAGTCTGAATATATCGAATTATTCGCTGATAAACTGAAGATAAAACAGATCATCTATAATCTGCTAAGCAATGCCATCAAATTCACTCCCGAGTACGGAAGTGTAAGCATTTTTGCAAGATCTTCTGACAATGAGATCATTATCTCCATACAGGATAGTGGTATTGGAATCGCCCGGGAGAACTTAAAAGAGATGTTCAGGCCTTTCAGACAGCTCGAGAGTTCCCTATCGCGCCAGTACATGGGAACCGGACTGGGACTCTCCATTGTAAAAAAACTAGTAGAACTGCATGGTGGCAGCGTCAGTGTGGAAAGCGAAATTGGAAAGGGAAGTATGTTCAGTTTTACAATACCCATCGCAGCCCCTTCAACGGACACATAAAGATAACTTTTTTGAAAATACCTCCAATACAGGTAATTAAAACCGGAAGAAACCTTACTTAATAAAGTTTCATACAGGACTATATCTTCAGCAAGTAATTGTAAATTATGCGAATAGTTCAGGTGCTTATCCCAAATGGAAAACGGGAGCCAGTACTGGCTGTGCTTGACGAAGAAGAAATCGATTATGCGGTATGGGAAGAAACAGGAAGAGGAGATTTTGAAGCCCTTGTACAGTTCCCCATTCCTCCCATTGGTGTTGAACCCATATTTGAGAAACTGCTGGAGGCAGGTATAAGCAAAGATACCTATGCTGTAGTTTATTCTCCTGAGACAGTTGTTTCTTCCCGCCTGGGTAAATTGCAAAAAAAATACTCGGGCAAACGTATTGCCAGGGAGGAGCTAATTGCGCGTGCAGAAGATCTTGCACCTGCCACCTCGACATTCTTTGCATTCCTTATTCTAAGTACTATTATTGCTACCGGAGGACTGCTTCTCGACTCGGCCGCAACAATTATCGGAGCCATGGTAGTTGCCCCGCTTATGGGACCTGCAGTGTCCGCCAGTGTAGGAACAATCCTTGACTTAAGAAAGCTCGCATCCAGAGGCGTTATACTGCAGGTTACCGGCCTTCTGGCTGCAATCGCAACCGCCGCGATCATCGGTTACCTCGTTCAGCAGACGATACTTGTACCAGCCGGACTGGATATCCGTGAGATCCCCCAGGTCGCCGAACGTACAAGCCCGAACTTCCTGTCCCTTTTCCTTGCCCTTGGTTCAGGACTTGCCGGAGCCATAAGCATCATGCGCGGTTCCGGATCAACACTGGTAGGAGTTGCAATTGCAGTTGCACTCGTTCCACCTGCGGCGACCGCCGGACTTGGGATTGCCTGGGGCCTGCCAGGAGTGGCACTTACTGCATCTGTACTGGTACTGGTAAACCTGCTTGCTATCAATGTATCCGCACTTGCCCTTTTCTGGATCTCGGGGTTCAGGCCCATGGAGGAAACTGCAGTCGGTCGTGCTCGTAAAGCTGTGATCGGACGTGCGGTCATCCTTTTGATTGCCATTGCTATCCTTTCTATTGTACTCGCACTTGTCACATATTCCACCTACGAAACATCCCTGGTCCAGGAACAGATCCAACAGGAAGTACAGAACATGTATGATGAATCCGGGTGGGCTGAAGAGGGAGTGATACTTGTAAGTACAAATGTAGAGTATGAACCTGCAGACCTTCTGCTGGGTGATCCTCCCACGGCTTCCGTACTGATAGGCTATCAGGCAGGGCAGACCATACCACCCGACATTGCCCAAAGGGTCGATGATCGTCTCAAGGATACTATTGGGATGGATGTCGTCGTAAGGGTTGGATTCATCGAATCGCAACAGGCTGCCTGAAAGTTTTAGCTTTTTCTTCGGGTGTACTGTAAAAACGATTCTTTTTCTAAAAATGACAGCAGACATGTGTTTCTGTGAATTTTGAAATTAACTTAAGAAGGTGTAATAAATGCGAGTAGTTCAAGTACTAATCCCAAATGGAAAACGAGAGCCAGTGCTGGCCGTGCTTGACGAAGAAGAAATCGATTACGCGGTATGGGAAGAAACAGGAAGAGGAAATTTTGAAGCCCTTGTGCAGTTTCCGATCCCTCCGATAGGTGTTGAACCTATAATGGAGAAACTGCGAGATGCAGGTATAAGCAAGGACTCCTATGCAATAGTTTTCTCTCCTGAGCTCGTGGTTTCTGAAAGGATCGGAGCATTGCAAAAGCGCTTCTCAGGCAAACGGATCGCCAGGGAAGAACTCATTGCGCGCGCTGAAGAACTTGCACCTGCTACCTCGACATTCTTTGCATTCCTTATCCTGAGCACAGTCATTGCTACCGGAGGGCTGCTACTCGACTCGGCTGCGACAATTATTGGAGCCATGGTGGTTGCCCCGCTTATGGGGCCGGCCATCTCTGCAAGTGTAGGAACGGTACTTGACTACAGAAAACTTGCATCAAGAGGAGTGATATTACAGGTTACCGGCCTTCTTGCTGCAATCGCAACCGCCGCTATCATCGGATATATTGTACAGCAGACCACACTTGTAGCTCCTGGACTTGATATTCGTACTATACCACAAATTGCCGAGCGCACAAGTCCTAATTTCCTGTCCCTTTTCCTTGCTCTTGGTTCTGGACTTGCAGGTGGTATCAGTATCATGCGTGGTGCAGGATCAGCACTCGTAGGAGTTGCTATTGCTGTTGCACTTGTTCCGCCTGCAGCAACTGCCGGACTTGGAATTGCATGGGGCCTTACTGGAGTTACACTCACCGCAGGTGTGCTCGTACTTGTGAACCTGCTTGCAATAAATGTATCTGCACTTGTCCTTTTCTGGATCTCGGGTTTCAGGCCCATGGAGAAAACTGCGATTGGTCGTGCACGTATATCTGTAATAGTACGTGTAGGTGTTCTTGTGGTTGCCATTGCTGTACTTTCTATTGTGCTTGCAGTGGTCACATATACCTCTTACCAGAGCACACTGTTTCAAGAAGAGATGAAGCAGGAGATAGAGACTATGTATGAGGAAACAGGTTATGCTGACCAGGGGGTTCTCCTTCTCGATACAACAATTGACTACACATCTACAGACTTTTTGCTAAATTATCCTCCCGAGGTTTCCATAATCATAGGTTACCGGGAAGGACAGGACATCCCTCCCGATGTTGCCACCCAGGTTGATGAACGTCTGAAAGAGAATACAGGTCTGAATCCTGTTGTAACTGTTGAGTTCATTCAATCACAGCAATCCGCCTGAAAGCTTGGTTTTTCTTTTGGGCACCATATCAAAAAACGACTTTTTTCTAAAAAGCAGATGGCAGACGTACATTTCTGCAAAACTTTATTAGTGTTGATGAGGTTAAACGGGAAAAACAAGCTAATTCTGAATTGGACTGTGTGACCGAAGATGTCGTCAACAAAAAATGCAGTAGACTCAAAAACACCCCTCATCGAGATGAAGAATATAACAGTGTCCAGAAAAGATCGGAAGATACTGGACTCTGTAGACCTGCAAATCAATAAAGGTGAGAACATAGCCATAATAGGACCCAACGGGTCTGGCAAATCATCCCTGATAAAGGTCATCACAGGTGATTACCGCCCCAGGGCTGACAGCAAGGATCTGGCAATCAGAATACTGGGAAAGGACAAATGGAGTCTCTTTGATCTCAGGGACCTTCTGGGAATCGTTTCAGGAGACCTACAGCAGGAGTATAACAGGGGCATAAGTGGTTTTGAGGTTGTACTTTCCGGTTTCTTCAGCAGTATAGGCATCTATTCAAATCATAAGGTTACGCTGGAAATGGTAGCTACGGTCCGTGAAGTGATGAAATTTCTCGAGATCACTAGACTTTCGGATAAACTGATATCCGAGATGTCAACAGGGGAGGCCAGAAGATTGCTCATAGGACGGGCTCTTGTTCACGATCCTCATATCCTGGTACTCGATGAGCCCACAAACAGCCTTGACATGAAAAGCCATCACCAGTTCAGGGAGATGACAAGAAAGATCGCATCTGCCGGAAAGAGCATAGTCCTTGTAACCCACGAACTAGATGACATCATACCCGAAATTGACAGGATTGTACTGTTGAAGGAAGGAAGAATCTTTGCTGACGGGAAAAAGGAAGACATTCTCAGTGAAGATAAGCTGTCAGATCTTTTCGGGCTGCCTGTAAAGCTTACAGGAAATAATGGTTACTATCATGCGATATACTGAGTCTTCAAATGACTTTAGTCGATGATACTATTTTTCAATCTATTTAGTTCGTACTTAAGATAATGATTTAAAGCAACAATTTCCTTTAACTATCCATATACCTGTAATACGGATGATACTATGAGGGAATTCATCGAAAAACTCAAAGAGAACGGGAAGCTGGTTGAGATCAAAGATCCCGTGTCAAAGGTGTTTGAAGCTCCGAAAATTGCAAAACAGACCAATGCTCCTGTACTTTTTCATGATATCGACGGCAGCCGGGCTATCATGAATGTCCTGGGTTCCAGAGACGAGCTCGCAGCAATGCTCGGCGTGGAAAAAGATATGATCATACAGAAGCTCTCGGAAATAAACCCGGAGGGTGAAGTCTTACTGGTTGAGGATTCTCCCACAAAGGAAGTTGTGCAAACAGATGTAGACCTGACAAAACTACCCATAATGACGCATTTTGAAAGGGACGGGGGACCCTACATTACCGCAGGCGTGGTAGTTACCGAATATGATGGTGTCATGAATGCGGCAATCCACAGGATGCTTGTGGTCGATAAGAACAGGATTGCTGCAAGGCTTGTGGCTCCAAGGCATACCTATGTGCTGCACAAAAAAGCTGCTGAGAAAGGAGAAAAACTGCCAATAGCAATAGTTCTCGGTGCAGACCCGGCAGTCACTTACGCCTCTACCACAAGAGTTCCAGCAGGCAAGGAATTCAACTACGCTGCAGCGCTCAGGGGCAAGCCTGTCGAACTGTTCGAATGCAGCAACGGTATAAAGGTCCCGCATGCAGAGATAGTCCTTGAAGGATATATTGACCCAGAAGAGCGGGTTGATGAAGGTCCTTTTGTGGATATCACCGGCACATACGACCATGTGAGACAGGAACCTGTGATACACATCACAAAGATACTGCACCGCAAGGATCCAATCTACCACGGCATACTTCCTGCCGGACCCGAACACCTTCTGATGATGGGAGTACCGTATGAGCCAAGGATCTACAAGGCGGTAAGTGAGGTAACCACCGTAAAGAATGTAGTACTCACAGAAGGCGGCTGCTGTTACCTGCATGCTGTAGTCCAGATAGAGAAACAGACCGAAGGTGACGGGAAGAATGCAATCATGGCGGCATTTGCCAGCCATACCAGCCTGAAGCATGTTGTCGTGGTCGACGAAGATATCGACATTTTCGATATGCAGGATGTGGAATTTGCAATTGCTACAAGGGTAAAGGGGGATAAGGACATCATGATAATACCCAATGTCCGGGGAAGTTCCCTTGACCCCAGGGGTGCTCCGGACGGAACCACCACAAAGGTCGGAATCGATGCAACTAAGGTGCTTGCAGAGGCAGAGAACTTCGAAAGGGCAAAAATGCCCGAATAAGCCAAATTTATGATTTAAGTGATACGAGATTCCAATGTATCTTACAAAGGAAGAAGAAAAGACCCTTGAAGGGGAATACGGTGAAACCCTCCGCAAGGCCATAGAAATACTTGTGGCGCTCGGGGATATATACGGGGCCGACAGTCTGATACCCATAAAAAGCGCCCAGATAGCCGGTGTATCCTACAAGACCATCGGAGATGCAGGACTTGAATGGATATCCGACCTTGAAGGAAAGGTAAAGGTTCCTGCTATACTCAACCCCGCAGGTATGGATATGCTCCGCTGGAAGGAGATGGGAATTGAACCTGGTTTTGCCAGAAAGCAGCAGGAGATCATAGATGCCTACAAAAGCCTTGGCATCAGGACAAAATGTACATGCACACCCTATTATCTGGAAGGTTTTGATGCAAAACTGGGAGACCACCTTGCATGGAGTGAATCATCCGCAGTGTCTTATGCCAACTCCGTGATCGGAGCAAGAACAAACAGGGAAGGCGGACCCTCCGCCCTATCTGCCGCACTTGTCGGAAAGACCGCAAACTACGGATACCATCTTGATGAGATGCGCGAGCCTGTTGTCGCGGTCACCGTTGATTGTGAACTGTCGGGTTCGGATTACGGTGCACTGGGTTATGTGGCCGGAAAATCTATCGGCAGTCGTGTACCGATATTTTACATGCAAAACAAGCCCTCAAAGGATGAGCTAAAAACACTGGGTGCAGCCCTCGCAGCATCCGGTGCTGTTGCATTGTATCATGTGGACGAAGTGACGCCAGAAGCTACCCGGTCTAATTTTGAAAGACCTGACGAGAACATAATAATCGAAAAGCAGCAGATTGCAGATGTCTATGAAGCCTCGGCAGAATTCACAGAAGGAGGACTTGACACAGATATAATCACCGTCGGTTGTCCCCACTGCTCACCTGAGGAACTGGAGACCATAGCAAGAATGCTTGAAGGCAAGAGCATACAAAAAGAGATGTGGGTATGCACTTCAAGGGAAGTTGCACAGAGGTGTGCCGAACAGGTAAAGACCATTGAGAAAAGTGGTGCAAAGGTAGTCTGTGACACATGCATGGTGGTATCCCCTGCTTCAAACAACTACAAGGCAATGATGGTTAATTCCGGAAAGGCACTTGCATACGTTCCGAGCATGTGCAGGGTTGCTTCACGATACGGAAGTATCGAGCAGTGTATCAGAGAGGCAGGTGTTGTCGATGAGAATTAAATGCAGAAGCATTTCAAGAGGAAGTGCAGAAGGTGAGGCACTTCTTACGCATGATTCCATATCGTTCCTTGGTAATGTAGATCCGAAGACCGGAGTTATAGTAGAACCCGAACATGAGCTCTTCGGCCAGTGCATTAAGGACAAAGTCCTGGTCTTCCCACACGGAAAGGGTTCGACCGTAGGTTCATATGTGCTCTACCAGCTAATCAAGAACGAGGTCGCACCTGCCGCCATGATCAATATCGAATCCGAACCCATAGTTGCAGTCGGTGCTATTATTTCAGGCATACCGCTTGTCGATAAAATGGAAAAGGACCCTTTTGAGGTACTTAAGAACGGCGACCATGTGAAGGTTGACGCTGCTTCCGGGTTCGTGGAAACTGAGATTTGAGTGCTATTACAGATTTAAACTTAAATATGGATATCAATTTTCGCTGGAACAGGAAGAATTCCTATAGTCTTGCCGCACTTGCACCGCTTCTCCCTGATGCAAAAATGGCTAAAAAGCCCGAGAATGGCCTGATGGTCTACAGTTTTGCATCCAGGCAGAAAGACTCAGTATTCAGGGAAATAAAAAACTCTGAAACAGATTCTGTGTTCATCGCTGGCGGACCTCATCCCTCCGGTGCACCTGAGGAAACACTTCGCTATTTTGATTATGTGGTCATCGGAGAAGGCGAAGAAACATTAACGGAGCTGGTGAGAACACTTAAAAACGGTGAAGATGTCAGCAAGGTCAGAGGAATCGCATACAAGAATAGTTCAGGCGATATTATCTTTACAGAAGCCAGAAACCCCGTAAATCTTGACAATTATCCCTGTTTTGATCCAACAAGAGCCATGGCACCACTGGAAATAAGCCGGGGCTGTCCCTTCAGATGCAAGTATTGCCAGACACCACGGCTTTTCGGAGGAAAGGTCAGGCACAGGAGCATCGATTCAGTCGTCAGGTATGCGCAGTATTACGGTGACCTCAGGTTCACGTCTTCCAATGCGCTTGCCTATGGAAGTGACGGGGTTCATCCGCGACTGGACAAAGTGGAGAAACTGCTTTCAAGCCTTCGTAAGTTGGAAGATAAGAAAGTATATTTCGGGACATTCCCCTCAGAGGTCAGGCCTGAATTCATTACCGAAGAATCCATCGAACTTATCACGAAATATTGTGATAACACAAAACTGAACCTGGGAGCACAATCAGGTAGTGACCGGATCTTAAAAGAAATACGAAGGGGACACAGTACAGAGGATAGTCAGAGGGGCATAGAAATCTGTTTTGAACACGGAATTGTCCCGGTTGTCGATTTTATAGTGGGATTCCCGGCTGAGACCGAAGAGGAACAGAATATGAGTCTTGAAATGATAAAGTGGATTTGTAAAAAAGGAGGGAGGGTACATGCACACTACCTTACACCACTTCCGGGAACACCTTATGAAAATGCTCAACCTTCCACTGTCAGCAGCCGCTTTAAGAAGGTGCTAGGAAAGATGGCACTGGAAGGCAAGGCTACCGGTTCATGGGAATAAAAACCAGAAAAATATATTGCGTTAAAGTTCAGATCTGATCCAGTTTTTTTGATCTTTTCCTGTAATATTCAAATAATTCTCTGCCCCATTTAACTGCCTTATCATTACAGGCTGTGATCAGCTTATTATCAAACCCGTCATCTTTCTTGAAGAGTCGAAACATGATACATGAGTCTGTAACTGAAAATGAGACAAAATCAATGCTTTCAGGGTAAAGGTAGACAATGGATCGTTCATCTTCTACAAGTCTTTTAAAATCAACATAACGGTCCCTTTTCATTTTTCCAAGCATTGCCTGGTCGATTATTACCGATATATGTACTCCCCGATCCATCAACTCCAGAGTAAACTCATTAAATGTGGGGTAGAGGAAAGTAGTGATAACGGAAAAAGAAGTTAAGACCGTGCTCATAAATTCCTTATCCGGTTCGTGTATCTCAGAAAGTCTTGGTTCTTTTGCATTCAAAGCACCCATCTCATGAAATCTTTCAAGCAGATTTGAAGGAATGAAGTCAAGCTTATAATCGCCAAGAAAATCCGAGGCATTATCAATAAATGACAGCGTCTCAAGGAAAGGTATCATTTCAGAAACGGTTATTTTACCTATACCTGTAAGCTTGTAGACACCATCCTGATCCGTGATGAGGCCGTTCTCTTCCAGTGACCTTATATGAGGAACAAGTGCCTGACGACTGATACCCATGGAAAGGAGTATAGACTCTTTTTCCTTTGAACCTTCATACAACAGTAAGAGCAGATCCTTCTTCTCTTCTGATATTCCCAATAACTCAAACAGCGGCGTTTTCAAATATATCCCCTCACCGATCTTACCCCTGCGGGAAATTCATAAATATCGGGACAAAACAGATTGTAAATCTGTACTGTCAGTAATTATATTTATTTTACAGGCTATATATGCATTTCTTAACTGAAATTAAGTAAACACATTCTCCTTTTTGAGTACAAGTGATCTCCTGGAAATATCCTGCAGAGCAATAATCAGACTTAAGCTTCTGCAATATCTGAATAGATATCCCTGGCAAAGTAAATTGAAGCCGCGATCACAAATGCAAATATACAGGACGTGGCGAATACCGCTTCCATACCAAAGTTCAGTAGTACTACAGCAAGTATCAGAGGGGCCGCTGTTTGTCCTCCATATTTCATTATATTGAAAATTGAGACTATACTACCCATCATACCCCTGGGGGCAATCTGCGTTGCAAGTGTGTTGAGGGGAGGCTGCACCATTCCAAATCCCAGACCGAACATAAGCAGCATTACCAATGTCTGTATGAGAGTCTGCGTAAATATGAGTCCGCCTATTGCAATTCCGGCTATCGCAAAACCTGTCCTGATAACCTTTTGTTTCCCGTACTTTTCTGCAAGCTTTCTGGCCTGGGATGAGACAGAAGCCATTGCTATTCCTTCAATACCAAGTGCAAGTCCTGCTTCTGCCGCACTGAATCCGAAGTTATCTTTCAGGATAAAAGGGACATAGATTACGACTGTGTACAGAAGGAAGAATATTGCAAAACTGAGAAAAATGGTAAACAGGATATTTAAGTTCCTGAGAACCCCAAGCATATCAGAAAGTTTCTTTCCCGCTCTGTTACCGGGCGGATTGGTTTCTGGGAGGACGAACGCAGCGACTACTGCAAGGGGTACTGTCAGTCCGTAGAAAAGAAAAGGCACGTTCCATCCGTAAGCAGCAAGTGTTCCGCCAATTAGAGGAGCAGATACGGCACCGATACCGGTAGTCATGCTCATCTTACCCATGGCATTGACCCTGTCAAGGCCTGTGTACAGCTCTCCTATCATGGTCATTGCTATGGGCAGCATGCCCGCAATACCTATCCCCTGTACAAATCTCAGCATAAGAAGTGTCTCGAAGTCGGTTGCGAAATAGCAGGCAAGACCGGCCACTCCGTTGATCAGAAGGCAGGGTATAAGTATCTTTTTTCTTCCCACTCTGTCAGTGATCACACTGATAAACAACATGAAAAGGGCGGTGGAAAAGGTATACATACCAAGGACAAGCCCCACAGATGCACGCGTGGTATCAAGAGGCTCTACCATGAAAGGAAGTACAGGACCCAGAAGAGCACCCGCAGACATTGCAGAGAAAGCTACCAGACAGATAATCAAAAGTCTGTGGTTTCCTGCCATATTTCCTCCGCAAAAATCATCTTACTTAAAATAATCATTTTTATTTTAATCTGTGTTCCCTGAAATTGCCCCTGGAATACACAAATACGGTTATTTCCCCGCCTTTTTTGTAATTTCTCATTTCCCTGTCGTATACACCCTGCACATGACGGAGTTTCTTATCCCTGAAATACTGCTTCGTTTTTTCAAAGAATGCTATCTTCTGTTCAAGGAATAAACGTTCATAGTTTTTTATATCAGCAGCTATTTTCGTGCACTGCTCATCATCAATATCGGCATGATAACTTCCATGAAGGTTAAGTCCGCTTATCTGCCTCCATTCCACATTTCCTTCTTCATCAGCTTCCAGGTGCAGCATATAGGGGTATAATCTGCAGATGAAAGATCGCTTATCGTATATGGTACAGCGTTTGTTTTCCAGGAATATGCACGAACCATCCTCTTTTGTTTTGAGGGCGTAGCCCGATACATAGAAGTTGCCATGCTGGTCACAAAGCTCGTAATATGGAGCAGGCTCTATCATTTCAGGATCAATCTGCCGGATGCTCTCAACGTCCTCTTCCAGTAAGAAGACATGGTCGTTGAATTCCCGGGTACAGCAACGTGCACACAGATCACACTGAAAGCCCACTTCTCTGATGATATCCACGAGATTTTCGTCCGGGTATGCAAGCAGCTCCTTTAACTCATCTCTTGAAAGTGATAATTCTTCATCTATTGCTACCTTAAAGGTGACCAGCTCCTTTTGTATACCTGCATAGAGACTTGGCCTTAAAAGCAATTTTGGTACAGTTTTATTTCTCTGAAGAGAAGATCCCCGCAAGATTTAATAGGAAGCATTACGTGTAGAGGTAAACTCGAAAACTTAATTAGTTATTATTATCGAATATTAGGATCATACAGAGGACTGATAATGGGTAAAACTGGCAGCATTGAATGGGCAAAAGTGAAAGGACGTAAAGGCAGAACAATTAAGGTACCAAAATCCAGGGAAGCAAAAGCACATCCTGGTCCTGCACAGAGATACAGCTCATCCGGAGCCAAGAGAAGATTCCTTCACAGGTCTCCGAAATCAATTGTAAAGTGAGTTTATCTCACTCTCTTTTTATCTTATCTTTTTGGATCTGCATAAAATCCTGAGTGGATTCGCTATCGTTTCAGACATGTACATCCATTTTTTAGCAAGGACTTAGTGAGCCGATACGCTTATATAGAACTACATTCATTAGAAAACGACCGGAATTAATAGTTATTCTATAATTTCCATTACTAGGAGGATAGAAACAAATGGCAGGACAGATGGCTGGACAGCCAATTTTCATATTAAGAGAAGGAAGCCAGAGAACAAGAGGCAGAGAAGCACAGAGTAACAACATCATGGCTGCAAAAGCAGTCGCTGAAGCTGTAAGAACAACACTTGGTCCAAAAGGTATGGACAAGATGCTTGTGGACAGCCTCGGAGATGTTGTCATTACCAACGACGGTGCAACCATTCTCAGAGAGATGGACATCGAACACCCTGCAGCAAAGATGATCGTAGAGGTCGCAAAGACCCAGGACGATGAGGTCGGAGACGGTACAACATCAGCTGCAGTCATTGCCGGTGAACTTCTCAAGAAAGCAGAAGAGCTTATCGACCAGGACATACACCCGACAATCATAGCTTCCGGATACAGGATGGCTTCAGAGAAGGCTGGAGAAATTATCCAGACACTCGCAAAGTCAGTAACCAGAGAGAACAGGGATATCCTTATCAACATCTCCGGAACCGCAATGACAGGCAAGGGCGCAGAGGCAAACAAGGATGTACTTTCAGACATCGCAGTTTCAGCCATCATAAGCGTTGCCGATGAGGACAACAATGTCGACATGGACAACATCAAGGTAGAGAAGAAGGTCGGTGCACGCATTGAAGAATCAAAACTCATCGAAGGTATGATCATTGATAAAGAGCGTGTACACACCAACATGCCAAAGAAGGTCAACGATGCAAAGATCCTGCTCGTAAACACCGCGATCGAGCTCAAGGACACAGAAGTGGATGCAGAGATCTCCATCACATCACCAGAGCAGCTCCAGTCCTTCCTTGACCAGGAAGAGCAGATGATCAAGAAGCTTGTTGACAAGGTCGTTGCAAGCGGTGCAAATGTCGTATTCTGCCAGAAGGGTATTGACGACATGGCACAGCACTACCTCGCAAAGGCAGGTATCTTTGCTGTCAGGCGTGTCAAGAAGAGCGACATGCAGAAACTCGCAAGGGCAACCAGCGCAAAACTTGTGACCAACGTTGACGAGATCACCGCAGAGGACCTTGGAAAGGCAGAACTTGTCGAAGAGAAGAAGATCGGCGGCGACGAGATGACCTTTGTCACAGGATGCGAGAATCCAAAGGCAGTGTCCATTCTCCTGCGCGGCGGCACAGAGCACGTTATCGACAACATCGAGAGAGCACTCAACGACGCACTCAGAGTGGTCGGTGTTGCAATCGAAGATGAGAAGCTCGTAGCCGGTGGCGGATCACCTGAAGTGGAGGTCGCACTCAGACTCCAGGAATACGCTTCAACCCTCAGCGGAAGGGAGCAGCTTGCTGTGAAGGGATTCGCAGAAGCCCTTGAGATCGTACCAAGAACCCTCGCAGAAAATGCAGGCCTTGACCCGATCGACATGCTCATGGAACTGCGTGCACACCACGAGCAGGGACAGAAGACAGCAGGTCTCAATGTCTATACCGGTGAGGTAATCGACATGTGGGAAGCAGGCGTTGTTGAACCACTCAGGGTAAAGACCCAGGCAGTCAACGCTGCAGCAGAATCCGCAGTCATGATCCTCAGGATCGATGACATCATCGCATCCAAGCAGGGACCAGCAGGACCTTCAGCAGAAGACATGGTTCCAGGCATGCCACCAGGCGGAATGCCAGGCATGGACATGATGTAAACCCATCGGGAAAGAAAATAATATTTTAGGAAGCGCAGTTTGATCTGCGCTTAAACTACTTTTTTTTTTGAAATCCACTTTATTTCGATTCTCTTAATTTTAAATGATGATTGTTTATCATCGTAGCTTAAATGACACCATAGCCATTAGCCTGTCCTGTTGCTCTTGAATATACAGGGAATACAGATTTTAAAACAATAATAAATTTACAAATTACCTAGTAACTGGATGTTATACAGTAACGCTATTACTGTATCATTTGACGGTAACTATTTATCCAGTAACATAGTTACTGCACTATGTGTATGCAAC
Organism: Methanolobus sp. UBA118; assembly: GCA_002508635.1. GTDB lineage: Archaea > Halobacteriota > Methanosarcinia > Methanosarcinales > Methanosarcinaceae > Methanolobus. The sequence goes on along the minus strand of DACO01000132.1, from coordinate 18,540 downwards.
GATAATCAAAGAGATAGCAACAGTACAAACAGGATATTCATTCAGATCCAAACTTGAAGCATCTGAAAATGGAAATATTGCAGTCATCCAGATGAAAGACCTGCTTGATGACAACAGTGTAGATTGCAGCGGACTTACGAAAATTGACATGCAGGATCCAAAAGAGCAACATTTTGCCCTAAAAGGAGATCTGTTGTTCAGGTCAAGGGGTCAAGTAAATACTTCTGCAATTATCCATGAAAATCCTGGAAAAGCGATTATTGCTGCACCTCTGCTAAGAATCAGAATTACTGATCCTGAAAATGTTTTGCCAGAATACCTTAACTGGTATATTAGTCAAGCAGATGCACAACGTTATCTGACTTCCATGCAGGCAGGAACATCGGTTAACATGATAAGAAGTAAACAACTGAGAGAGATGCCTGTTCACATTCCTTCTTTGAAAATACAAAAAAATATCGTCGAGCTGGCAGCATTATCCGCCAGAGAGCAGACGATATTGAGCGCACTGGCTGAAAAGCGGGAGAGATACATTTCAACATTACTAATGCAGCTTGCAAAAGAGGACCAATATGATGAAACAAGTTGACCAAAAAGATATCAATAATGCAGCCTGGGCGGCGTGCGACACATTCAGAGGAGTTGTAGACCCGGCACAGTACAAGGATTACATTCTTGTTATGTTGTTCCTGAAATACATTTCCGACGTGTGGCAGGACCACTACGAATCATACCAGAAGCAATATGGGGATGACGATGAGCGCAT
>DACO01000132.1:12178-17446 GCA_002508635.1 Methanolobus sp. UBA118 | reverse complement strand
TACAGCCTTTATGATCGCAGGGCTGCCGCAAACATTGGCGAATTGATCAATATTGTACTCGACCATATTGAAGAGTCAAACAAAAGCAAGCTAGAAGGCGTTTTCCGCAATATTGATTTTAACAGCGAAGCTAACCTTGGAAAAACCAAGGAGAGAAACAGGCGCCTGAAACAGCTTCTGGAAGACTTCCACAAGCCCCAGTTGAATATGAAGCCAAGTCTTGTTTCAGAAGATGTGATCGGTAACACCTACATATACCTGATAGAGCGTTTTGCATCAGATTCCGGTAAAAAGGCAGGAGAGTTCTTTACGCCCTCCAAGGTTACGGAACTTGTTGCCAGACTTGCCAGACCAAAATCCGGAGATCGCATATGTGACCCTGCATGTGGATCAGGTGGTCTACTGATCCAGGCTGCCAGACAGATAGGTAGCCGGGATTTTGCTCTTTTCGGACAGGAATCAAATGGCAGTACATGGGCACTGTGCCGGATGAATATGTTCCTGCACAGTTTTGACAGTGCCCGCATCGAGTGGTGTGATACGCTGAATAGCCCGCTTCTGGTAGAAGATGACCGCCTGATGAAGTTCAACTGTGTTGTTGCTAATCCTCCTTTCTCACTGGACAAATGGGGTGCCGAGAATGCGGAAAGCGACCAGTATAACCGTTTCTGGCGAGGTGTCCCTCCGAAAAGTAAGGGAGACTGGGCATTTATCAGCCATATGGTAGAAGTCGCACTGGAGAAGGAAGGACGTGTGGCTGTGGTTGTTCCTCACGGAGTTCTTTTCAGGGGAGCTAAGGAGGGGCAGATACGCAGGAAGATGATTGAGGAGAATCTGCTTGATGCGGTAATCGGCCTGCCAGGAAATCTTTTCCCCACTACTAATATTCCTGTAGCTATCCTTGTCTTTGATCGCTCACGGCAAGCGGGAGGAGCCAGAGAGGACTGCGAAGATGTTCTCTTTATCGATGCCAGCAGGGAATTCATGTCCGGTAAGAATCAGAACACGCTGTCGGACGAACAACTGGAAAAAATCATGAAGGCATATGATTCCAGGAAGGATGTGGACAAATATGCTCATGTAGCGGATTTTGAGGAGATAGATGAAAACGATTTCAACCTGAACATTCCCCGCTATGTGGACACCTTCGAAGAGGAAGAGGAAATCGATATCGATGCCGTCCAGATGGAGATCGATGAGCTGGAAAAGGAGCTGGCAGAGGTGCGGATGAAGATGGCCGAGAAGCTGAAGGAGATCAACAGAAATGCTGAGGCATGAGTTATGGATGATGCACTGAATAGAAATCATGACCCCAAAAGCATGATGCAGTTTGCCGAATTGTTTCCTGATTTTGAGATTGTCGTTCCACTGGCACGACAATTGAGCTGGTCGCAAATTGCGACCGGTTCAGGAAACAATAACTCTAATTTCATATTCCAGTTGACTGCGGAAGAAAATAAGGATTTGAGGTCACAGACTGTTACCTCAAATTCAGAGCACATAAGACGATGCTACCTGCCGAGTGTCTTTACCAAAGGTAAGAGGAGAATAGACGTATGAATTTGCAGCAGATGAAAGAATTGCTAAGCAGGGGCGAAGGGCTTAATTGCGAATTCAAAGAAGCAAGTCAGCAACTCCCTCGCAATATATTTGAGACGGTTTGTGCTTTCCTGAATACAGACGGAGGTATCATTCTGCTTGGAGTGAATGATGATAGTACTGTGCCCGGAGTGGATCAGGATGCTGCAGAGCGGTTGAAAACTAATCTGGCCAATCTATCCAATAATCCGCAGAAACTGAATCCTCCGTGGTTATTGTTCCCTGAAATCATAGAAATAGATGGTAAAATAATCATAGCTGTTCAGGTGCCCTTAAGTTCTCAGTTGCACAGAAGCCGTGGAGAAATTTTTATTCGCAGTGGAGATGGTGATTACCGAGTTCAGGGGACCCACCAACTTGCAGGACTGCTTAACCGCAAACTCGGACTCTTTACGGAACAAAGAGCCATGTCCGGTGCAACTATGGATGACCTGAGACCGGAATTGTTTGACAGAGCACGGCGTCTCATGCGTTCCTACAACTCCAAGCATCCCTGGATAAGTTTGAATAATGAAGAGTTATTGAAAATCGCAGGTTTTTATTCTGAAGATGAACAAACCGGATTAAGACATTTGACGCTGGCTGCAATCCTTATGTTTGGCACTGATGAGGCCATTCAGCGTGCTGCTCCGGCTTATAAATTCGATTGTCTGCTCCGCCGGGACAATGTTGATCGTTATGATGATCGGGTTCAGATCTATACCAATCTGATAGATGCTTATGATCTTATGATGGAATTTGTGGAAAAACACCTTAATGATCCGTTTTATCAGGATGAGAAAGCCAACAGGATAAGTTTGCGGGACATAATTTTCCGTGAGGCTGTTTCGAATATTATTTCACACAGGGAATACACAGGAGGAGCACCGGCCCGACTGATGATCTACCGTGACAGGGTTATTCTCGACAATCCCTGTACACCGCACCACTTTGGCGAAATTACTTTGCAAAACCTCTATCCTTTCGCCAAAAATCCAAGCATCTGCAAATTTATGATCCAGCTCGGGCGATTTGATCAGCTTGGCTCAGGGGTCACTAATATCAATAAATATCTTCCGCTCTACGCCAATGGTTCGAAGCCTGTTTTTAAAGAATCACAGCATGGTTTTGAGTTGATCCTTCCGCTTAATAAAGAAGTCACCCCCGAAGTCACCCCCGAAGTCACCCCCGAAGTCACCCCCGAAGTTTTAAGGATGCTTCAGATTATCACCGGAGAAATGTCACGAATCGATATCATGACCGCCCTTGGCCTGAAGGACGAAAAACACTTCAGGGAAAAATACCAGCAGATCGGAATCGCCTCAGGCGTGATTGAGATGACCATCCCTGACAAACCAAAAAGCAGTAAGCAAAAATATCGACTGACCAATGCCGGAAAGAAACTTTTGGAAGGGAGGAAACACGAATGAACAGGGATGGACAAAGCTTCTTGGGGAAATTGGAGGTGGAAGGATGAAATTGCCTGATGGATGGGAAAAAATAAAAATAAAAAATGCTGCAACTGTAAAAACAGGTCCATTTGGCGCACAGTTGCATCAAAGTGATTATGTAGCAGAAAACGGAACTCCAATTATAACCGTTGAGCACTTGTCAGAAAGAGGGTTAATTCATGAAAACTTACCGTTGGTATCTGATATAGATAAAAAAAGACTGAAACAGTACATAGTAAGTGAGAACGACATAGTATTCAGCAGAGTTGGTTCAGTAGATAGAAGTTCCCTCGTTGCAAAAGATGAAGATGGCTGGATGTTTTCAGGACGACTCCTACGAATACAACCCGACAAAACAAAAATTAATAGTCCATACTTAATTCATTTTTTCCATACTAATAAATTTAGACATCGCATACGCAGTCTTGCGGTTGGTGGGACTATGCCTTCCTTAAATACTGCGATACTTAGCAATGTTAAAATCGTTCTTCCCCCACTCCCCGAACAAAAAGCCATTGCAGACCTGCTCTCCACATGGGATGAGGCCATCGAGAAGACTGAAAGGCTGATTCAGGCGAAGGAGAGGCAGTTAGATGCTTATGGAAGAGAGCTTTTCAACCGAAAAAACGAGATGAAATACAAAGGTTGGAAAAAAATTGCGTTGGAAGATATTCTTACAGAGCATAAGGATAAAAGTGAGGGGACTGAAGAAGTTTATTCTGTTTCAGTCCATAAAGGTCTTGTTAATCAAGTTGAACATCTCGGTAGATCTTTCTCTGCAGCGAATACAGACCACTATAACAAAGTCCACTATGGAGATATTGTTTATACGAAGAGCCCAACAGGAGATTTTCCATTGGGCATAGTTAAACAAAGTCATACAAAAAAAGATGTTATCGTATCTCCACTTTATGGAGTGTTTACCCCTGCTAGTTTTTCATTAGGGGTCGTGATTGATTTTTACTTTAGTTCCCCAACAAGAGCCAGGAATTACTTGTTCCCCATTATTCAAAAAGGAGCAAAAAATACTATCGCAATCACAAATAAAACATTCCTTAGCAAGAAACTGTATCTTCCATTAGATGAAGAAGCTCAAAATGTTATTTCTGATTATGTAACCACATCAAAGAAGGAAATCAACCTCCTCAAACAACTGGCAGAGAAATACAAAACCCAGAAACGCGGCCTGATGCAGAAGATGCTCAAAGGCGAGTGGCGGATGAAGGAAGAGATAATCAAACAGTATTGTGAGACGTGACGATGGCAAGGAGAAGACTGAATTCCCTGGAAAAGGCAGAACTGATCGCCCTGGTGAAGGACATGATGGAACTGTCTGCTGACAATAAGCTCTTTGTCAGGTCGACGCTTGCAGACGCCGAAGATATTGAAGTTGATAAGTATAAGAAGAAAATATCCCGTGCCCTGAGTTACAATAAGTGGGGAACGAAAGACTGAGATCTTAAAGAGGCAGGGCGAATTATACGGTATCTTGAAAAGGCCACCGATGATCCGGGGATCAGGGCGGAGGTTTATGTGCATACGGTGGTGCAGGGGCACAGGATCACCGATGAACTAGGAGATATTGACGAAAAATACTACACTACAATGGAAGATTTCTATGAAGACGCTGCAAAGTTGGTTATTGCTGCGCAAAAACAGGGACACGATATCAAGCTTCTGAAAGAAAAACTGCACGAGGTCATGTTAAAAGCAAAGAATGTTGGCTGGGGATACGGAGACGAGCTGTCATACCTCTGGTCAGAATATTTCGGAGACAACAACGCAGAATAGGAGAAAACAACATGGACATATTCGAAACAAATGAAAAAGCCCTCTCCCAGATCCCGGCAGTACAGCTTCTTATAAATCTGGGTTATGAATATCTGAGCCCGGCTGAGGCACTGAAAGAAAGACAGAACCGCACATCCAATGTACTCCTTGAAAACATCCTGCGTGAACAGCTTAAGAAAATAAACCGTATCCAGTACAGGGGAAACGAGTACCTCTTCAGTGAAGAGAACATCCAGTCCGCCATCGAGAAGCTCAAGAACATCAGGTACGACGGACTGCTGAAGACCAATGAAGCAATATACGACCTCCTGACCCTCGGAACTGCAATGGAGCAGACCATTGAAGGCAACTCCAAGAGCTTCAACCTGAATTACATAGACTGGCGCAATCCCGAGAAAAACATCTTCCATGTAAGCGTTGAGTATAGTGTCCAGCGCTCCAGAAGCAC
>DACO01000132.1:0-11969 GCA_002508635.1 Methanolobus sp. UBA118 | reverse complement strand
CAGACTGCACGTCCTGACATCGTGCTATTCGTAAACGGTATCCCTTTCTGCGTAATTGAATGCAAGGCTCCGCAGGAAGAGATTGAACAGGCAGTATCACAATCCATCAGGAATCAGACCGATGAATACATCCCCAGACTCTTCACCTATACCCAATTGCTGCTTGCCATAAACAAGAACAGTGCCATGTATGCCACAGTCGGAAGTGCCACTAAGTTCTGGAGCATCTGGAAAGAAAAACAGACACAATCCGGCAAACCTGAGTTTGAAAAGCTACAGGAACTGGTAAATAAACCACTGGAAAAAGAAGTAATTTCCAGAATAGCAACTACCCTTAAAATAGATCTGGAAACACTTGAAAACGAACGTCTTGTCACTGAACAGGACAGATCCATATATTCCCTATGCCGTCCTGAAAGGCTGCTGGAGCTGGCATGGAAATTCACCATATTCGATGCAGGTATCAAGAAGATCGCCAGGTACCAGCAGTATTTTGTAACAAAATCTGCCCTCAGACGCATAAAGCAATTTAACGAGGACGGATCACGCAAAGGTGGTATTGTCTGGCACACACAGGGGTCTGGCAAATCCCTGACAATGGTCATGATGACTAGAAACCTTGCCCTTGACAATGAAATATTAAATCCCCGGATAGTACTGGTAACAGACAGAGATGATCTTGACAAACAGCTTGGCAATACGTTTGCAGCATGTGGTCTTGAAGCTGATCGTGCCACCTCCGGGCGTAACCTTCTGGAACTTATCACCGAAAAGCAGTCAGGCATTATAACCACCTTAATCCACAAATTTGACAAAGCCTATTCCTTCAGGAAATACCAGGACGAATCATCCGACATATTTGTCCTGGTTGATGAGAGTCACAGAACCCAGTTCGGATCATTCTCCGCACGCATGAGACAGATGTTCCCCAATGCGTGTTATTTTGGATTCACGGGAACTCCCCTGATGAAAAAGGAAAAGAACAGTTTCACAAAATTCGGCGGACTGCTTGAACCTCATTATTCTATATCGCAGGCTGTTGAAGACGGAGCAGTCGTACCACTTCTTTATGAAGGAAGGCATGTGGAAATGACCCAGAACCAAAAAGCTGTTGACCTCTGGTTCGAGCGTCATACAAAGGGGCTTACCAATGAACAGAAAGCTGATCTTAAACGCAAATATGCCCGGGCTGAAATGCTGAACAAAGCAGATCAGGTCATTTACATGAGAACATTTGATATCAGCGAACACTACCGTGAAAACTGGCAGGGGAGCGGATTCAAAGCCCAGCTCGTTGCTCCCAGTAAACCTGCTGCCCTGAAATATCATGAATACTTAAACGAAATTGGCATCGTTTCATCAGAAGTTGTAATTTCCCCGCCGGATATGCGTGAAAGTTTCGATGAGACAGATGACGAAGCAACGGATGAGGTTGTCAAATTCTGGCAAAAAATGATGAGACGTTACGGGAAAGAGGAAGAATATACAAAACAGCTCATCAACCAGTTCAAGCATGGCAGTGACCTGGAAATTCTGATAGTGGTGAGCAAGCTCCTGACAGGATTTGATGCACCCAAAAATACCGTCTTATATCTGTGCAGAGTTTTACGAGAGCATACCCTGCTCCAGGCTATTGCCAGAGTTAATCGTATTCACGAAGGCAAAGAGTTTGGCTTCATTGTTGATTACGCAAGCATTCTCGGAGAACTGGACAAAGCCCTTACAATGTACAGCGCATTTGAAGGCTTCGATGAATCAGACCTTGCAGGTACACTCAGTTCGATAAATAATGAAATTGAGAAACTACCAGAACGCTATTCAGACCTATGGGATCTCTTCAAAACAGTAAAACATGCCTATGATGAAGAAGAATACGAACTTTTGCTCTCAGACGAGCAACTCAGAGAAGAGTTCTATGCCCGTCTTTCCGAGTATTCCAAAAATCTCGCAATTGCTCTGTCTTCCGATCGCTTTTTGTCAGAAACCGATGAAAAAACACTTTCCAGATATAAAGCCGACCTCCAGAAATTCCAGTCTCTGAAAAAATCAGTTAAATTGCGATATGCCGAAGCGATTGATTACAGAGATTATGAGCCAAAAATCAAGAAACTACTGGATACACACATACAGGCAGACGAAGCAATTCAGCTCAATGAGCCCGTAAATATCTTCGATGATGAAATGTTCGACCAGGTAAAAGAAGAGCAGGGCATTTACGAAACAAAAAAGACCGCTGCCTCCAGAGCTGATACGATTGCACACGCCACCAAGAAAGTAATCATTGATAAAATGGACACTGATCCTGCATTCTACGAAAAATTCTCAAAGCTTATCCAGCAGGCCATCGAGGATTTCAGAGCAAAAAGAATCTCAGACCTGGACTATTTGCACAAAGTCACAGACATCAGGAACAAAGTCGTTGGAAAAGTACATGATGAAATTCCAGCCCAGCTAACTGATAATGAAGATGCCATGGCATACTACGGAGTTATCAAACCATTTATTGCAAAGAATGAATTTGATGAGGAAAAACTTGAAACAATCATCGCCGATGCTGCTGCAGCCATTGATGCGATCATTAAAAAACACAACAAGGTCAATTTCTGGGATGATGAAGATGCTCAAAATCAAACAGCAAATGAAATTGACGACTATTTGTACGACGAATTGAAAAACGGAAAGAATATTGATTTGTCAACTGAGCAGATGGACGGGATTATAGACAAGGTACTTCAGGTTGCAAGACACAGGAGCTACAAATGACCGTGGCAACAAGTTTTGAAAAACGGTCATTTATCTATGGTCAAAGAACCATTGAATACCATCTATTCTATGCCAGAAGGAAAACACTGGAAATTGCAGTTCATCCGGACAGTACCATAATTGTCAAAGCACCCATTGATTCTGAAATTTCATTGATTGATAAAAAAATACATAAAAGAGCACGATGGATCTTAAAACAAATCGATTATTTCCGGCAATTCATTCCAAGAACACCCAAGAGACTTTACATTAGCGGAGAGACACATTTGTATCTTGGAAAACAATATCGTTTAAAAGTCAGCCAGGGACAAGAAAACAGTGTTAAACTGTCCAGAGGAATATTTCAAATCATCTGTAAAGATGAACCTAAACCTGAATTAATAAAAAAGCTCATGAAAAAATGGTATTTAGAAAAGGCAAATATTCAATTTGCCGAGAGTCTTGAGAGATGCTGGCCAAAATTTAATTCTTTAGGTTTCAGCAAACCTTCAATTTCCATAAGACGAATGCAAAAAAGATGGGGGAGCCTGTCAGACAAAGGTACCATGACACTAAATACGGAACTGGTCAAAGCTCCCAAAGAATGCATAGATTATGTTATTATACATGAACTCTGCCACTTGAAGTATCACGATCATGGTCCCGAATATTATAAAATGCTTGATTCATTGATGCCTGGCTGGGAAAAAATAAAACATAAACTCGAACTAAGCATGGCTTAAAAACAGAATTCAAATTAACTATTGCTCAAGACATTTCAGAATATCCCGAGGATCATGTTTTGCTTTGATTACCCTGGTCCTTCCACGCATACCCTTTCCGGAAAAATCCACATCAAGCATCTGGGTAGCGTTCATCTTTTCAATAATCTCATAGAAGCGGGTGTATCCAAGTCCTGTGATCTCATGGAACGACTTGTACAGATCACCGGCCTGCACGTCTTTTTCTTGTTCTGCCACCAGTTTCAGAAGGGTCTTTTCGTTTTCAGCCAGGGAACTTATACTGCGACATAGATACAGAAGCCGGGAAGCATCATAGGCCTTTTCCACATCCTCCATGGAAATAGTCCTGCTCGCCCTGCGTTCAGCGTTCAGGCCGGAGCGTCTCAGCAGATCGATACCGACCCTGAGATCACCGGTATAATCAACATACTCTACCACTTTATCGCAGACCTCGTCGGGTACGACATCCTGATAGAACGCATGCTGGACCCTGTTGGAGATTATATCAAGTATCTCCTCTGCATCATACCTTGGAAATTCGATCTCCTCGGGCAGGAAGACAGAACCCACTCTCGGATCGAAGTGGTGGGAAACTCCCACGTCACTGATGATCGCGATAACAGCTATCTTCACTCCTGGGTACTGCTCGTGGGCACGCAACAAAGAGTACATGATCTCATCCGCATGCCCTTCATGGAAGAGATAGTTGATATCATCAAGTGCCACCACAAGGATCTTGTTGGAATCAACAAGCTGTTTTATGACTTTGTCGAACAGTTTCCTGAAAGCAACACCAGATGTTGGCGGCTTGATATTGACAAGTTTTTCATATATCCGTGATACAACTGCAAAACGCGTGGAATCCATCTGACAGTTTACCTTGACAAAAGATACTTTGTCAGTATGTTCCTTCATTTCACTGAAAACCTTCATGACAGCCGTGGTCTTACCGGTGCCGGGCGGACCTTTCACAAGACAGTTAACAGGCCTCATGCCCCTCATCGCAGGCTTCAGGCTGAATTTGAGTGCCTGCATCTGGGAATCCCTGTGTGCAAAATATTCGGGAACATGGTCAAGCTCAAGCACTTCACCGTTCTTAAACAAAGTCTCATCCCAGAGTAGCATATCTTTGCTCACGTAAAATCCCCTTTTTTAATCAAATAGATTTTCAGGCTGCAAATAATTCAGATTCACTAATATATAAATAACTGCGCATAATAACTTTTTGCTTTCACCCCGGGATTTTAAGCCATCATGGAAGCAATACTTGAAACAGTATCAACAAGAAGCTCGACTTCTTCCTCTGTGTTATACAATGCAAAAGAAGCTCTCACGGTTCCGTCAACGTCAAGGAAATTGATTCCGGGTATAGCACAGTGATAGCCACTACGTACGCAGATAGCTTTTGTCTGGTCGAGTATCATGGCAACATCATGGGCATTCATTCCCTCTACATTGAATGATACCACAGAAGACCTGTTCTCCGGCCCATATACCTCAACACCCTCTATCCCGGAAAGTCCGGACGCAGCAACTCTTGCCAGCGAGGTCTCATGTTTCTCAATATCACTGACCCCGATTTCCTCAACATACTCAACCGCTCTTCCAAGCCCGATAACTCCGGGCATGTTGGGAGTGCCGGCCTCGAACTTTGCCGGACTTGGTTCTGTCTCATAGCCCGAATCCGTGACAGAACGCACCATACCGCCTCCCACAAACACCGGCTCTATCATGTCGGGTTCTTTCATGTACAGTACGCCTGTGCCCTGTGGTCCCAGCAAACCCTTGTGACCGGGTGTCGCAAAGAAGTCCGGGTCCATTGAAGCAATGTCCAGAGGCATGTGGCCTGCCGACTGTGAACCATCAACAAGTACCCTGACATCCTCCCTGTGTGCCTGCCTGATCACAGTACCTACATCCTGTGTGGAGCCAAACACATTGGATATGTGGTTCACTGCGATCAGACGCGTCCTGTCGGTAAGGGCGGACATAATATCCCCGGGATCTACGATACCTGTGGCATCCGGCCTGACAATAGTAAGATCAACACCTTCTTTTTTCAGGCGCATCCACGGAAGCAGGTTGGAATGATGTTCAACCAGGGTTACGACAACGTGATCACCATTTTCCCAGGGAAAACCCCGGGATACGATATTGATGCTCTCCGTAGCATTGCGTGTGAAAACTGTTTTTTTAGCATCCGCTCCCAGGAATTTAGCAACAGTTTCCCTTGAATCCTCATAATGATTTGTCGTTTCACGCGCAAGCCTGTGTGCTCCTCTTCCGTGGTTGCCTGCATAACTTAGAAAATACTCTTCCATGGCTTTTACAGCCGGCACCGGTGTCTGGGTGGTGGCTGCATTGTCCAGATAGATTACATCTTTTAGAACAGGAAAATCTTCCCTGACGGAATGAACATCATACATGGAAGTGTCCTATGTCAGGAAAATAAAAATAGTTTTGCAGGCTTATTTTGCCTGCATACCGCCTACCATGAAGCGGTATAGATCTTTTTCTTCTGCACTGAGTTTATCTCTTGAGATCCCATCAACTACAGTGTGGAAATCCTTCCTCAGATTGTCGCAGGTACTGGACCTTATTTTATACTTGTTTTCTCTCATAATATCCTCCTGTCTCTCACATGTTTCAGTTTACCGGAAACTTGTATAACATTCTTAGAATATTTATAGCAATTTATCCGGTAAACTCTATAATAAGGAGTCAAAATATATAAACTTTTGCTATAATGCTGAACACATGACAGAACCGAAGATGTCGCAAGAAATATAATACATGCAGGAGACTTTGCCTAAACATGCCAGAGATTATACCAGACAGATCACTTTCATACATTGAAGGCACTCAACGTGTTTTCGATCAGGATAAAACCCTTGATAAGGCAAAAGAAGGCCTCAAGGCAATAGGGGTCACCAGGGTAGCCGGCATCACCGATCTTGACAGACTGGGAATTCCCGTATTCTCAACAATAAGACCAAGTGCCGCAGAAGGAGCTATTTCCGTATATTCCGGAAAAGGCACTACAGAGAGCCAGGCAAGGATATCGGCAATGATGGAGAGCTACGAGAGGTGCCTCGCAGAGAGAAAAGGCCTGAACAAGGATGTAGAAGAGGACATAGCTGCCCCTCACACCATTACCACCTATGACGAGATCAGTGAGTATGGACCTGCATTGCGCCCGGAATCTCTTATGATATCTGAAGCATACTCATCAGAAAACCTTATTGAATGGATTCTCGGATGGGACCTTCTCAAGAAAAATGAGGTTGCTGTTCCGGCAAACGCGGTATACCATCCGTATGAAGCTCCCGGACAGACAGTACAGCTATTCAGGACGAACACCAATGGCCTTGCAGCAGGGAACGTGCTTGAGGAAGCAATACTGCACGGGCTGCTTGAGGTGATAGAAAGGGATGCACTGAGTACTGCAGAGTTCAACAGATACCCCGAGAAAGAGATAATCCTGACTGAAGAGGACGGGGAGAACTACGAACTGCTGCAAAGGTTCACAGATAACGATGTGGAAGTCAAACTCTGGTTACTGCCGCATGATACGGACATACCCACAGTGGTAGCTGCCACGGACGATATCAAACTGAAGGATCCTGCATTGCTTGTGATGGGTGCAGGTTCACACCTCAAACTTGAAATTGCGATCAAGAGAGCTCTTACAGAAGCAGCACAGTCCAGGGTTGTGCAGATACACGGAGCCCGTGAGGATACAGAGCGTGAGAAGTTCGTCAGGGAGATCGGCTACGACAGGATAAAACGCATGAACAGGTACTGGTATGAGGAAGGCAAAAAGATATCAATGGCAGATATCAGGGACCTGTCAAAGAACAGTCCCGCAGAGAATATCGATACTGTGCTCGAACAGCTCGGGAAAATAGCGGACAGCGCAATCGTGGTGAACCTCTCAAGAGAAAGCATACCCGTCCCTGTGGTAAGGGTCATCATTCCGGGTTTTGAGATGTATACCCTGGACAGGGAACGCCTTGGAAAAAGGGCCAAAGCGGGAAAGAAGAAAAAGATGTCACGTGAAGAGCGTCCCTGGAGACACAGAGTACACAAATGAATAAAGACCATCCCAAAACTGTCGTATTTACCGGTACCAGCATCAGCCATAGCGATGCAGAGGAAATACTTGACGGAGTAACCTTACTCCCACCTGTTTACAGAGGAAACGTCGAAAAGGCGGTAAGGGATGGCTACAAACTGATAGGCATAATTGACGGAATATTTTTCAGCCGTGCGGCTGTCAAACATAAAGAAATCACCAGGGCAATCGAAGCCGGCGTAACCGTGGTTGGCGGTTGCAGTATGGGTGCCCTACGAGCTTCCGAGCTTGACGTGCACGGAATGATCGGAGTCGGGAAGATATATGAGTGGTACCGGGACGGAGTCATCGAAGATGATGACGAGGTTGCTGTGGCAACAAATCCCGATACATTTGAGTCGGTCTCAGCACCCATGGTGAACATCAGGGAGACTTTTCGTGCAGCTTCCAGGCAAGGAATCATCGATGAAAACAGTTGCAGACTGCTCACAAACCTTGCCAAAAGAACGCATTACGGGGAAAGAAGCTATTTCGGAATAACAAAGGAAGCTGTAAATACAGGAATACTGTCCGAAGAAAAAGCCTCTGAACTTCTTACCTATTGCAGGGACCATGAAACAGATGTCAAGAGAGAAGATGCGATACTGGTCCTGAAAAAGGTAAAAGAGCTGATGAATGAATAACCCGATCAGCCCGCTTTTTTTGGTTTCACTCCGTCGTATACGAAGTGCAGGATATACACCGTTGACATAACAAGGATAATTGTCGCACCTGAAGGTATGTCAAATATATAAGATAAGAACAGGCCTGCAACACTGAACACCGCACCGAAGAATATGGCAAGATACATCATCTTCCTGAGATCGTTGGTATAATGTCGACTGAGTGTTGCCGGCATTGTGAGCAGTGCGATGATCAAAATTATTCCCACGACCTTTATGAGCAGTACGATCGTAAGTGCGATAAGACAGAGCAATAAAAGGTAAAGCCTTTCTATATTGATACCCGCAACCTTTGCGAATTCCTCATCAAAGCAGAGGGCCATGAACTCCTTGTAGAAAGCATAGACCAGAACGATTATCACCACATCCAGCGCAAGCATCAGATAGATATCCGAGCGTGGCACCGTAAGTATGTTCCCGAAAAGATAGGACAGCAGATCAGGAGCATAGCCCGGTGTCAGGTATATGAATACTATACCTATGGCCATACCCAGAGACCAGAGAATACCTATAAGAGTATCTTCCGCAACCTTAGCCCTCTTGCTGACAAGACCCATTACAACAGCCGAAAGCAGGCTGAAGGGGATGAGTCCGTACAGCGGATTTATACCAAGGTAGTAGCCTACCCCGATACCTCCGAAGGATGCATGTGAGATACCACCACTTATAAAGACAATCTTTTTGACAACAACGTACACACCGATGATGCCACACGCAATACTGGCAAGAATGGCAGCAGTGATTGCATTCTGCATAAAACCGTATTGAAGAATTTCCAGCATTTTTGGCACCACTCAGTGTAGTTTCAGGACCCTGTGTGGCACACCATGTGCTATTAGTTCCACCGGACACTGATATGTGGCTTCGAGATCCTCCGGACTTACTTCCTTTGAGTTGTGATAATGCAGCTGCTTGTTCAGGCACGCGATCTTATCAACATACACGGACAGTGCACTTATATCGTGAGTGACCATGAGGATGGCAATCTCTGACTTGAGTCTGTTGAGAAGTTCGTAGAACTCTTTCTGCCTCCTGGAATCGATTCCTGTGGAAGGTTCATCCAGTATGAGCAGTCTGGGATGCGTCACCAGTGATCTGGCAATAAATACCCTCTGCTTCTGACCACCTGAAAGTTCACCGATCTGCCGATCCCTGAAATCAAGCATCCCCACAGTGCTCAGAGCATCTTCAGCTGCCTTTTTGTCCTCTTCATTAAAAGACCTGAAAGGGCCCTTATGACTCAGACGACCCATCAGGACAACCTCCCATACGTTTATGGGAAATTCAAGGTTGGAGGAAATATACTGAGGCACATAACCCACATACTTCCGGGTCTTTTTCGGGTTACCACCCAGTAATTTCACAGAACCCCGGTCAGGTTTGATCAATCCAAGGATAACCTTCAGGAGGGTGCTTTTGCCTCCCCCGTTCGGACCTATTATTGCAAGGAAATCCTTGTCCTCTACGGTGAGGTTCACCGCTTCCAGTACGGAAACGTCATCATAACTTACCCAGATATCCTTGAGATCGATCACTTCAGTCATATTATGCCAGCCCTTTTTCAAATGCTTCGGTAACTTTTGCAAGATTATCTATATAATCCTTTGCCAGAGGATCAACCTCCACAACCTCGCCGCCTATTTCATCGGCTATTGTCTGTGCACTTGTGGTACTGAAACCGGACTGCACGAATATAACAGTGATATTCTTCTGCCTGGCGGTATCGATCAGACGCTGCATATCCTGCACACTTGGCTCTTTACCTTCGATCTCAACAGCTTCCTGTTCAAGTCCGTAGTCATCGGCAAAATAGCCCCATGAAGGATGATATACCATAAAGGTGCTGCCTTCCTTTCCGGCAAGTGTTTCCTTTATCTGCGCATCTGTTGCCTGAAGTTCCCCGACATAGTCATCCCGATTTAGAGTGTACAATTCGGTATTATCGGGGTCGATCTCTACAAGACCTTCATAGATGTTCTCTACCATAATCTGGGCTTCCTGGGGAGATGTCCACACATGCGGATCCTTTGACCCTGCCTCTTCTTCATGTTCTTCCTCTGCCTCGTCGTGCTCCTCTTCACCTTCATGCTCTTCTTCATGTGCGTGTGCCTCCATGGTCCTTAACTGAATACCTTCTGAGGCATCAACCACCATCATGTCAGGATTTACTTCGATCAGCCGATCCATCCATACATTTTCAAAGGAAAGACCTGATCCGACCTTTACATACATGTCAGCATCACTTAACTCACGGAGCTGTCCCGGAGTCACTTCATATGAGTGCGGATCCGCTCCCGGAGGAACCATTACCATCACATCCACCTGATCGCCTGCAACCTGCTCCACGAACTCGGCCTCGGGAAGAATGCTCACTACCACAACTGGCTTATCCGACGATGATGCAGAAACTTCCTGATCATCAACACATCCGCTTGCCAGTACTAATAATAGGAGTGTGAATAACACAAACTTCAATATTCTATTTTTCATCATATTCCTCATTGTTTGTATAGATTCCAAACTATTTGTATAAACACCAAACATTTCAGACAAAAAAATATCAGGGAATTCCACACGAAACATGTTTTATCTTACCGCAAACACTCATAGTCGGATGACCCATGGATTTGCATATACTGTCAACTGCGGATTTTGACACAAAAGCCTCGAAACGAGATGCTTCCTCACATGCCTCTTCAGAAGAGAGACCATAGTGACTCAGCATCAGGCTCAGTATGTTGTGCCGGTTAACCATAAATTCCGCATATTGCTGTCCTATTTCGGTCAATCTCACTCCGCGATAGGGAATGTGCTCCACGTATCCCGATTCAGCCAGATCACCGATTGTTTTCGTAGATGTGGAAGGGTCAACTCCCAGTTGAGAAGATATATCAGTAGTCCTTACAAGATCTCCTTTCTTGAACAGAAATTTGAGATACTCCACTTTCTTGGGAGAGAGTTCCAGCCCTGTGATTTCCTGCATGGGATAAGCATTAGACAAAGTAGTATATATTCTTTTTGAATTTTGGCCAAATATGAAGCCTAAGTTTGCATATAGACCAAAAATTAAACAAGACATTCGAGAACTTATTCTTCAAATTTATATTCTTCAACTTCTTTTGTAAGGAAGTATCCGAGAATGGTCCTGACAACAACTATGACACCCAGCAGAAGAACATCATCCAGAGTGGGCCTGCGGACAGTAAGTATAATGTCTGCAGCAATCAGGAACTCAAGGCCGAACAGAATCTTATCAGTAAACTGGCGCCTTATATGAGAATAAGTGAAGGACTTTTTTCCGATCTCATGCAGAAACACCTCCACTGCCGCAATAATACCACCATAGATCACCAGACCCAGACCGACAATTGTCAGAAAAGTCTCAAAGAAAGAGAGTACTGCATAACTAAATCCTGATAACAGATCAATGTCCGCCATTAAACCTCACTTCCTGTTCTAAATTAGAATAATAGACCTGAAATAATTTTCGCAGGAGTTTAGCAGTCAATTTCAGGTTGATAATTTATGTGTAAGATCACATATATTACTAACCAATACTTGTAAAGGGAAGCTAAGAATGATCATAAAGCAGTATTTCACAGAAGGTATAGCACACAGCTCATACATCCTGAGCGGAAATAAAACATGCGCAGTGATAGACCCTCGAAGAGATACAGACATATATGT
>DACO01000191.1:1701-5646 GCA_002508635.1 Methanolobus sp. UBA118 | reverse complement strand
TTTCCCGGCAGGTGGTCCGAGTCGATATCGAAGATCAGGTCGGCTTTGAGCCAGTTCTTCTCCTTCATCTTGGGAGCTCCGGGATATTCGTAGTAGGCAACCGAATAATATGCATGTGCAGGGGCAATTCCCCTCAGGTAATCGCGCAGTTCACCTTCTGAACCGAATTCCTTATGCCTTCTCATGAACGGATCTCCTGTGGTGAACTCAAGAAATCCCCATTCCCTTGATGTGAACTCAGGTGGCAGTCTCAGCTCTGCCTGCGAATAATATTCCTGGAATCTGGATACAAGAAAAGAGCGTGTTTTCTCATTCATGGGTACGTGTTCTCCGGCTGCCTGGCTCTGGCGCGTAGGTCTAATTGACTTTATTTGACATAAAACTTATAGTCTCCGTTTGCATTATACTCCCCGCATGAAGAAAGAAATGACGAGTGCCGATGTGGCTGCGCTGGTTCTTGAACTTGGCTCAGGTGAGAATTCTATTATAGATGCGAAGATCGGCAAGGTTTACCAGCCCGCAACCGATGAGTTGCGTATCAGTATATTTGTTTTCCATAAGGGCAGGGACAACCTTATTATCGAAGCTGGAAAACGTGCACATCTGAGTGAACACATTCGCCAGAGTCCCAAAATACCCCAGTCCTTTCCCATGTTGTTGAGAAAGCATATCATGGGTGGACGTATCACTTACATAAAACAATATGATTTTGACAGGATAATCGAAATCGGTGTGGTCCGTGGAGGAGTGGATACCATACTGGTTGCAGAGCTGTTCTCTCCGGGAAATATTGTTCTGCTTGATTCGGAAAGGAAGATTATCCTGCCCATGAAACCCGTGACCTTCAGGGGAAGGAGGATTCGCAGTGGTGAGGTCTACCAGTATCCGGAAGCCCAGATAAGTCCTGTTGATGCAGGAGAAGATGATCTCAGGGAGGAATTCAGATCATCTGATTCGGACGTTGTAAGGACGATTGCCTCTAAATTCAATCTCGGAGGAGTGCTTGCAGAAGAGGTATGCTTGAGATCAGGGGTTGACAAGAAACTTCCTGCCAGGGAACTGGATGACAGTTCAGTATCCGCTCTTGCGAATTCATTCAAAAGCCTGTTCACACCCCTGCTTGAGGGTGAGCTGAAACCCTATATTATTAAAAAGGATATAAACGGTGAGATCAATCCATTTGATGCTGTTCCGTTTGAACTGGAACTTTACTCTGATCTGGAAAAAGAGTCCTATCCTTCTTTCAACAAAGCCCTTGATGAGTTCTTCGGTAAAAAGGCAGCTGAAGAGGTCAAAGAAGTAGAAGAAGGGGTAAAGAAGGAAAAGGTGGACGTTTTTGAGAGACGTCTTAAAAAACAGCAGGAAGCAATTGAGAAGTTCGGTGAGGATGCCGACAGGCAGATCGAGATAGCTGAAAAGATATACGCTCATTATGTTGATATCGAAGAAACTATGGATGTGCTCGACCAGGCCCGGGACAAGGGCTACAGCTGGGATGAGATCAGGAAAACTATTAAAAAGGCAAAGGACAGCCTGCCTGCTGCGAAGAGGATCGTGAGCATTGATTCATCCTCCGGGAAGATAGTGCTTGACCTCGAGGGTACGAAGGCTACTATCGATCTGAGACTTTCAATACCTCAGAATGCCCAGCAATATTATGACCGGGCAAAAAAAATGAATAAGAAAAAAGACGGTGCTCTCAAAGCTATAGAAGAAACAAAGCTTGCCATGCAGAAGAGGGAAAAGAAGGCATCTTCGCAGAAGCGGAAGGCCCGTCTCAAGAAACACTGGTATGACCGTTTCAGGTGGTTCTTCACTTCAGACGGTTTCCTTGTGGTCGGTGGAAGGGATGCCGAGACCAATGAAGAAATTGTCAAGAAGTATATGGACAAGAACGACGTGGTCTTCCATACTCAGGCGCCGGGTGCACCAATGACTGTTGTAAAGACAGAGGGCAGGGATGTTACCGGGCAGGCACTTCAGGAAGCTGCGGAGTTTGTGGTCTCATATTCAAGTATCTGGAAGTCAGCACAGTTCAGTGGAGATTGCTACTGGGTAAAACCAGAGCAGGTTTCCAAGACCCCGGAATCCGGTGAGTACCTGAAGAAAGGTTCATTTGCCATACGTGGAGAACGTAACTATTATCGTGACGTCCAGGTCGGTGCCGCTGTGGCCCTTGAGCTGGATAAGGAGACCCGGGTGATTGGTGGTCCTGTATCGGCTGTAAGGGAAAACGGTAAACATGTTGTGGAAATCGTTCCCGGGAAGTTCAATCAGAACGATATAGCGAAAAAGATATACAAGATATATGTTGACAAATTAAAGGAAGTCAACTTTGTAAAACAAATTGCCTCGCCTGATAAGATAGCCATGATGGTTCCTCCGGGTGAGTCTGATATTAAAGTGTGATATAGAATATGACTGTCAGGTTTTATAAACAGTCAGGTTTCATGTATTTGCAGGTAGTTCATCAATGCGCGTAACAAAGAGAAGTCTGAAAGGCAGAGAAGGTGAGATTGCCATAACTCCCGAGACTCTGGATGACCTGTGGCATCTCAAGTACATAATAGAGAAAGGTGACCTTGTTTTCGCTCTGACAAAGAGAAAGGCAGATACCTCCAATGATAAACTAAGACCTGAAAAGGTGGAGAAAAAGAATGTCAGGCTTGGGATCAGGGTAGAGGATCTTGAATTCCACAGGTTCTCCAACAGGCTCAGGATACATGGTGTCATCGAGCATGGCATGGATTCAGGTTCTTATCATACTATAAATGTAGAGGATGGTACCAACGTCTCTATAATAAAGACCTGGAAGAAGGATCAACTGGAGCGTGTGGATGAAGCCGAAGCCTCTTCCAAACGCCCGAAGGTTGTCATCGTTGCTATTGAGGAAGGAGATGCGGACATAGGTCTTGTACGCCATTACGGCATCGAGCAATATTCTCACATAACTCAGTCCTCCGGGAAAGGAGAGGGCACTCTCAGGGAGGTATTCTTCGACGAGATATCCGATCAGCTGGTCCATGCCGCTTCCGGCTCGGAGGCCATAGTTGTTGCAGGTCCGGGTTTCACCAAGGATGATTTTATGAAGTTCCTGGCTGAAAAAGATCAGGAGCTGGCTTCAAGGGCAATAGTTGAAGATACGGCATCAGTAGGAATTTCCGGATTCCAGGAGGTCCTGAAAAGAGGGGCTGTTGACAGGATTATGGAAGAGTCCCGGATTGCCAGAGAATCCAAACTTATGGATGATCTGCTCAGGGAGATATCCACTGACGGAAAAGCCGCTTATGGTTCGGAGGAAGTGGAATCTGCACAGAACTTCGGGGCGATTGAAACACTGCTTGTGGCCGATGAATATCTTCGTATGGAAAGAGAAAAAGGTAACATCGATAATTTCTTGCAGTCAGTAGAGCATGCCAGAGGAAATATTGTTATATTCAGTACAATATTTGAACCCGGAGAGAAACTACTTTCTCTTGGAGGCATCGCTGCACTCCTGAGGTTTAAAATATAATCATTGGTGAAAAATATACATATCTTTTTATTTTTTGTTCTATCATTCACTGTACCTGTTTGTTTTCTATCAGGTACATAAAAAGTTTTATTCTGGAGGACATTTGAAAAAAAGCCAGTTCAAAAATATTTATTATATTTAATCTTTTGGGATACTTTTATAAGAAAGCTTACTCTCTCATCCTACTTAATAAACATTTCGGGACGGTTGTGCATAAATATATCACAATTGCAGTTAAAAGGTCGGTTTTGTTTATTATATTTATATAGTTATATTTATTATTTGTAAAAGTAATTTATAATTGCTTTTTTTCATAAAAGAATCTTTTAGTGATTTTTATTCTCAATTCTAGCTTACTATATGTACTAAATACGAGATTAAACTGATAATAACTCTTTTCACTATTAGTCATAATCAAAAATGATATATAC
>DACO01000191.1:850-1344 GCA_002508635.1 Methanolobus sp. UBA118 | reverse complement strand
TAATTTACAATTATCTAAAATCTATGTTAGGGAAGTGATTAAACTATGGATGGAGAAGTAGTAATTAAAGATACGACCGCAAGCCCTGCACCATTGGGTTTCTTTGGTCTTGGATTTGCAGCAACGTTCCTTGGATTGATGATCATGGGAATGTTCGCTGATGCTGTAATGGTGATCTCAACAGCTATATTCCTGGGTGGTTTTGCCCAGTTGTTCGCAAGTCTTGAGCTATGGAAAAAAGGCGACACCTTCGGTGCATCTGCATTCGGTGCATTCGCATTGTTCTGGTTCTCATGGGCATTCATTCAGATAGCAACAACCATAGGAATATTCGGTGGAATAATGGACCCAATGAGTGCAGGTGCAGGTTTCTGGTACCTTATTATCTGGGGTATCGTAGCATCACTGCTGACAATAGTAACTTTCAAGATCGGTGTAAAAGGCATAACACTTGTATTTATACTGCTTGACCTTACATTCTTCAGCATTGCACT
>DACO01000191.1:0-570 GCA_002508635.1 Methanolobus sp. UBA118 | reverse complement strand
CTTGCTGTTGCACTGATCATGGACGAAGTCGGTAAGATAAAGATACCATACTAAACACAAAAATAGAACTGAACAGAAAAGTCCGGCTTATGCCGGCAAACCTTTCTTTCTTTGTTTTTAATTCTCGTTTTTATCCTCTTGAAGAGTGCAGAACATTGCTCTTTGAGTTGATTCTATGGACATCAGTTCTTTTCCGTCCATATAGATATGTATGAGTCCGCCTGACTCTGAGACTGTTATCGCTATGGCTACAGTGTCCCTTGTGATGGCGGCAGCAGAAACGTGGCGTCCACCAAGTCCTTTGTCCAGGCGTATATCCCGGGCATCAATATCCAGATATCTGCCGGCAGCTTCCATTTTCCCCTCATCGGATATGACAAAGACGCCGTCAAGTTGTGAGAACTCCTTTACTGATTCCCAGTTCTTTTTATTGAGGAGGTCCCGGTCCTCATCCCTGTGACCAGCGTAGGGATTTAGAATTATCTGGTGAGAGCGAGCCATAACCTCTTCCACATCTCCCAGAATAAAGGCTGTACCGACAGGTTTTCCCTCACGTCCGGTGCTTGATAT
>DACO01000172.1:1491-5984 GCA_002508635.1 Methanolobus sp. UBA118 | reverse complement strand
AAGGTTGACTGGTATCCTGACTGGGCTGGTTCTGCAAGATTCAGGGACTGGGTCGAGGGTGCACGTGACTGGTGTGTATCCCGCCAGAGGTACTGGGGTATACCGATACCTGTATGGAAATGTAATAGCTGTGGAAAGATGCATGTTGTCGGAACCAAGGAAGAGCTCTTTGAGATGTCAGGCAACGCTGAGGACGTTGAACTGCACAGGCCATATGTGGATGAGATACTACTGGACTGTGAGTGCGGCGGCAAGATGAAGCGTGTGGAAGACGTATTTGACGTCTGGTTCGATTCAGCCGTAGCTTCCTGGGCAACCCTGCGTTTCCCGCAACAAAAGGAAGAGTTTGAAAAATGGTGGCCCGCAGACTTCATCACCGAAGGACAGGACCAGACACGTGGATGGTTCTATTCGCAGCTTGGCGCCAGTATGGTTGCCTTCGGAAAGGCGCCTTACAAGAGTGTGCTCATGCACGGTTTCACCTTGGACAGTGAGAGCAAGAAGATGTCAAAGAGTCTTGGGAACGTCGTGGCACCCGGAGATGTTATCGAACAGTTCGGTGCTGACACGCTAAGAAGCTTTGTGCTTTCATCAAGCGCTCCATGGGAAGACCTGAAGTTTGTCAGTGGTGAGCTTGGCAACATCAACAGGACACTGAACATTCTCTGGAATGTATACCGCTTCCCGCTACCTTACATGGTGCTTGACGAGTTTGACCCCTCCAAGGTATCCCTTGAGTCTGTCAAAGCGGACATGCGTAAAGAGGACAGGTGGATACTATCAAGGTCACAGTCGCTTATCAGTGATGTGGACAAGGCCATGGACAGGTATACACTTCACAGGGCAATACGTGCCATCAACGAGTTCGTACTCGAGGACCTGTCAAGGTGGTATATCCAGCTCATCAGACCAAGGACATGGGTAGAGGCAGATGATCCCGACAAGATCGCAGTATACAGGGTACTGTATGAGGTGTTCATCACACTTTCAAAGGTCATTGCACCATTCATGCCACACCTGGCCGAAGAGATGTACCAGAACCTTGTGAGAAATGTTGATGCTGATGCACCTGAGTCAGTACACATGAACGACTGGCCGATTGTTGACGAATCCCTTGTGGACAAGGAACTTGAAGTGCACATGGACCTTGCAAGGTCCATTGTGGAATCCTCATCCAACGCACGCCAGAAGGTCAAAAGGAAGCTCAGATGGCCTGTATCCCGCATAATAGTATCCCCTAACGAGGAATCAGCTGCTGATGCGGTTGTGAACCTCAGATCCGTACTCATGGATCAGACCAACTCCAAGGACATCGTTATCACAGGCGTGGGCGAATCATGGGACGAGCTTGGTTTTGAAGCTAATCCTGACCCGAGTGCCATTGGTCCTGCGTTCAAGGGAGATGCAGGTAAGGTCATAGCTGCTATCAAGAATACCGATGCGATGGCACTGAAAAAAGCCCTGGCGACTTCAGGGGAATTCGAACTTGAGATTGCCGGGGGTACGAAGGTAACTGTGACACCGGATATGGTCAATTTCGAGGAGAGCCTTCCGGAAATGACTGCCAGTGCCGAGTTTGACGCCGGTATCATCTATGTGGATGCAAAACTGACACGTGAGATCGAATCCGAAGGTTTTGCAAGGGAAGTTATACGCAGGGTACAGGATATGCGTAAGGAACTTGACCTTGCGGTAGATGAACCCATCAAAGCCCATATCAGGGTAGAGGACGAAAGGGTTGTGGACCTCATACTCGATTTTGAGCAGTACATCGCAAAAGAGATCAGGGCTGATGTGCAGGTCATAGGACTGGATGTGGACTCCACGGGTGAGCTTTCCAAGGACTGGGAAGTTGAAGGCATATCCATAAGTATCGGAATCTCCCCATCCAACGGAGATTAAAAGGACGATGGAATTTAAGCAATGGGAACCCATTTATCTTGATATACTCGAGGATATGGGTTTTAGCAGGGAAGAGGATGAGCAAGCCGCAATCATCCTCTCCCGGATGCTTGATAAGGATAACACTGCGGATCTATCCGTACTTAGAAAACTGATAGCCGGAAAAAGTGTTATTGTATGCGGTAATGCTCCTTGCCTCAAAGACCAGCTTGAAGTCACGGATATTTCAGGAAAAACTATAATTGCCGCTGACGGTGCTACTGCAGTTCTTGTTGACAGGGGTATAATACCTGATATAATCGTAACCGACCTTGACGGAGATTTGGAAAAGGAGATCCTTGCAAATAATCACGGGTCTGTTGTCGTGGTACATGCACACGGGGATAATATTGACAAATTAGAGAGATATGTACCGTTGATGAAAGACATAATAGGAAGTACCCAGTCAGTTCCACTTGAAAACGTGTATAATTTCGGAGGATTCAGTGACGGGGACAGGTGTGTTTTTCTGGCAGATGAATTCCATGCGTCTGAAATAAAACTACTGGGTTTTGATCTTGATGATGTTAATGTCACTGACATAAAGAAAAAGAAACTGATCTGGGCGAAAAAGCTGATTGGAGATTTACTCTGAAAACTTTATTTTTATATTGTCTGTCTATTTTGTTAAGTCTTACAGAGTTACGATTTTATGAGAATCTATTTATATTTCCCTACTAAATAGGGAATGGAATTATATGCAAACACTTATTCTTTGTATAGACAGAGATAACGATCTGGGTGAAAAAGCCGATATAAGGGGGCCTCTGATTGGCAGGGAGGCGAATATCGAGGCTGCAGTAAAGCTCGGTACCGCAGACCCCGAGGATTCTGATACGAATACCATATTTGGCGGTATCA
Source organism: Methanolobus sp. UBA118 (assembly GCA_002508635.1). Classification (GTDB taxonomy): domain Archaea; phylum Halobacteriota; class Methanosarcinia; order Methanosarcinales; family Methanosarcinaceae; genus Methanolobus. The sequence goes on along the minus strand of DACO01000172.1, from coordinate 3,182 downwards.
GGGTACTTGACGATTTGCTTGCAAAGGGGTTTGATGCTGAAATCGTGACTCTTGCAGGTGATCGGAGCATTGGTATTATCTCGGATCAGAAAATAGCGAACCAGCTTGATCTCATACTTAAGAAATTCAATGCCGAATCCGCAATTTTCATATCCGACGGTGCAGAGGATGAGACACTGCTTCCGATCGTGCAGTCCAGGATAAAGATCGACTCTGTCAAGCGTATAGTTGTTATGCAGAGTGCCAATCTCGAGAGTACTTACTACATCATAAAACACGCATTCAATGACCCGAAGATATCCCAGACCTTCTTTGTACCGCTGGGTCTTGCATCATTGATATATGCGTTCTTCCTTCTGATCGACTATCCCCAGGGAGCCGTTATAGGAATACTTGCAGCCATCGGTCTTTACATGCTCTATCGTGGTTTCGGTGATTCGATATCCATACTCTGGGGACATATGAACGATTCCTTTTACTCAGGCAGGATGACGTTTGTAACTTATGCCATAGCGGGTGTGATATTCGCACTTGCAACAATTGTGGGTCTGGTAAATGTATGGAACCTTTATACGAGCGAAGGTGTCTGGTATTACGGAATAGTGCCTCTGGTAACGGTATTTATAAACTCCACTGTGTGGCTCTACACAGGAGCGATCCTATTTGCTGATCTGGGTAAGATAATAGATTGTAAGAAAAGCGGAAGGTCCGTTTTCCGGTACATCATACCTGCCTTCTTTGCGATCTCAATGGGTTTGCTTTTCTGGGGTGCAAGTACATACCTGATGTCCATAAACCCAGTAATAGGCAGTGAATCCCTTGATTCTCAGGCCGGAGTGCAGTACTTTGTATATTCCATAGTGGCTGCGATCATCATAGCATTGCTCGGGATCAAGATATCCACGAATATCAAAATGGAAGAGAAAAAAGGTCTGGTGGGATCAGCCGATGCAGATACCTGAGGCACGAGCTCTTCACGGAAAATCACCGGATCTGGCAATAATCGGTGGTGTGAATGCTTTTCTGCCTGAAAGAGTTGAAAGCTGCCCTCTGGAAACACCTTTTGGCAATATTAATGTTCATTTCTTAAACACAGCTAAAGGAAGAGTTGTGATAATCCCGAGACATGCTGACGGAACAAAACACGTTCCGCCTCACAGGATCAATTACAGGGCAATCGTGATGGGCATCAAGCAGCTTGGGGTTGAGAGGATCATTTCCCTGAATTCTGTGGGTACGATGAAAGAACATCCCATAGGCAGCATTGTCCTGGCCGAGGATTTCATTGACTTTACCAGGAACAGGGTTTCCACTTTTCATGATGATAGGACAGTGCACGTTGATGTGACCGAACCCTACTGTCCGGAAATAAGGGATGCAATCAAGAAAGTGCTGAAAAGCAAAAACGCAGGCTTCTCGGAAGGAGTCTATGCCTGTACCGAGGGTCCGAGATTTGAAACAAGGGCAGAGATAAGGATGATGAGCCAGTTTGCTGATGTTGTGGGTATGACGGGTGTACCCGAGGTCGTACTTGCTAAGGAGCTGAATCTCTGCTATGCCTCTGTGTGTACGGTCACAAATAACGCCTGTGGACTGGATGATACGAAGATCACGGCATCCGAGGTCGTGGATATACTGCAGGAGAAAAAGGAAACTCTTTTCGATATAGTCATCGAGGCTATCGAAGGGAT
>DACO01000172.1:954-1257 GCA_002508635.1 Methanolobus sp. UBA118 | reverse complement strand
CCGAAAAAGAGAAACTGCATTTGCAGGCATGCTATGATAGATGCCTGCCTCTAACTGGAATTAAAAAATTAAAATAAAAAAGTTTGAGCCTGAATAAACTTAAACTTCGATTTTACCGATTCAGGCTATGTCCTTTGAAGTGTCGATCTGGACTCCTTCTCCGATCTTGAACTTAATGATATCGTTATTTGGTATGAGTCCCCGTATCTTCGGAATTGAAAGTTTGCTCACAAGTTTGTCAGATTCCTTATCAAGGGAGGAGTCGAATATGACATCAACTGCTGCAAAGGTCTCATTGTCCAT
>DACO01000172.1:337-615 GCA_002508635.1 Methanolobus sp. UBA118 | reverse complement strand
CTTACCTGTAGGTTCATGAAGAATGAGAACGAATCTATGATAATATTGATTATCTCATCGCCTGCATCATTTGCAATGTTCTGGAGATTATATTCGGCGAACTCTATTATCCGTGAGTCCATGTACTCATTACCCACACTTTCGACCATCTCCCCGCAGGAACTGAAGTAGTATTCACTGTAGATATCAACAAAGATGATATTTCCAGGATCGAAACCAAGATTGATGATATCATTGAGTACGTATTTTGGTTTTCGTCCTGTGGTGAAATAGAAAGT
>DACO01000172.1:0-124 GCA_002508635.1 Methanolobus sp. UBA118 | reverse complement strand
CGTCCTGTGGTGAAATAGAAAGTCTTGCGTGACTGGGTGAACTGATAGAGAAACACTTCGGACATGGACCTAGGATCGGCTGAGAAATAAGACAGCGAACCAGCGGGTAAACCTCCGCCAAGGC
>DACO01000175.1 GCA_002508635.1 Methanolobus sp. UBA118 | reverse complement strand
CTTAGTTATCTGCTCATAACCCCCAATATCTACTTCCTTGTAGCTTTCATTACTGTGATATTGCTTTTCATTTCAAGATTGATAAGTAATATTGACAGCAAAAGAGACTTCCATCGTGTTTTCGCCTTTTTGGGAAGCGCCTGGTTTGCCATCAACATCGTTGCCCTGCTGTACATTGAAAATGTAGTGCTTCCCTGGGTGCCTTTCTTTGTTATTGGTGCCGCCGGCCTGATCCTCTATCTTACATACATCGTGTTTGACAGGGCAGGCTCCTCAATGCTTAAGGATAAACTCAACCTTTCGATACTGTTTGTCCACCTGCTTGATGCATCATCCACAATAGTGGGAGTGGATCTGCTTGGATACTATGAGAAACATGTGGTACCGGCCTATCTAATAGACCTCACTGGTACAGCACTGGTAATGTATCCGTTAAAACTTTCAATCTTCATACCAGTAATATATATACTGGATACCCAGTTCGATGATGACGACGAGTCAAAGACCCTCAAAGAATTCCTGAAACTTGTTATAATAGTTCTCGGACTCGCGCCTGCATGCAGGAATACCATCAGAATGACCCTGGGAATCTAACATTATGGGGAGTGTTTAAATTATGTTCAATGAAGAAATCAGGACTACTTTTGGAAGCTATATTGCAGAGCTTAAACCTTATATACTGATAAGTACACTGCTTTTTGTTCTCTCGATCGCTGCAGGTTACATAGGATACGGCTTCAGTCCGGAATCTTCCGCTGATTCACTTTCAGGCCTTGAAGAGCTTGCCGAAATGCTTCAGAATCTTTCAGCCATAGAGATCATGGTTCTGATCTTCATAAATAACGCTTCCAAGATGTTGTTTTCAATACTTCTGGGACCTTTGCTTGGTATAGCACCACTGGCATTCCTGTTGATCAACGGTTTTGTCCTTGGTGTCTTTGCCCATATTCAAATAGTTGAGAACGGCCTTCTGTTCATTATCGCAGGCCTGACACCTCATGGTATTATTGAACTGCCCATGCTGATAATTTCATCAGCAATCGGAATAAGGCTTGGCCATGAAGCCTTCAGGACAATTCTTGGCAGGCCATCCGACCTTAAGGGTGAGCTTATAAAAGGAATCAAGTTGTTCTTTTATGTACTTCTGCCACTGATATTCATTGCCTCAGTAATCGAGACATTTATAACACCACTGGTTATTTTCCTTGTTTCAGGAACATGAAACAATGAAGCAGGCTTGTTGAAAGTGTGAACAGGTTTATTAACCACAATTTACATCTTTCGGACAAAATCGAGGTCATAAGATGATTGACAGAAAAGAGATCATAGAGATTATCGAAGATTATGATACTGATAAATTAAAGATAGGTGCCGTGGCCTCACACTCGGCACTGGATATCTTTGATGGTGCTGTTGAAGAGGATTTCAGGACACTGGCTGTTTGCCAGGAAGGGCGTGAGAAAACTTATACTGACTACTTCAAATCCCAGAGAGATGCAAGCGGTCAGATCACCCGGGGTATCGTGGACGAATCCGTGTGCCTGAAAAAGTTCAACGAAGTCATAAGACCTGAGAACCAGCAGAGATTAGTCGAGGACAATGTGCTTTTCATCCCCAACAGGTCATTCACTTCATATTGTGGTATTGATGATGTGGAGAACAAATTCAAAGTACCGCTGGTCGGCAGCAGGAACATGCTCAGAAGTGAAGAAAGAGGTCTGGAAAAGGATTACTACTGGCTGCTTGAGAAGGCCGGGCTCCCGTTCCCAGAAAGGATAGAGGACCCACAGGATATCGACGAGCTTGTGATGGTCAAGCTGCCGCACGCTGTCAAGAAGCTCGAGAGGGGTTTCTTTACTGCAGGCACGTACGAGGAGTATCAGGAAAAGTCACAGTCTCTTCTGAAACAGGGAGTTATCACTGAAGAAGCACTGAAAGAAGCAAGGATCGAGAGATACATCATTGGTCCTGTATTCAACCTGGATATGTTCTACTCACCCATAGAGTCCGAGATGAACAAGCTGGAGTTACTTGGAGTAGACTGGAGGTTCGAGACAAGCCTGGACGGTCACGTAAGACTGCCTGCACCACAGCAGATGAAACTTGCAGAACATCAGCTTACTCCGGAATATACCGTATGTGGCCACAACTCCGCAACCCTCAGGGAATCCCTGCTTGAAGAGGCATTCAGGCTTTGTGAAAAGTATGTGGAAGCCGCAAAGAAGTATTATGATCCCGGAATCATCGGTCCCTTCTGCCTGCAGACGTGTGTCGATAAAGACCTGAACTACTACATATATGATGTAGCACCAAGGGTCGGCGGCGGAACAAACGTACACATGTCAGTCGGTCACCCGTATGGTAACACTCTCTGGCGCAAGCCCATGAGCACAGGAAGACGTCTGGCTTATGAGGTTCGCAGGGCCATCGAGACCGATCAGCTTGACAGGATCATAACATAAGTATCAAAATATAGAACATTTGACGTGTAACCGGGAATCGCTAAACTAATTTGGTGCTCCCGGACATATTTTTTTAGTCTTCTTACAAAACAGAGAAAAGTAAATACAATAGTTTTTATATAATTACATATATTATAATCTCTGTATGAATGTCCAGAGAGTAGCGACCGGAATATCAGAACTTGATAGCCTTCTTGAAGGCGGATATCCGAAAGGACATGGCATGCTTGTAAGCGGACCCCCAGGTGCCGGGAAGACCATACTTGCAACTCATTTTCTGCATCAATCATGCAAGGACGGGAAAAAATGCATGCTGATGCTCACACACGTAAATGTCGAAAGCTTTCTGGAACAGGCAGAGAATATCGGTTTTGATTTCAGGCGCTGCCTGGAGAACGGAACACTTCTGATAACAAAATCCTTCGAGGTACGCACCAACAAGATACAGAACGCCTCCAGGCTGGGAAGCGGAATCGGTTTTGTAGAGAAGGACTGCGTTGAGAACGTACAGGAAATACCCGATGATATTGAAGTCGTTGTCATTGATAATCTTGACATGCTGTCTCTCTATCATAATGTAGAGGAATTTGCTGATAAGTTCTTTACCATCAATGACCTGCTTTCAACAAAAAGATGTACCAGCCTTTTTCTCATAGGGCAGGAAGAATCAGGTATAAAACACAGTATCGCAGAACACATTGCCTTTGGCAGCCTTATGCTCTATACCAACAGGGATGAGAGAACAGGAAAGGGCATAAGGCAGCTATATATACCGAAAATGAGGTGTACCAACATTTCTCTGGAACCCGTGAGTTTCAGGATAACACCATCAGGTATAAAGATAGAGAATATCTTCCAGAGGGATGAGATACTCAGGGACGCACTGGAATCGGCTGTCTGAGGATACTGGATCGGTTTGTACAGCATTGATCTGCCGTAGCTTGCTCAACTGTTCCGGTAGAGATAAATATCCTGCAGGAGCAAAATATTTACTATATAAAATGAATAATGTCTCGATTCAGAGTATGGTGAATAAATTTGATTATTGATTGAGCGGTTGAAATCATTTAAATATGATTAATTGAATGATAGCACAAATCTAAATTGCAATCAATAAGATCTTTCATACATTTTGTACATTCGAATTATTGCTCAACCCGGAGGGAAATTAAAAATTGAGTCAACCTAGCGTTAATATCGGCATGGTAGGCCATGTCGACCATGGAAAAACCACACTTGTCAGCGCACTGTCAGGTGTCTGGACAGACACACATAGCGAAGAGATGAAGCGTGGTATATCAATCCGCCTCGGATATGCGGATGCAACATTCAGGAAGTGCCCCAACTGCCCGGAACCGGAATGTTACACCGTTTCTAAAAAATGTGAAGGATGCGACGAGCCATCCGAAGAGCTCAGGACAGTATCTTTTGTAGATGCGCCCGGGCACGAAACCCTTATGGCGACCATGCTCTCAGGCGCTGCCATCATGGACGGAGCAATCCTTGTAATTGCTGCGAATGAGGAATGCCCGCAGCCACAGACCAAGGAACACCTGATGGCCCTGAATATTATAGGAATCAAGAACCTCATAATCGTGCAGAATAAGATAGACCTGGTGTCCAGGGAACAGCTCATCGAGCACTACCACCAGATCAAGGACTTTGTCAAGGGAACCGTCGCCGAGAACGCACCTATCATACCGGTTTCCGCACAGCAGAACACAAATGTTGATTTCCTGATACAGGCAATGGAAGAGATCATACCCACGCCTGTACATAAAATGGATAAAGACGCGCACCTGCTTATCGCAAGATCATTTGATATTAACAAACCCGGAACTCCTATCAAGGACATAACAGGCGGAGTTATCGGCGGTACTCTCACAGAAGGCTCACTGAGTGCAGGTGATGAACTGGAGATATGTCCCGGTATCAAGATCGAAAGTGAAGGCACTACCAGATGGGAACCCATAAAGACCACGGTTACCAGGATCGTAGCCGGAAAAGAGCCTGTGGAAGAAGCAACCCCCGGAGGTCTGCTTGCAGTGGGAACAACCCTTGACCCTTCACTGACAAAGAGTGACACCCTCACTGGACAGGTTGCAGGTCTGCCCGGAACACTTCCACCTACTCATGATGATTTCACACTTGAGTTACACCTTCTCCAGAGAGTTGTAGGAGTAAGCGACGAGGAAGAGATCGACCCCATAAAGACAAGTGAACCACTGATGTTAAATGTCGGTACTGCTACCACCGTGGGAGTTGTTACCAGCGCCAGAAAGGATGTTGCAGAGGTCAAGCTCAAAAGACCGGTGTGCGCAGACATCGGAGGGACAGTAGCCATCAGCAGACGTGTAGGATCCAGATGGCGCCTTATCGGTGTAGGAGTAATCCAGGATTGAAAGTAATTATAGATACAAACGGCCTGATGATACCTGTACAGTTCAATGTCGATATTTTTGATGAGCTCAGAAGACTTGGATATAACAGGTTCATTGTGCCGCTTTCTGTGATAAGGGAACTGGAATCGCTTCAAAAGGGACTGAGAGGGAAGGATAAAACCGCTGCAAAGGTCGCGTATTCACTTGCCCGCAGATGTGAGGTCGTCGAGACATCAGGACATGCCGACAATGTCATAGTAGACCTTGCAGGAAACTGTGACGCAGCCGTACTTACCAACGACATAGGCCTGAAAAAAAGACTTGAAGACAAAAATATTCCCATCATATGCCTGCGCCAGAAGAACAGGCTTGAAAGGATCACAGATGAAGTTTAAAATCAAATGAATATCAAATTAATCATATCAGGATAATTGGAGCCGATCACATGTACAAAAAGATGAAACTAGCGGACACGATTCGTGTGGCACCAGACCTTCTTGGCGGAGACGTGAAAACAAATGTCAAAGCTGCCCTGAAGGATAAGCTGGAAGGCAGGATAGACAAGGCCCTGGGTGCCATTGTTGCCGTTACCGAAATAGATAAGATAGGAGAAGGGCACATCCTTGTGGGCGATGGTGCTGTGTACTATGATGTTACTTTTGAAGCTATAGTCTTCGTTCCGGTGATACAGGAAGTCATTGAAGGAGAAGTTGTCGAAACCGTTGATTTCGGTGCCTTTATCAGTATAGGCGCAATGGACGGGCTTTTACATGTGAGCCAGATAACCGACGATTTCATGTCCTATGACGGGAAGAACGGAAGGCTTGTAAGCAAAGGTGGTGGCAGATCCCTTTCAGAGGGCGACAAGGTCAGAGCCCGCATAGTAGCAGTAAGTATCAACGAAAGGGAACCCAGGGAAAGTAAGATCGGACTCACCATGAGGCAGCATTCCCTCGGAAAGATAGAATGGATAGAAGAGGCTAAAAAGCCTAAAGCCGAAAAGGCGGAATAATAAGGAGGCAGACAGATGAGTGACCAGGTTTGTCGAGAATGCCATCGTATAATCTCCGGACAGACATGCCCCATATGCGGATCCAGTAACCTCAGTGCTGACTGGAGCGGCATGGTCATAGTAATTGATCCGGAACGTTCAGAGATCGCAAAGAAGATCGACGTAAAAGTTGCCGACAAGTATGCTCTGAAGGTGCGCTAATTGGGCTCGCAGATCGTTCTGTACGAAGAGCTGAGGCCACTTTTTAATAAAATATTTGGCGTTCTGTATACAGGGAACGGTGATGACACCATCAGGGAGCTTTCCGCAGACCTGGAAAGTCCCACAAAACTTATATCCGTCGGTGATGTTACTACATTCCACTTGCTCAACTTAAATATCATACCGGATGTCCTGATAGTGGATGACCGGACAAAACGCGGACCGGCTTCAGACCGGGTCGTTGTAGGCACAAAGCATAAGGGCTTCACTGAAATATTCGTAGACAATCCAGCCGGGGTAATAACCGAAGATTTGATAGATGCCGTTGATAACGCCATCAGCTCAGATGAAAATGTCAGGATATTCGTGCGCGGCGAAGAAGACCTTGCAGCTTTACCCGCCATTCTCATGGCACCACGGGGTTCAGTTGTCCTCTACGGACAGCCGGATCAGGGTGTCGTACTCGTAAAAATCACTCAATCCAAAAAGGAAGAGATCAGAGACCTGCTAAGCAAGATAATTGGCGCGCAGGACAATAAGGAAGAATTAAGAACCATTTGGAGAAAATTAGATGGACATTAAGATCATTAAGGAGAAAAACAACGCACTCCTCAACAGGCGTGAGTTGAACCTGAATATCGGGTTTGACGGGGCAACCCCATCCCGTAGCGACCTCAAAGCAAAAGTGGCAGCTATGCTTAACGTAGCCCAGGAACTTGTAATCATCCAGAAGATGGAAAAGCAGTTCGGTAAGCAGGCAGTAAGCGCATATGTGAAGATATATGAGAATGCCGACCGTATGAAGCAGGTCGAAGCAAAGTATGTCATTGAAAGAAATGCAATGCCTGAGCCTGAAGTTGAAGAAGAGGCAGAGGAAGCTGCTGAAGAAGAAGGTGCAGCAGAAGAGGCTGAAGCTGAGGAAGCCCCTGCAGAATAAGGTGATACAATGGCAGTAAAGGATTACTACAAGGTAAGCGGCGATTCTATCGAAAGGACACACCAGGCATGCCCACGCTGCGGTGAAGGCGTATTCCTTGCAGAGCACAAGGACAGGCGTTCCTGCGGAAAATGCGGCTACACTGAGTTTAAGAAATAATTTATTTCATCTACTTTTTTCACAGCCTCCGGGGTTGTGAACTTCTTTTTTAATTTTCCATCTTGTTTTTTGAGCAACTAGCACCAGCTTTAGCTTTGTGCTTTTGAACTTATATCAATTACATCATCGTACTGTGCAAATCCATGAGCATAGTTTTTTAATTTTATTTTTTAGCTTTGTTCAGTAAGATTAAAATAGAAGATATGTGTTATCTGAACCAGTAATATATGATAATGTTATATTTATTTGTATAAAGCATTGACAGAATAAAAGTTGCAATTATAAATAATGTATACTATCTAAAACGAACTAAAATCTTATTGGTTGGTAGGTTGAAATGAATACACTTTACGCAGCAGTAGTAGGCATCCTTATCGGCATATCCATATTCGGCCTGAAGACAGGAGTAGGATGTGGATTTTCAAATCTGGAAAAGAAGAAAGTGCTCTTCCTGGCAGGTTCTTACTTTTTGTTATCAGTGATACTGGGAAGTCTCGTGGGCTTTGTGGATCAATCATATCTGGAAAGTATTGCAAACCTCGGGATGACATTACATGTATTTATCGCAGTTATCCTGATAGCAGCCGGGATCTATACCCAGAGAAAATGGAACTGCGGGCGTGACGTCTCAAAGAAGACATTTCTGGTGATATCAGTTCCCTGCCCGGTCTGCCTGACGGCTCTGTTTGTTTCCTGTATGATACTTGCTTCAAGCCTTGAGATCAGTGGATGGAAAGTAGGTATTATAGTCGGAATCGTTTTCTTCTTATCAGTAGTATCATCAACCTTTATTTTCAGGAAGATGAACCGCTCTCCTGAAGATCTGGGAACCGTGATGATGTTCCTCGGGATATTCTATATGCTCGGAGCAATGCTTGTTCCGGCATATATCAAAGCAAAGCAGATGAATATCTCAGCTATCGAAAGCGCTAATTTTGAGATACTTCCATTGATTGTTTTTTCAATCTTCATCCTTGGAGGTTTTGCTTTTAATCATATGAGAGGTCAATAAAAATGGATACAACTTCGTCTTTGTTCGGTATATTATACACGTTCTCGTCTTCACTACTGTACCCGGTAGTGATCATACTCCTGTTACTGGTACTTTTCTCCCTGATACTAATCGGAGAATTCCTTTCGGAATATGCAAAACGCAACCGTGATGTGAAAAATCTTGAGAGCTGCTGTCTTGAAGTGAAAGACAAAATAACGGATAATTCGTATGAAATAGCAGCCGAGTCACTTCGAAATGTCAAACAGAATTTCATGGTCACAAGTTTTGCTAAAGAAGCAGCAGGCCACATGGAAAAGAACAGGATACCAGCAATCGAGTGGCTTTCACAGGAATATGAGATCAGGATGGCAAAGCGTCTGGAGCAAACACGGATCGTGGCAACCATCGCACCTATGCTTGGACTGATGGGCACACTTATCCCACTGGGACCGGCACTCATCGGATTGTCCCAGGGTGATATCGTACAGCTTGCAAATAATCTCATGATCGCTTTTGCAACAACCGTAGTAGGGCTGTTCGCCGGAACCATAGCCTATGTGCTCACACAGGTCAGAAAGAGATGGTACTGGCAGGACATGGCTGATATTGATTACATCCTTGATACACTGGAGGTAAGCGAGTGAAAAGAAGGAGAAGATACAGACGAACAGGACTTCTTACCAATGAGGATGAGCAGAGCCCTCTGACAGGTGTTGCCAACCTTTTCGACATTGCCATGGTCTTCTCGGTGGCACTGCTTATTGCACTCGTAATGCAATACCAGCTCCCGGAACTCCTGAGTCCCACGGATGATATTACCATCGTGAAGAATCCGGGACAACAGGATATGAAGATCATTGTAAAGGATCAGGGAAAGCCCATTGAGGTGCTCAATATGACAGATGAGATAGGAGGCGGAACCGGGGAGGCTCTGGGCACGGCCTACAAACTTGCTGACGGAAGAGTTGTATATCTACCGGAGGAGGAAAACAAAACTTCAACTTAATTTTTTCTTAATTAAAACAATTTAATTTGCTTAAAAACAGATAATATGGATTTAGTATAATATGAGATAGATAAAATAAAAGTTCATTTGAGCACTTCGGAAAAAGCTTGGCGGCGCTCCCGAAGTGCTCTGCACGCTATCGGGTGGATAACATGCAAGAAAGAAGTATACTGGTAATAGTATTAAGTGTATTGTTGTTTGCATCAGCAACAACAGTGGTATCGGCAGAAGAGCAGAAGATCAACATAACATATATCTCATTTGCACCACATGCATCCCTTGAAGAAGCCAGTGTGAATGGTTCCATTGCAAATGATATTTCATATACATTCATACAGGGTTATGGGACTTCAGGTCCCAGTGACGAATTGCTAAATACATCGGAGAATGGTTTCCTCGAAACTCAGGATGTTATCTTTTGCTATATGCTCAGCTCTTCGGTCTATGAGCCACTTGAGGAATACTTTGAAAGTGCCCATTCAAACGGAGTTTCTTTGATAGATCTCACATCTGCAGGAACCCCTGCATTCTTTGACTATACATCCAGCGGCAATCTGGATGACCCCATATGCTATTATTACAACAACATGGGAATCGATTCCAATATCAGCAAAAGATATGGAGAGAATCTGTTAATCTATCTTGCCAAGGAATACGGCAACCATCCTGAAATTACGGATAACTGGCCCGTTATCGAAATAACTTATACCGGTTGGGGAATGTATGCCAGCACCCTGGAAAGAGCAAGCTGGACTAATCCATACAGTCAGAACATGGAATTCAACTTCATTCCCACATACAACTACAGCGATAGCAGTGAATATCTGGATGAAATAATAGCTGCCGGAGAGAATGGGACCTTGGCCGGGCAGGATGCGATCTTCTGTGAGATGATGAAAGGTTCCATTTACAATGCCACCGATCAGTGGTTAATTCAGGCACATGACAATGGAACTACACTCATTGATATCTATACATCTTCATCAGAAGTACCTGAATACTTCGACTACAAATATGATAGTTCTGAAAATATAACCCTGATCGATTCATACAATAATATCGAATCCGAGTTTGCCAGCGCTCCAAAGAATGCCGAGAATTTTCTGATATGTCTTGCAAAGGAATACTCCAATCAAACCGAAACTACTGATGACTGGAGTTATCTAAACTCCAGCCAGACATTACCAATTATGGGTCTGTACCACCCGGATTATAAAGACGGGTACTTTGAAACTACCGAACAATACCTTGGCTGGTATCAGCAATTCAATTACGGTGAGCATCGGATCTATGATCCAGATCGACCGACCATTGGAATGTGGTTCCATAGGGATGACGTCCAGAACGGAGATCTTGAAATAATTGATGCACTCATAAGAGATCTGGAAGCCAGGGACTGTAACGTGATAGCAGGATTTGATGTATTCAATGACAATATCATAAATTACTATTGTAACGACTCAGGTGAACCACTAGTACAATGTGTTATTTCACTGAAGAGTTTCAGGCTTAATTACTGGGATAATGAAAAAGGTCTTGAGGAACTTGAAGAGTTGAACGTGCCGGTTCTCCGTGGAATGGTTGTCGGAGAATCCACTGATCCTGCGGACGCTAACAGGGGAATCCCGAGCGGACAGGTAGTCTACAAAACTATCGGCCCGAACGTAGACGGAATTTTCGAATTTATCGTACTTGGCACCGAAGTGTATGACGAGGAGACCGGGGCCAGTCAATATGTGCCAATGGATTATCAGATAGACTGGATAGCAAACCGTTCTATCAACTGGGCTGAACTCAAACTTAAAGAGAACCAGGACAAAAAGGTAGCTATTATCTATTACAATTATCCGTCAGGAAAAGATAATATCGGTGCAAGCTACCTCGATACCATCTCAAGTATGCGATTATTGCTCGACAGGATGGAAAATGAAAATTACACTGTTAGCAATGTCCCCGAAAACAATAGCCAGCTTCTGGAGATGATATGGGCACAGGGTATAAACGCAGGTTCCTGGGCACCGGGAGTTATGGATGAGATGGTCGAGAACAGAACGGAGTGGGGACTTCAACTCATACCCATGGAAACATACAGGCAATGGTTCGAGCAGGAAATACCGGAAGACCTTAGAGAGGATGTTATCGAACAATGGGGAGAGCCCTGGGCAGAGGAGCTACCACAGAATCAGAGCTTAATGATATGGGAAGATAATACAGGAGAACAGTATATTGTTATACCCACCGTCCGGTTTGACAACGTGTGGATCATGCCACAACCTGCAAGAGGATTCATGCAGAACGATGATACACTCTACCATAGCAGTCTTGTTCCACCGCCACATCAGTACATCGCATTCTATCTCTGGTTGAATGATGATTGGGATGCCGATGCAATAATCCACCTTGGAACACACGGTACACATGAATGGCTGCCAGGCCAATCATACGGAATGAATCGTTCGTCCGAGTGGGCCCCTCTGCTACTGCAGGACCTTCCCAACATCTACCCGTATATCGTTGCAAACGTAGGTGAAGGGTTAACCGCTGAGTATAGAGGCAATGCGCTCATCATAGATCATCTTACACCTACGATAGAAAGAGCAGGCACATACGGTGAAATCGCCAATATGTCCCTGCTAATGCAGGAATACTACGGACCTGAACTTTCAGTCCAGACCAAGCAGGCATACCAGATGTCAATTATCGATGAAATGGTAAGCTGTGGACTGGATACGGACCTGGAAGTCAATGCAACAGAACTTTATCTCTATAATGAGACACAGTTCGATAATTTCATCAGGAACACACTTCACGAATATATCGAAGAGATAGAAGGAGAAAATATACCCTACGGAATGCATGTTCTTGGAGTGGTGCCTGCAATGAATACCACCGGTCCCGAAAGAGATGAACTCTCTGCAATGGTGAGGCAGATGATGGGAAGCAAGTTCGAGGCAAATGTCACTACAGCTTTTTATCCGGAAGACGAATATCCGCTTGGTATCCCTTCAAATGATACAAAAGTGGACAGACTCGTCTGGGAAGTTGTCACGAATGAGACCGACATCAACGACTCACAAATAATGGTCTACGGGGGTACAAACGAATCTGTCACTCACAGCCTTAGCTCAGGACTCCTGTACAGGCAACGGCTTCTTGATAGCGCCATCGAGATGGACAGAGTGATCTCAGCTCTTAATGGCGGGTTCATACCGGCCGGACCGGGTACGGACCCTATAATGAACACAAATGCAGTACCAACCGGCCGCAACTTCTATGGAGTGAACCCTGACCTTTACCCATCAGTTGCGACCTGGAACCTTGGAAAGGCACTTGCACAGGAATTACTCATTGACTATTATGAGGAACATGGAGAATATCCGCGTAAAGTATCATTTTCCAGATTCGGAGTGGAGTTCATAAGAGACCATGGAACACTTGAAGCAGAAGCACTCTATCTGCTGGGTGTGAAGCCACACTGGGACGAGAACGGAGTTGTTGACGGTCTTACACTTCTCTCAGAGGAAGAACTTTTACCAAACTACGATTCCTCAAAACCTGGAAGACCGCGCATTGACATTGTTTACACCACCGCGGGCATGAGAGATGCATTCCCTGACAAACTGAAGATGCTGGATGAAGCTGCCAGGATGGCAAACCTTGCAGAATCGACCAATTATCCAAACTATGTCAATATCAGCACCCAGGCAATCTATGGAGAGCTTTACAGTTCTTTCCTCAACAGTACAGGCAACGAGACATATGCTGCCGAGATGGCTTCCAAACTATCTACAATGCGCTGTTTTGCCGTAAAGGATGGTACCTATGAGATAGCCGTGGCAAATGCAGTAGATTCAAGCGGAACCTGGGAGAACGATACCGAAATCGCTGAACTATACATTGACAAGATGGGATATGCCTACGGTACTGACCTGTGGGGATTCGATTGTTCAGAGCTTCTCATCGGCAATCTCAGAAATGTTGATGCATCTGTACACTCTGACTCCTCAAACCTCTATGATACACTTGACAACGACGACTTCTACCAGTATTTCGGTGGATTGAACATTGCGACAAGATATGTCAGCGGCAAAACACCGGAAATGTATGTCTCGGATACCCGCAATCCTGACGATGCACGCATAATAGGCATGCAGGAGTACCTGAATATCAACATCCGCTCCAGATATCTCAATGACAAATGGATCGAGGGCATGATGAACTCGGGTTATTCAGGAGGCAGGATGATGGCCGAATTCGTGGACAATCTCTGGGGATGGGAAGTTTCAAATCCGGAGCTTGTTGATGATAGCATGTGGGAGACCGTCTATAACACCTACATAAATGAAGAGATGAAGGAATTCTTCAATGTAAACAATCCCGGAGCCTATCAGTCCATTACCGGAAGAATGCTGGAAGCGGTTCGTAAAGGATATGTCGACCTGCCGGATGAGATGGTCAATAACCTTGTGAAAGAATATACGGAATCTGTTGCGGAGAACGGAGCTACCTGCTGCCACCATACATGTGGAAACATGTTACTCGATGAGTTCGTGCAGGGGAATATGGGAGCTGCCGGCGTTAGCCAGGAAGTTCAGGATGAATATGAAGCTAAATTGAATGATGCAATCCAACATAAGGCGCCTGAGTCACAGCCACAGGCGAAATCATCTTCCGGAAGCAGTTCAACCGGATCAGACTTAAAAGTTACTGAGCCGGGAACAGGTACCTCCAACCAGACAATGATAAGTGATTCCGGAGCAGGAACAGATATGGACTCTCCAGTCCAGGATTCGACAAAATCCTCCCCTGATAACTATGTGGAAGGATACGAGATGACAAAGGAAAGTGTCAGCAATCCGGATAGCAGTAGCTTCTCATTTACAGGTTCGGATATTGTAGCTTCTGTCTTAGTAATGGCCGGAGTCGGGGCTATATACATCGGATTCTGGAAAAGGAGGAAGTTCTGAAGAAGTGATTGGCGTTTTCAAAAACGCCATTTTTTTTATTTTTATCCAATTGACTTTTATTATTTACTTTTTTAAAAAAATTGCAAAACGATATATAATATTGAATGTTTTACCTTTTTAAGGATGTAAAGCAGGGGCTGGCTATTTGCATTCTTTTGATCACATGTTAATCTTATAATTTGAGATTTCTTGTGAGTTTCAAAGTTCAAACAAAGTTTTGATCACCTTTTATACTTTTTTCCGTATTATGTATAGATACTGAAAACTTGACTATTTCCAAAGACAGTACCAATAAATCTTTTTATTAAACAGTATGTATAAATATATTTAGGCTAATATCCTGATATCCTAAATAGCCAAGGATGTTGGTTCATGCATACTAAAAACACGATACTTGTAGCCATTGTTCTCATATTATTATCCACCACACTAGCAGTTTCTGGAAGTACGGATAATACAAACCCTGCTAA
>DACO01000176.1:16298-20312 GCA_002508635.1 Methanolobus sp. UBA118 | reverse complement strand
CCATTCCAGGAAGAGCCATCCCAAACCTGAGCACTCAAATCGTAATTGTCATTGCCTGTGCACATTATAAATTCAGAATTAAGAGGATTGGATTCAAGAACTATAGAGTAAGGTCTTCCTTCTACATAGTTAGCTGATTCCTCACCCGACCAATCAGATCCATCCCATGTCCTGTACCTGGGAGATCCACTACCACCACTACTGTCGTAATATGCTGCCATGACCGAATCTATAGGTGATGTTGAGACGTTGATCGTGAACCGGGTATCGGTAAGCGGGCCTGCTCCTTTAACTACTTCCACATGATACGTGTTACCTGCCGAAAGCAATGATGAAATTTCACATGCTCCTGTTCCCCCGGAGGAATCCAGGACCTCTATACCATCATAGAGATAAGCATCAATGGATGAAGTATCATCCCATGTGATATTGAAAGTATGGAAGCCATCCGTTCCGGCTGTGAAATACCCTACCCAGGTACTATCATCGAGCAGGTAACTTGTCTGGTTATTACTTTCGACCACATCCTCAAAACTATAAAGTGCAAGTCCCGCTTTGTCACCTCTGCTCTCGTCAAAACTGCTCATAAAAGCATGGGATGAAAGTTTGGCAGCACTCTTCTTGTCAATATATGTAGAGATCATGAAATCCTCCGTGCCGGTTCCACTGCCAGTAACATTTACTGTCCAGTTACCTTTTTCCACAGTATCGGCATCATCATCCGGATAAAGATAGGACATAGGCTGTATCCAGATGTATTCTGAATCATTACCAGTAGGATAGTATCCTGTGGTATCCTCGCCGGGACCGTAGACATGTCCCGAAGGACTTGTCAGTTGAAGATCTAGATCCGAAGAATTGTCCTCCCATTCAAGCCGAACCTTAAGATCGTTGATTGTTTCATTGATGAGGAAAGTATCTTCGAAAGAGTCACTTATCACCACATCCACAAGACAATCGTAACCGCCGGCATCCAGTTCAATATCGTTCGGATAATAAGCCACACTTGTGCCATTGTGCAGAATATTGACATTCCTTATCCTGTTATTCCAGTCACCATGACCGTCATAGGCATAATAATCGTAGAAGCTTATTGTATTAGAGCCCGGCATAAGGTAATTGCTTATATCGTATTCATACTCATCCCATTCTTCATTTACACCTGTATCATGCGAGGGTATCAGTTCGAAGTTCTCCCCGTTGATCTGGATCAGACATTCCCCCGCATTTGATCCACCGTAGTCGGAACCTGCGTCAAATGTATAATCCAGATCATATCCATCGAACCTGAGAGTATATTCCTGCAATTCAAGAAATCCCTGAAACGTATAATCATATGGGGTGAAGCCCTCAACCCCGTATTCTATATCCGATATATCATAATCACTCAGTTCCTGGGCAATCGTATTGTAGATCTCACTCAGGTCGGAACTTGTCGGCGCATTGTAGTATGTACCACCGGTCTCAGATGCGATATGCCTGAGCAGTGCTTCATCAAGACTGCTTCCCAGACCTATGGTATAGATTGTAACACCATTTGCATTTGCAAATGCAATAGCATCTTCACCATCCCGATCATCTCCGGAATTCGTTTCTCCATCCGTGAGAACGATCATAACTTTTCTGGCATCTGAACGGCCGTGATTTATAAGAAGGTCATTGGCATCCGCCATTCCTTCACCCATTGCAGTCATGCCGTCATCATCTATCGAGTCGATAGCATTTTTTACGGCAACCTTGTTATCATATGAGTTCAGAAGCGTCATGTCCTTATCCACCCTGCTGGAGCTGGCAAATGAAACCACTCCTGCCTCAGAATTGGAAACAAGGTTATCGGTGAACTCTTTTGCAGCATCCCTTGCATCTTCGATAGGAGTTCCTGACATACTTCCCGAACGGTCTATAACCAGAACTACATCCAGAGGAGTACCCGCATAGTAATCCGGATCCATACTTCCCGAGCGGTCAAGCACAAGCATGGCACTTGCAGCAGGCCTTACAATTGGGAGCTCTCCCTCTATGGAGATGATCGTTGTTATATTGATAAGGGACCCTGATGTCACCGATGTGGGTTGTACATTCAGGTTAACACTCATAAAAGGCTCGGCTTTTACACTGATATTAGTTGAACTGTTTACATCTCCGCTGGTAGCTGTTATAGTTGTGTTTCCGGAGACATTTCCCGTAAAAGTACCATAGATCCTTCCTTCGGAATCCGTTGTTGCATTGATATGGGTAGAATTGATTTCGTTAATTGTCAGTGTTCCCACAGTTGCATTACTATTGTTGAATGCGACATGAACGTTAGGTAATGAATGACCCCATTCATCCAGTGCAACGAGTACTATACTGGATTCATGATTTCCACTCAATTCCTGGGACAGAACAGCGTTCGGAACAGAATATATATCTATCATTTCAAGCGGTCCTGCCGTGAAATAGAGTGTAGTGTTATTAGTGAAGCTGGTATACCCGGATTCGTTCCTGTAGGTAGCTGATACTGAAAGGGATTCTATGTAGGGGGTGGGACCTACGATAGTGTTTGCACGTCCCTGGCTGTTCAGTGGTACCAGAACCGAACTGCCACTGTCCGTTGTGAACCTGACCTGCTCCTTGATGGGGGTTGTAAGTGGCAGTATCGGATTCATGAACTGATCCACTGGACGTGCGGATAGTGCATATGTGTCCTGATTGTTTGACAGGGCATACTCAGGAGTATATGTCAGGAAGAATCTGTGTATCTCATCCGCAAGACCTTCTATAGTAATGTTTCCTGCGAGCGATGTGCTGACAACAGATATAGTTATAATATTCGATCCCGCTCTTTTATCGGTTGTGAAAATGTTGGATAACTTCCCGCTGGCATCAGTGGTCCCGCCATAATATTCAAGAGACGCGGAATCATATCCAACAGGGCTGTTATAAACGGTATTCTCCGGAGATGTTACACTGAAAGCAAGATCAACCTCAGGAGTCGGATTTGCGTACCTGTCATAAACACGCACATACATATTGTGGCTTGTATTAACAGTACATTCATCATTATACACTGCTGTTATCCTATCCGGTTCACCCGGAAGGATGACCAGCTCCGTGTAATTGGATGCAGAGCCTGTGGTTGATGTAATAGTGATATTACCTGAAATCGTAGAGTTTACAGAAAGAAAAGCACAATTGGATTCCGGGCTGCTACCCACTTCGGAAACATTCCAGTATGCATCACCATTTTCATCCCGGCTTATTTCAAGAGCTGTGATCTTGTCATAGTTTATGGTGAATACGGGATTTAATGCAGGGCTTCCCGAATAGTCACTTACGGCAATATCCAGATTTATTTTTTCACTGCAATTCGTATTATCAAAGACATCAACAGGTGTAAAAGTGATGTTCGTAATGCTGCCGGCAACATTTTCATACTTATCAGCATCTACCAGAATAGAATCAGCAGAAAGCGGATAGAAGGTAATATTTGTCAGATTATAAGTACCGCCTGAACTTGCATTGATATGGGCTGTTCCTGCGGTGGAGGAATTGAGTGAAACTTCAGCGATACCTGAAGAATCAGATAAAGCAGATTCCTGATTCAATATCCCCAGATCAGTTGTGAAGTTAACCCGGGAATTATGCACAGGAGTTCCATTATCATACATTATAGACACACTTAAATTAACCGAATTCCCCACACTACTCTGGACATCCCTGGTCAGAAATTCCATATCCAGGGCGTAAGCTGTAAAACTTAAAGTAAGAAGGAGAATAAAAGTAAGAATTAATCTACCGGGACCTTTCATTAAATACACCTGTCACCTTTTTTTATTACCGGAATACTCAAACAACTTTGAAAACTATGTGATGTGCAGTTATCAATATATTACTTATTAAACATCTATATAAAATAAGATATATAAAAATAATGGAGATATCGTAATTTCTTGCAAAATGCTTAAATCTATAATACCTGTAAACTGCAGAGGTGAAACTCATGAAGAAGGCAATCATCGAAACTGAAAAGGG
>DACO01000176.1:15841-16026 GCA_002508635.1 Methanolobus sp. UBA118 | reverse complement strand
TTCGAGAAACTTATCAAGAAAGGATTCTATGACGGACTCACTTTCCACAGGGTAATACCTGACTTTGTTATCCAGGGCGGATGTCCCAAGGGAGACGGTACAGGCGGCCCTGGATATACCATAAAATGCGAGACAAAGGGAAACCCACGTAAACACGGCACAGGTGCACTCTCAATGGCACACGC
>DACO01000176.1:14565-15553 GCA_002508635.1 Methanolobus sp. UBA118 | reverse complement strand
CTTGACGGCGTGCACACGGTCTTCGGACAGGTTATCGAGGGCATGGACGTTGTCAACAAGATAAAGGCAAATGATGTGATGAAAAAGGTCACTATCGTTGAAGAATAAGTTTTCCGGACTTTATCGATGCAGCATCTTTGGTACTGCATCCTCTGTTTTTAAGATAACTTTTTTAATCTTTCGGATTCTTTGTTTAGTATCCCGATATTACGTCAGAATCCCGCATCTTTGAAATACTCCTTAACTTAACAGAATCCACACATAGAAAAATACTTATGGCAGAAAAAAGAAGAATAGCGTTATGTCTGGCAGAACATAACGGTGAAGAATCCATATTCACCATTAAGTCCGAAGACAGAAAATAGAAGGTAATAATTATGTTATACAACAGAAAACTCATTCTGGCAATTACAGCTATTCTGACAATCGCACTTCTCGCCAGTGGGTGCACTGACACAAACGAGGATATCAACTCTGGAGAGGGTGCAGAGCAGGCACAGGTCACGACAATAACAGTATCCGCCGCCGCAAGTCTTACAGAGGCCTTTAACGAGATAGAGGAAAAGTTCGAAGAAGAGAATCCCGAAATAGATGTGAACTATAACTTTGCGGGATCAGGAACACTAAGGATGCAGATCGAAGGCGGCGCACCCATAGATGTATTCGCATCAGCTTCACAAAACCACATGGATCTTTTAAGTGAGCAGTCCCTGATAGTTGAAGATTCAAGAGAGGACTTTGCAGCAAATACGGTGGTTCTGATAACACCTGCCGGCAATGAGCTGAACATAAACGGACCTGAAGATCTCACTTCAAGTGAAGTTGGTACAATCTCCATCGGAAACCCGGAGACCGCACCTGTGGGCAGGTATACGGTGGAAGCACTTGAAGCAGAAGGCTTATGGGAAGAACTCGAAGCAAAGACATTGCTGGCAGATGATGTCAAGCAGGTGCTCGTATATGTCGAAAGGGGAGAGGTAGATGCAGG
>DACO01000176.1:12759-14200 GCA_002508635.1 Methanolobus sp. UBA118 | reverse complement strand
AACAAGGAAGAAGCACAGACATTTGTAGACTTTGTCAGTTCTGATGAAGGAAAAGCAATACTGGAATCATACGGATTCACAGCTTAAAACGGAAAAAGGACAATGCTGGACCAGATACTATTTCCCCTCACTATCACGCTGAAAATTGCCTCACTATCCACTCTCGTAGTTGCACTGATAGGAGTGGTTATATCATATGTACTTGCAAGGCGTGATTTCAGGGGAAAATGGCTGGCAGATGTCCTTGTAACATTGCCCCTGGTGCTTCCTCCCACCGTTACCGGATATATCCTGGTTATCCTGCTGGGAAGAAACGGAACACTTGGAAATATCATCTACAACCTCACAGGATGGAGCATACTGTTTACATGGGAAGCTGCAGTCATTGCAGCCTTTGTGGTATCACTTCCCCTGATGGTCAAGACAACAGCCGCTGCCATCGAGTCAGTTGACAGGGATTTCGAGTATGCCGCGTTCACACTTGGAAGACGGGAACTTGAACCCGCACTTTTTATCCCCCTGCCACTTGCAAAGAAAGGCATACTTGCAGGGATTGTACTCAGTTTTGCAAGGGCTGTGGGAGAATTCGGTGCAACACTCATGGTTGCCGGGAACATTCCCGGAAGAACGAATACAATGTCATTATCAATATACAGTGCATTCCAGACAGGAAATAACGAACTTGCCAACATGCTGGTACTGATACTTATAATCATGTCACTGCTCTCCATGGCGATTACCGCAAAGCTTGTCAATACATGGAAGGTCTAGGTGTTAATATGGGCATCAAGGTGGATTTCAGAAAACGCTATTACAGGAAAAAAAGTGACAAGAAAAAAGGCATTGAAGCTGCTTTTACACTTGATGCCAGTTTTGAGGTGGGAGATGAACTTGTGGTGCTTTTCGGACGTTCAGGTTCCGGGAAGACAACCGCACTCCAGTGTATTTCCGGCCTCTTGGAGCCAAATGGTGGTAAGATAATAGTAAACGACAAAGTATACTTCGACTGCCACAAAAGGATCAACCTGCCGGTACAGGAGAGGAGCCTCGGATACGTTTTTCAGAACTATGCTCTTTTTCCCCACATGGATGTGAAGAAGAATATCGCCTACGGACTCAAGGGATGGAGTGACGGGGAAAAAGAGAGCAGGATAAATGAGATGCTACAGTTGCTTCATATAGAAGGTCTGGAAGATAACTATCCCTCACAGCTCTCAGGAGGACAGAAACAGAGAGTTGCACTTGCCCGTGCCCTTGCACCAAAACCTGACATCCTGCTGCTGGACGAACCTTTCTCTGCGCTGGACATGGTTGTCCGACTGAATCTTCGGGACAAGATCAAGGAGATACAGAGAGAGCTCGGGATACCGGTACTCTTCATTACACACAACCATGTGGAAGCTTTCACAATTGCCGACAAGATCATCGTTTTCCACGACGG
>DACO01000176.1:3240-12438 GCA_002508635.1 Methanolobus sp. UBA118 | reverse complement strand
ATCGTAGTTCAAAGCGAGGAAATGCTTGTAAGAGCAGAACATCCGGCAATTGAAAAGGGTACAAAGATATCATGGGGAATACGTCCTGAGAACCTGCGTGTCCTGCGTAAGATAGGAGACGGAACAGGAATGCAGGATGAGAATATATTTGATGCAACGGTGAAGAGTATTGTCAACAAGGGGTCCAGCAAGGTAATAGTTCTGAAGATCAAAGAACACAGCAACCTGATCATCGCCGAGGTGGCAAACCAGTTCTTTGAGAATTCAAAGCTTGAAGCGGGAGATGAGTGCAGGGTTGCCATTGACAAGAGCAGGGTCGTTGTAATCTGAGTTCCGGCTATTTTTTTATAGGATCTTCCGTGAACAAACTTACAATTTACATTCCAACAGGCTTTTAAGACAGTATTCCGTCTTTTCATAAGACTATGAGTTTTCTGGACAGAATATTCGGGAAAAAGAAAAAGGAGGCTGAAAGCCTGCCTCAAAATATCGAATTTAACAGGCTCCCGGATGTTATCAATGAGGAATACAAGAAGGAGCTGGACTCACTGAGGGCACCTATCGGAGAGAAGTACAGAGAGATCAACAGCTCGATAAAGGATATCAGGAATGCCAGACAGAGGCTGCTTGAGGCTGAAGCGATGGCGGATGCAAATAAGAGGGCTGAAAAACTTGGAGAGTCCAATCGTGACAATGTAATCCACAACCTCGACCTGGTGATCGAAAAGATACACGTACCCTCGAATAAGGATCCAAAGGATGCCTTTGATTTCTATGAGGATTCAAAGACCGTTCTTAAGCAGGTACTGGAAAATACCCAGAGAAGCATGCTATATATCAAGGCTCTCTATCCACGGGAATTTGAGAATGTAGGCTCGAGTCTGGCAGGTCTTGAGAGCAGGATTGATGAACTCTATAGTCTGATAAAGGATGAAAAAGAGAAGATAGAGATCTTCGATAAGTTCCCGGAGCAGATAGAAAGTATCCGCCGCCAGGAAAGGGAAATCGAAGAAATCCAGGGAAGGATTATCGACCTGGAAGAAAAATACGAATCTTCAAAACAAGATGTGGCGGATATTGGTTCCAGGATGGAGGAGCTCAAGGGAAGCGATGAATTTGAGAATGCACGCAACCTTGAGAACAAGATAAAGGAACTTGATGATAATATATCAATTACTGATTCGGAGATCAGGAGACTGTTCACACCCATGTCCAAGGCCATATCCAGGGTTGAAAAACAGGACAAAAAAGAGATACACGTATTGTCACCCGGTAACAGAAATACACTGGAAACAATAAAAAACAACCCGTCTGCAATCGGGGAAACGGAGCTGGGATCGTTTCTTGATATGCTTGAGCAGCGTATCAAAAACAGGGACCTGGGCCTGAAAGAGCAGATGTATGACAAGATACTCAGGCAGATAGAGAAGTTGAAAGAAACATCTGTAATGGCAGATCTGCTCGAGCAGAGAGAGAGCTACCTGTCGGAGAAAAAAGCAGTCACCGATGAGCTGAATCAACTGGACGTTTACCAGAAGATGGAGAATATCGAAACTCAGGAATCTCAGTACAGGGACTCCATCGGACAGATCCTGAGCAGAATAGAGGCAGAGCGTAATCATCTGCAGGATATTGAGGATAATCTGGAAAGTTCAAAACATCTGCTCAACTCAGAGATAAAAACCATTTTCGGACAGGATGCCGAAATAATATATTCCTGATCTTATTTTTTCTGCCGCTTCAATCCCTTTCCCAAAGACATATACTTCTGGAAAACAATCATATCCATATACATACTGATTGAGTAATTCAGGGGTTTATTGATGGGAAACAGCAAGTATATCCGGTGGTTTGAAGAGATAACTATAGATGATGTTCCTCTGGTGGGAGGAAAGAACGCTTCTATCGGGGAAATGTACAGGGAACTTACAAAAGAGGGAATCAGGATACCAAACGGTTTTGCGGTAACAGCAGACGCCTACTGGCATGTGCTGGAGGAATCAGGAACTCTTGATGAGCTTAAAAAGACCCTTGAAGGACTGGACACAGAAGATGTACAGGATCTCGCGGAAAGGGGAAAGAAAGCAAGGAGCATTATCCTTGATGCGGGCATCCCCGATGACCTCTGGGAGGAGATCAAAGAGGCCTATGACAAACTCAGTGAGCAGTACGGAAAAGGCGATACCGATGTGGCCGTGCGTAGTTCGGCAACTGCGGAAGACCTCCCCAATGCCTCTTTTGCAGGTCAGCAGGAAACCTATCTGAACATCAGCGGATACCATTCATTGAAAGATGCCTGTAGCAGGTGTTTTGCATCACTTTTCACAGACAGGGCCATATCCTACCGTGTGAACAACAATTTCGACCACTTCAAGGTCGGTCTCTCTGTCGGAGTTATGAAGATGGTCCGCTCGGATCTTGCATCAAGTGGAGTGATGTTCACGATCGATACGGAATCCGGTTTTGAGGATGTTGTTTTCATAACCGCGGCCTATGGTCTTGGTGAGAACATCGTCCAGGGGCTTGTGAACCCTGATGAGTACTACGTATTCAAGCCTACACTCAAGGACAATAACAGGCCCATCATCAATAAAACACTGGGCGAGAAGGCCATAAAGATGATCTACGGCCGCGGAGATTCCAGAGTGCTCACCCGCAATGTGGAAGTCCCTGAGGCCGAGAGAAAAAGCTTCTGCATCAATGATGAGGAGATACTGCAGCTTGCACGCTACGCAGTCACCATAGAAGATCATTATTCCGGAAAGAATGAGAAGAGATCGCCCATGGATATAGAATGGGCAAAGGATGGGGAGACCGGAGAGCTTTTTATCGTTCAGGCAAGGCCCGAGACGGTGCAGTCCCAGAGGAAAAAGGAAATACTTGAGAGCTATGTCCTTGACGAGAGATCTTCGGTCATTGTAAAAGGCAGAAGTGTCGGTAGCAAGATAGCCAGCGGAAAGGTAAGGGTCATAGAGGATGTATCCAGGCTTTCATCATTTAAGGCAGGAGAGGTACTTGTTGCTGATACAACAACACCTGACTGGGAACCGGTAATGAAAAGGGCGGCTGCCATTATCACAAACAAGGGAGGAAGGACATGCCACGCGGCAATTGTGAGCCGTGAGCTGGGAATACCTGCTGTTGTCGGGGCGACGGATGCCACGGAGAAGCTGGAAACCGGCATGGAAGTAACCCTTAGCTGTGCGGAAGGAGATGTCGGAAAGGTTTACGAGGGAGCACTTGATTTCCATACGGAAAGTGTTGATCTCACGGAAATTGAAAGTGCTAAGACTGAAGTTATGATGAATCTTGGCAACCCTGAGGAAGCATTCGGGCTGTCCATGATACCCAATGACGGAATAGGGCTTGCAAGACTGGAATTCATCATCTCAAGTTATATACGGATCCACCCCATGGCACTTGTTCATCCCGAGAAGGTTGATGATAAATCCGTGCTTGAGCAGATCGAGGAACTTACAAAGGGTTACGAAAGTAAGGAAGATTACTTTGTGGAAAAACTTGCCTTCGGAGTTGGTACCATTGCCGCAGCCTTCCATCCAAAACCTGTGGTGGTACGTATGAGCGATTTCAAGTCAAATGAGTACAAAAGCCTGCTTGGAGGGAAATATTTCGAGTTTGAGGAGAACAATCCCATGCTTGGTTTCAGGGGTGCTTCCCGCTATTATAGCGAGAGATACAGGGAAGGATTTGCCCTTGAGTGCAGGGCGATGAAGAGAGTAAGAGAAGAGATGGGACTTTCAAACCTGATCCTTATGATCCCGTTCTGTAGAAGGGTAGAGGAAGCTGAAAAGGTGCTTGCGGAGATGAAAAAGCATGGCCTTGAGAGGGGAAAGAACGATTTGCAAATATATGTCATGTGTGAGATACCAAGTAATATCCTTCTGATCGACGAGTTCAGTAAGTACTTTGACGGCTTTTCCATCGGATCCAACGACCTGACCCAGCTTACACTGGGAGTTGACAGGGATTCGGAGATACTTGCAGAAGCCTTTGACGAGAGGGATGAGGCAGTAAAGAAAATCGTTGCCATGGCTATCAAGGGTGCAAAGAAGAACGGCAAGCACAGCGGACTCTGCGGGCAGGCACCAAGTGATTTTCCGGAGTTTGCGGAGTTCCTTGTGAGACAGGGCATAGACTCGATCTCCCTGAACCCTGATTCTGTTATGGAGATCGTGCCAAGAATCAAGAAGACAGAAGAGGAAATGGAAAAGAACGACTGTCTTTCCATAGACCTCTAATGTTTCGGGCACTTCCCCACATATCGTTTTTATTTATCATGATTCAAAATGCTTATATTTACACAAATGATAAATGAATAGTAAGGTCGTCATTGTGTTCAGAAGGACGATCTTCACTGAAAGAAGGGGACTCGGGTTTAGAGGACTGCATTTTATAGGCGCAGGGACCTGTAGTAAACTTACAGCACTTTCTTTTTTCAGGAATATCAGAATTAAATTACAACACAGAAGGGGAAAAGATGGGGAAGAAAGAATACACATTACCTGATCTGCCATATGGATATGCAGATCTGGAACCATACATCTCAGAAGAGCAATTGAAAACACACCATGACAAACATCATAGCAGCTACGTCAAGAAGGCTAACTCGATTATTGAGACTATAGAGAATGCAATAGAAGAAGACAAAGAATATGATGTCAAAAACATGTCAAAAGCGCTTTCATTCAATCTCGGGGGACATGTTCTGCACA
Organism: Methanolobus sp. UBA118; assembly: GCA_002508635.1. Lineage (GTDB taxonomy): Archaea > Halobacteriota > Methanosarcinia > Methanosarcinales > Methanosarcinaceae > Methanolobus. Next base: position 7,705 of record DACO01000176.1, on the reverse strand, counting down.
GTTACTTCTGGCCGACCATGGGACCTGAAAATGATGTCAGCAAAGAGCCTGTCGGCGAGCTTGCAGAACAGATAAAGGCCGATTTCGGAAGCTATGAGCGCTTCAAGAAAGACTTCTCAAAAGCAGCATCAACTATTGAGGGTTCCGGATGGGCCGTACTCACATACTGCCACGTTATTGAGAAACTGGGGATAATGCAGATAGAAAAGCACAATGATGTGGTATTCCCTGAATATCCTATCCTCATGCCGCTGGATATGTGGGAGCATGCATTTTACATCGATTACAAGAATGAGAAAACCAGGTTCGTCGATGCTTTCTGGAATATCGTTAACTGGGATGAGCTTGACAAACGATTCAAGGCATTGAAATAAATGTCTTCTCTTTTTTTAAAAGGAAAAGATACCCTAAATATCTGCTTTCCTTGGAATCACTATGGTGAAAGTGCTGCCTTTTCCGGGGATGCTTTTGACCAGCACGTCACCACCATGCATCTCGACGAAGCTCTTTACCAGTACCAGACCAAGTCCGGTGCCTTCGTATTCCCTGTTAGTGGCAGGGTCAAGTTGGCTGAACGGTTTGAACAGTTCCTTTTGCTGATCAGCAGAGATTCCGATACCGGTATCCTTCACGCTGACTGAAATCTCATCAGGGCTGCAATCTGCCAGAATATGAACACTTCCACCTGCGGGAGTGAACTTAATTGCATTGCTGAGCAGGTTGTACAGAACCTGCCTGATCTTCAGCTTATCACCATATACGTCACAATCCGGAATATCATCTTCAATGAGAAGACTAATGTCTTTGTTAGCTGCAAGAGGTTCCATGTTCTGCATCAGTTCATCGAGCAGTTCGCTCATTAAAAAAAACTCCGGACTGAGGTCCATTTTACCGGCCTCTATCTTTGAGATATCAAGAATGTCGTTTATGATATTGAGCAGATGCCTTCCACTCCGGTTGATATTGCAAACGTATTTATTCTGTTTGGGGTTCAGTTTTCCGAAAATTTCCTCATCCAGCATATCAGAAAAGCCGATTATGGAGTTTAAGGGAGTTCGCAGTTCATGGCTCATATTGGCAAGGAACTGGCTCTTTGTCTGATTGGCGGATTCGGCCACCATTTTTGCTTCAACAAGGGCAACTTCGGCTTTCTTGCTTTCGGTAATATCAAATATGATACCCTGAAGTGAGATAGCGTTCCCTCTGGAATCACGCATTATAACTGCCCTTTCATCTACCCAGCATATCTCCCCGGACTTTGTCAATATCCTGTACTCCTGCTGTATTTCGTTCTCATTTCCTTTAAGCTCGTGGTTCAACCTGCTCAAGACACGTTCACGGTCTTCGGGGTGGACAATTTCCAGATACCACATGTGGCCGCTTACTATCTCTTTCGGAGAATAGCCAATATTTCTGATACCCCCGGAGATCAGTTCCACAGGCCACTCGTCGGTTAAACTGGATTTGAATACTATTACAGGACTGCTGTCTACAACCTTTTTCATCTCCTTCATGAACACGGTGGATCTTTCCAGTGCTTCCAGTATATCGTTCAAGCCTTCCGGAATCTTCCTGAAATCAATTTCCACATCAGTATCTGCCCTGCTATCCAGTTTACCTTCCAGAGCTTCATGGGAGATATTCTGGAAATCTCCCACGATCCTGTTAATCGGATGTGTTACGGACCTCGCTACAATAAACGCCACAGAACCCATAAAAATGGTTGACAGAACAGATATTGCTACAAGTTGTCCTTGTAATTCATTTACCCCGGCAAACATTTCTTCTTCAGGGACCACGAGAACAAAGGAAGAAGCACCCGAGCTTATGGGCTCATAGAACATAACGACCTTCCTGCCGGTGCTGGGATCAATGGTTCTGACATGCCCGTCCCTGCCATTTTTAATATCATCTGCCATTTCCTTGAAGGCAGGGTCTTTAAAATCATGGATATTCCGGATACCTATCCATCCTTTTTCAGTGGGATGGGACATCAATATTCCTGCACTGCTTACCATAAATGCATAACCGCTGTCAAATATTGTTACATTACTGACAGTGCTGTCTATGTGATCCAGAGACAGGTCCACACCTCCTATGCCCTGAAAAGTGCCGTTCTCAGTGATAGGGGAAACAAAGCTTACAAGCATTACACCTTCATAGAAATCCGGTTCGGTAACAATATCCGTACCGTAATATTTGGGTAACTGATAGTAATCGTAGGTCTGATAGTAAAGAAGCGGATCCATCCTGACCGAGCCATTTAACTTGTTCCAGTAGGGTATGAATCGTCCGGTTCCGTCATGGCCTTCCGTGAATGCATACTCGGAATCCATGCCGTCAAATGCATCGGGTTCATAGCACACATAGGTACCAAGTAACTCAGGATTATCCAGCAGTATCTGTTTTAGCATCTTGTTCACTTCACTGCGGTTACTACCCTCATACTGTTTCATGGTACTGGAAATGGTACGTGCCAGCACCATACTCGTGTGCATGTCCGTATCGAATCTGTTAGCGTAATTCTCGGCCGTGATCATGGATTGTTGGTAAGCAAGCTCTGTATGCTGATTCTTTACAGTAGAAGTAATGCCCATTGTGGCCACTAGCATGACGAGTACGGTTCCGGCTGTTATCAGAAACAGTAATTTGGTCTCAAGTTCTACATCTTTCCATTTCATTTCATTCTGGATGCAGCGGAATTTTTGCCTGTTTTACAGTGAAACTACATTCATACATAAATTAAATATATATTAATCTTTATTAAAATAACAGGTTTTTTTATATATTACTTTATGGGAAGCAGGATCAAATTGCTATTTGAGGACTGAATCCGGAAAATAAAGGTTTGACTGAGTATAAGATAGGTAGTCAACGATATGAGTGTCGTGAAAAGTAAAAGCATCGTGCAGGAAGGTCAAAAGGTTCCACAAGGCACAGGACGAGGTACTAAAAGCTCCCGGGACATAAAAAAGAGAAGGATTACAAACTTAATGAGTGACCAAGGTGAGCACATATGAAGAAGCAAAGAAAGCTTTAGAGGGCGCTGATTCTTTGCTTAAACGCTGAAAAAGTATAGTTCAACAAGGAGGTATGTGACCATTTTAAGGAGTGGGGGTGGTTGGGTGGTATTTTCTTGAAAAAATAAATGTTGAGCTCACATACCTCTCGGATTTGAGACGCAGTTTTATTATAAAAATTTAGTGTTTATAATTCACCGGTCTCATATTTTAAACAAGAAGGATATTCTTTGTATGTTCCAACACTTCGACATCTTCCTCCATTTCTTTAACACTACTTGCATCAAGAGCATCCCGAAGTTCGGCCAGGCAGTTAGTACATATCAAATATTTGCCAATAAAGTGAACATACCCTTTGGCTATCGCATTATCTTCGAAAGGGTGGTTACAAAAGAAACATTCATGAAACATTTATCCATTCCTCCATTCTGTGCAAATGTTGCTAACCAAACAAGAATGGAACATGCACATTAAAAAAGCTGACGCTGATGAAAGTATAATTATAATTATGAGTAAATATTTATTGAAGTGTAAATAAAAAAGCGTATATACTAAAAAAGTTGAAAATTATATAGGAGTGATGTTAGTAAACAAAGAAGATACTCGCGGAGGCCAGGCCAGGCAATTTTTGAAAGAATATCCACACATTGTCCTGAAGTGGAAAAGTGGATCACCGATGCAGAGGATGTTGGTCAGGGAATTCGGACAGGTTGAAAAGAGGGATGAATAGAAGGAAAAGTGATCCTGAAAAGACGTCTTCTGGAGAGTTGCCATGACTATTCCAGGCCCCGGGATAAAATTCACAAATATGTCTATTCTTTTTAAAACAAACTTTTATAAAACATTAGCAGTGGAAACATTTAATAACATCGCGGTTCAACTTTAATATGGGTGAAACAACAGGAGGGGATAATATACCCAAATCAAAACAATGTCACCCGTGGGAGAGAGATCCTTATGATCTCCGACCTTACAAAGACACTGATGTGCTTGTTAAGGATAAACACAAGCTAAAAACAGTGAATCTCAACAGCCGTAACTGGCGTGAGATCCTTTAACTTTCTCTTTTTTAGGTGTTCAAAATATCTATAAAAAAGCACTACCATTATAGGACTACGTAAAATATTATAGCGATCCCGGAGGGATTTGAACCCCCGGCCCTCGGGTTAGAAGCCCGATGCTATATCCTGGCTAAGCCACGGGACCGCGCATTATGATTGCAGGGGTACGAAATAGACGTTTTAGCATAAAAGTCTTTTGTACCTGCAAACCGGCAGCATTTTCAGAAAGATATAGTGAATACAAATATATAATAGTTTGACATCAAATCTACCATCAATTTGATGAGGCTTTATTATGAGTGAACTTTTGATATACTACAACGGCGAGTTTGTCCCGAAATCCCAGGCCACCACTTCGATATACGACCACGGATTCCTCTATGG
>DACO01000176.1:2143-2936 GCA_002508635.1 Methanolobus sp. UBA118 | reverse complement strand
GCAAAGGCGATTGCCCTCAATATTCCTATGACAAAGGAGGAGATGGAAGAGGCCATCCTGGAGACACTCAGGAAGAACAACCTCAAGGATGCATACATAAGGCCGATCGTATCAAGGGGTGTCGGAGACCTCGGACTTGACCCGAGGAAATGTCCCAAACCCAATGTTTACATCATCAGCCAGGAATGGGGCGCAATGTACGGAGACCTGTATGAGGTAGGACTTACCGGAGTTACCGTTGCTGTCAGAAGGAACTCAGCCGATGCACTCTCCCCGAACATCAAGTCGCTTAATTACCTGAATAACATCCTGGCAAAGATCGAGGCTAACGAGAAGGGCGGCGATGAAGCTATTTTCTTTGACGGGAACGGCTATCTTTCGGAGGGTTCAGGAGACAATATCTTCATAATAAAGAACGGCAAGGTCTACACACCCCCGACGATCAACAACCTTAAGGGAATCACAAGGGCTACTGCAATCGAACTTCTCAAGGACATGGATATCGAGGTCTCCGTAGAGAATCTCGGACTCTTCGATCTCTATACCGCTGATGAGATATTCGTCACAGGAACAGCCGCAGAAGCCGCACCTCTTGTCAAGGTCGACGGGCGTGACATAGGTGACGGAAAGCCGGGACCCATCACAAAGAAGATGATCGCAGCTTTTGAGGATATAACCCAGAACAGCGGAACACCAATTTATTCATAAATCTTTTTTTGAAGGGAAGCATCTTCCCTCCTTTTATATTTTCAGAAATTGATCAGAAGTCCATTTTGCTAGCACATAATTATAT
>DACO01000176.1:1813-2085 GCA_002508635.1 Methanolobus sp. UBA118 | reverse complement strand
GCCAATCACAAAGAAGATGATTGAGGCCTTTGAGGACATAACCCAGAACAGCGGAACTCCCATCTATTCTTAATTCTTTTTTTTTGGAAGAGGAATCCTCTTCCCTTCTTTATATTCCCAGAAATTGATCAGAAGTTCATTTTGCTAGCACATAATTATATATTAATATAATAATACTATATACTCGACTAAGATAAACAGCTTAATCGAGGAATAAAAATGGACATAACAGGAGAAAAAGGCAAAGTAGTTATGCAGAACCTCAAATACCT
>DACO01000176.1:0-1512 GCA_002508635.1 Methanolobus sp. UBA118 | reverse complement strand
TTTGAGGCCCTGGATGCAACCCATAACCTGAAATTGCTCTCTATTGCCACATGGATCGTTTATCTCATGGGACTGTGGTATGTTGCAGCAAGGGTATTCAAGCTCAACAAAACGCTTATAGCGTATCTTGACGAAGAGTAAGCCGAGCATAATGGAACGCAAGGAATTCAGGGAGCTTACCCCGGTAGAAGACGCAAGGAAACTTATCAGCCGGATTACTGCAAAGCCGGACACAGAGACAGTAGCGATCGAGGATTCTGCAGGACGTATATTAGCAGAAGATGTTTTTTCACCGGTAGACGTGCCTGCATTTAACCGCTCGACAAAGGACGGTTATGCGATACGGGCCAAAGACAGCTATCAGGCAAGTGAACCCGAGCCGGTGGAACTCAAAGTTACAGCTTCCATTCCGGCAGGATGTGCTGAAGATTTTTTTGCAGATGATTTAGAGGCTATCGAGATATCCACGGGAGCACCCATGCCGGATGGTGCCGATGCCGTGGTAATGGTGGAGCAGACAAAGCAGGTAGAAAACAGGGTGCTTGTTTACCAGCCCGCACATATCAATGAGAATATCATGAAGGCGGGTTCCGATATCATGAAGGGAGAGCGTGTGCTCAGGAAGAATACGCGTATAGGCTCCCGGGAGATCGGAGTGCTGGCATCGGTGGGTTTGAAAGAGGTTCCTGTAAAAAAACTGCTGATCGGTATTATTTCCACAGGTAACGAGCTTATAGAACCCGGCAGGGAGCTTGGAAAGGGACTTATCTTCGATGCAAATTCCTATGCAATAGCTGCCAGCGTGGAAGAGGCTGGCGGGATTCCCAAAATGTATGGTATAATCCCGGATAATGAGAAGCTGATGGAAGAGGCTCTGGAAAGAGCGATTCGGGAATGTCACATAGTTCTCACATCAGGCAGCACTTCCGCTGGTGTCGGAGATATAATGTATATGATCATCGAAGAGAAAGGAGAAACACTTACCCACGGAATTGCCATCAAACCCGGTAAACCCGTGGTCATCGGATTGATCGAAGATGTTCCGACCATCGGTCTGCCCGGAAACCCCACCTCTGCACTGAGTATATTCAATGAGTTCGTGGCACCCATTATACATAATTCACTTGGAACCACGCCGTCTTTCAGGACAAAGGTGCAGGCGGTCATGGGTACGGGCCTGCGCTCCGGTGGTCGTGAGGAACTGTTCCCGGTAGGAGTCATCCGTGGAAGGGCATATCCTGCGGACAAGACATCAGGAGCCATTACAACCCTCTCCGATGCTGACGGTATTATCGAGATCAGGGCGGAAACCGAATATATAGAAGCCGGAAGCCCGGTGGAGGTTACCATGTTCGGTAACGTGAAGAGTCCCGATATTATGTATGTGGGCGGCCAGTGTCCAGGAATCGATATTCTGGAAGAAAGGACTGGCATGAACTTCAGGATGCTTAATATGGGTTCAAGTGCGGGTTTCACGGCAATTGCCGGCGGAACCACCGATATTGCCGGTGT
>DACO01000124.1:2350-9711 GCA_002508635.1 Methanolobus sp. UBA118 | reverse complement strand
CAATAATCGAGGGCCTTAGGTTACCTATTTATGAAATGCAGCCTCTAGTAATGATGAGTACTATGAAACGCATTTATATGGACCACAGTGCTACCACACCGGTAGATCCCCTTGTGGTTGATTCCATGTTACCTTATTTTACAGAGAAATTCGGAAATGCATCAAGTCTGCATTCCTTCGGCCAGGAAGCCTCAGAGGCACTTTCCACAGCCCGCCAACAGCTTGCAGAGTCCATCGGTGCAAAAAGAGACGAGATCATATTCACATCAGGAGGTACTGAATCCGACAATCTTGCCATCAGAGGAGTTCTGGAAAAAAAGAACAGTGGAAAAGGCAAAGACCAGCACATAATCACTTCAGTGATAGAGCATCCTGCAGTACTCAGTACATGTTCCTTCCTGGAAAGTATCGGCTATGATGTTACATACGTGCCGGTGGACAGTGAAGGTATCCTGGATATGGATGAGTTTGAGAATTCCATAAGGGATAATACATCGATTATCAGTATAATGCATGCTAACAACGAGATAGGTACGATACAGCCAATCCGGGAAATCGCAAGGATCGCAAAGGAAAACGACATATATCTCCATACCGATGCGGTGCAGACCTTTGGTAAGATACCGGTCAATGTTGATGACCTGGGTGTTGATATGCTGGCCATCTCCTCTCACAAGATACACGGTCCGAAGGGAGCAGGGGCCTTATATGTAAGAGAAGGCACCGACCTGGAGCCCTTCATATTCGGTGGAGGACATGAGCAGGGACTTCGACCCGGAACCGAGAACATACCGGGGATAGTGGGCCTTGGAAAGGCTGCTTCCCTGGCAAAGGAGAGGCTTGGAAACGATCCGGAACACATGCTCAAACTCCGTGATTCACTAATCTCAAAAATATTTGACAGAATAGAGGATGTGCAACTGAACGGACATTCAGAAAAGAGATTGCCAAACAATGTGAATCTGAGCTTTAAGTATGCAGAAGGCGAGTCGCTTCAGATGCTACTTGATGTCAAAGGCATTGCAGTATCCACGGCTTCTGCATGTTCATCCAAATCCAAAAAGGAATCACATGTTTTAACTTCCATAGGAGTTGATATGGACTACATCCATGGCACAATAAGAATAAGTCTTGGTAAAGACAACACTATGGAAGAAGTAGATTATGTAGTTCAGTCCCTGAAGGAAAGTGTTGACAGGCTCAGGGAAATGTCTGCTGTTTCAAAATGCTGACATATCTTAAGGGAGGATGCTGATGTACTCAAGAAAAGTTATCGAAGAATTCACCAACCCAAAAAATGTAGGAATTATCGAAGATGCGGATGGTGTTGGTGAAACAGGCAGCACGGTCGACGGAGATATAATAACAATCTATATCAAGGTAAAGGATAACGTGCTGGAAGATGTTAAATTCAAGACCTTCGGATGTGTGGTAGCGATATCCACGTCGACAATGGTTACACAGCTTGCAAAGGGTAAGACCATTGATGAAGCACTCGAATTAACCAACAAGGATGTCATTGATGCTCTCGGCGGACTTCCGGAAGATAAAACAAGATGCTCGGGTTTTGCACTTGTTGCCCTTCATAAGGCTATCGAGGATTACAGGGGGAAGACTGCAGATTAATACCTGAAAAAGAGGATGATTTTGTGAAAACAACGTGTGAGATTATGGTGCAGCGGGTTTTGCCTGCTATACGTGCTGAAATTGCCCGCCTGATCATTAGCGAGCATGGCCGCAGCCAGCAGGAGGCTGCAGAAGTCCTGGGACTTTCAAGGGCAGCAGTATCCCAGTACCTTAGTGAAAAAAGAGGAGCCGAAGTTGATTTTTCAGAGGATACACATCAGGAGATCAGGAACTTCACCAGTGAACTGCTGTCAGGCTTGAATCCCAAAGATGAGGTTATTGGCATGTGCAACATCTGCAAGTATGTTCAGAAATCCGGATGGCTGAACAGGAATGAACCGGATGCTGAACACTGTGCCCTCTGTGGGGAGCCTGAGAGCCATTGAACAGCAGTCTTTGTGTCAGATGTAAGGGTAAAGGACTTTGTGGCCGTCCATTTTGCCCAATACTGGAAAAATTCAGGTCGGTAGAATCAGTATTCCCAAAAGCTTCAGGTGAAACTTCCATATTCGGAGCATCACCTCCTTCTGTTTTTGTTGGGAGACATAATTATCCGGAGGTACGGGCGGGACCCATGATACCACCTGAACTGGAAGGTGACGAATCCATCCGGCTTGAAGACCCTAAGTACCTGCTTAAGATGGGAATCCAGGACGTCATATCATCCCGTTCCAGGCTGGTCAGGGCAAACACGGGTATCAATGTCAAGAACGCACGCAAGCCGGACAATCCCCTCATAGAAAGATCACAAGAGCTGGCACTATCTAAAAAACCAGTTGATACCGAGGCCTGGTTCAGCAAGCCTATACAGAACAAACTAAAATTTGATAATGTGCTCACCCCCATGGGACCTTCAGGAGAGTTGAAGAAATTCGATATCACTGAGAACCCGAAGGTTCCGAAAAAAGTAGACTCTCTTATATACGATACCGATGCACTTGCAAAGGATGCGATCTCGGAATTGTGGGACAGTAGCGTACCTGCGGAACATATCACACGCCTTTTCTCCATTGGTCTGCTGGGACAGGAGAGACGGCTTGTTCCTACCAGATGGTCCATAACAGCCGTGGACGATCTTGTGGGAAAGGATCTGCTTGGGAGCATAAAAGATTACCACCAGATAAGTGATATCCAGGTTTTCAGCGGAGGTGTTTTCGGTAACCATTTCGAGGTTCTGCTCATGCCACGTGCATTTAGCTTCGAGCTCATAGAGATATGGATGCCGCGTGCGGTCTGGTCAGGACAAAGCACCTGGATAGAGTCGGATAGTGAGGGTTTTTCCGGTAAGAAAGGATATTCCAACCTTGCGGGGGGCTACTATGCCTGCAGACTCGGTGTTCTTGAATACCTGAAACAGATACGCAGACAGGCTTCGGTATTTGCGGTTAGGGAGATCAGGCCGGAGTACTGGGCACCTCTTGGTGTATGGGTCGTGCGTGAAGGAATACGAGAGGCCATGAAATCAACGCCAATGGTCTTCGAGTCAGTAGAATCAGCGTTGCATGATATGTCCACCCGTATCAAAACACCATATGGAAAATGGAAAGAAAAGGCCAGGATGCTATCTGATTTACAAGCGCAGCGGACCCTTGACTCTTTTTTCAATATTTGATCATACGCGCATGTATGCCTATATAGAATAAATATTGCTATATAGTCTATGCAAGGCACATTTATCTATATACGGTCCTTTGCCCTACCCAAAACTAAATAGAGGACAATAAATGGTGTTATTCGATCCGCTTGTAATTTTACTTGTAATCGCAGGTTTATATATGGCATGGAACATTGGCGCAAACGACCTTGCCAATGCCATGGGAACGTCTGTAGGTAGCGGTGCGCTTTCTATAAAACAGGTTATTATCGTTGCAGCAGTCTTTGAGTTCGCAGGTGCTGTCTTTTTTGGTAAAAGAGTTACATCCACCATTGCCAAAGGCATAGTACCCATAGATTCCATCAGTCTGCTTGACTCACATCTGGTAGCTATCGGAATGCTTGCTGCTGTTCTTGCTGCCGGATTCTGGATCACGCTGGCAACTTTTTATAATCTCCCGGTTTCAACGACCCACTCAATTGTCGGAGCAGTTCTCGGATTCGGTCTGATTGCTGCTTTTAACGGCATCATTGCCTTTGGCGACATACAGTGGGGAGTTCTTATAAAGATCGTCGGAAGCTGGCTGGTATCTCCTCTTCTTGGTGCTTTGCTTGCCTTTTTAATATTCTCGCTTATCCGGTATTTCATATTACAGAAAACGGATGATCCTTATAATATAGAGAAGAAGTTCGTGGGTCTTCAGATCATGACCGCATGTTACATAGCATTCGCACACGGTTCAAATGATGTGGCAAATGCTGTCGGACCGCTGTATGCAGGACTTCATGCTCTGGAACTTGCAGGCTTGACCATCCCGCTCTGGGTCATGTTAGTAGGAGGTTTTGGTATGATTCTGGGTCTTGCAACCTGGGGATACAGGGTTATTGAAACAATCGGTACCAAGATCACGGAACTTACCCCCACAAGAGGATTCTCGGCCGAGTTTGCAACGGCTTCCGTGGTAGTATTGCATAGTTTCAGTTCCCTGCCCATCTCGACCACACACACGCTTGTAGGCTCTGTTATCGGTGTCGGTCTTGCCGGTGGTCTTGCAGCGGTTGATTTAAGTGTGATATGGAAGATAATTGTTTCCTGGATAGTAACAGTGCCTGTTGCAGCATTGACATCCGCACTCGTATTTACAGCACTAATGGGGATTGGAATATGATAAAAAAAGAATATATCCGCTCGGTATTGAATATATTTGCAAGCTCACCGTTCAAACCACTTGGAATGCATGCAAACAAAGGCGGTGAGGCTGTAAGAAAACTCAGTGAAGCCATGCACGCCTATTGTGAAGGAGACATGCAGAGAGTGGAGGAGCTAAACCGTGAGATCGATGCAATTGAGCATGAGGCGGATGTCCTGAAGCAGACGATCAGATCCGAACTGTCATCTTCCATAATGCTACCGGTGCACGCTAATGATCTTCTCAGCTTCCTCAAACCACAGGACTCGATCTCCGACGATGCACAGGAAGCCTCATACTGGCTGACCCTGAGAAGGTTCGAAGCATCCGAGGATATCCGCAAAGGGTTTATAGAACTGATGGACAAGACACTCAAAACCGTCGAGATGTATGAGAAACTTGTTGACACCCTGAGCGAGCTCCTGGAAACATCCTTCAGTAAACGGGATGTTGAGGAAACTCTTGCACTCGTCGTGGAAGTGGAAGAGATGGAACATCAGGTCGATGTTGTGGAAAAGGAACTTATGAAGAAGGTCTTCATGGAAGAAGAGTCACTTGGAGGGGCAGGTGTCTACCATCTCTCAAGGCTTATAACAGAAATTGGTAATATCGCCGACAAGTCAGAGCATGCTGCAGATCGGCTAAGAACTATGGTAATGAGAAGGTAAGCCTTCTCAAACCCTTTTTTATCTGTGCAGATTTCCGTCCTCATTCAGCTTTTTTAATAACTCGATTACAGAATATGATGCACGTGTGATACCCATACTGCGTCTGTCAGTATCGGTGCCGGCAACATAGAGATTCTTAACGGGTGTCCTGATATCCGCAAAGTATCCGTCAATGGTAACAGCCGCTTTTTCAGGAACAGTGATCTGTTCGTGCTTCATCTCAACGTGCTCCTCTACGGCAGGTATGGCCCGGTATATGGTCTCATATGCCTTTTTGATCTCAGAAGCCTCGCTCTTTCCGTCATTGATTATAAAACTGAAACCAATAAGCTGCCTGCCTTTTGGTGCGAGTGAAGCATCATAGTTACTGATAGGCATCGCCCAGTAGGGGTTGTCCTTGAACCAGATCTCAGACCCCATATAGCTGAACTCATCCATTACAGTATCCAACCCGAGCCATGTAGTAAGGCTCTTTGTATGGACTACACCTTTGAGTTCATCCATATAAGAGGCAGGCAGGCTTTCCGTCATTTTAGGCAGGTCTGTGACAAAACCCGTATGTATGACGGTATCTGCATAATATGTATCATCAGCCTCGACACCAACAGCTTTTCCGTCGGCGGTAAGTATCCGGCTCACCTCACATTCGGTTTTGATCTCAACACTTCTCGGAAGAGAGAAAAGCAGTGCATTAAGGAGTGCTTTGAGACCCTTACGAGGGTAACCCTGTGAATAGCTTACACGGTTGGTGGCCAGCCTTCCAAGGGATGAAACCGGTCTTGAGACCCTATCCATTCTTGCCTGCAGGGATGTATGCAGGTTCGTAGGTAGTACGGATTTGAGAGCCGGTTCCGTCTGAGGCTTCTCGTTATTCTTCATTATGCTTTCCATCTGTTCCTGCGGGACACTGTCCCTGACAAAGCTGCTGCCTGCCAGTATTCTCTGGGCGGATGTCTGTTTCATATCCTTGCCTGAAAGGAAATAGGAAATAGCATCCATGAAATCATATGTGTCCCTGGAAAGATTCCCTGGCATGGAATCATAGACTGACTGCTTTGAAAGGTCGATTCCGAAAGTGCATAATGTCAATGCTTTTGTAATGGCCTGCGTCACCACTATCCTGTCCTTTTTAGGAAGAATGTCAAAGGTAACGAACTCCTTTACATTGGATGGCACCTTCACAAAAGAATCTTCGGTACGCACATAGTAATTGCCATAATCCTCAAAAACAGGTACATAATCGAAATAGTTGTCCATCAGCCTTCTCAGAGGACCAACTTCAAGATGTGTAATTGCATGGGCACCTGTGTCCACCTGGAAACCGTCAACCATGTAGCTGTTACAGTTTCCACCCACAAATCTGTTCTTTTCAAGAACCAGCACCCTGTTACCGTGTTTGGACAGGGCCAGGGCCGAGAGCAGGCCGCTTATACCTGCACCCACAACTATTACATCATATTTTTCCATTTGATCACCTCAAATTTTCTTATATGGAAAATATAAAAAATAGTATATATTTGTTTTTACTCGAATATCTCAGGTACTATGCGCCTTGCAACTTCTTCGTATGCCTTGGAAAGATCACCCTTGTCAAAGCGGAATATGTCCTTATCCATGGACTGTCCCGTACTTTTGTCCCAGAGCCTGCAGGTATCACATGATATCTCATCGGCCACCACGATCTCCCCGCCCTTTCTTCCGAACTCAAGCTTGAAATCCGGGAGAAGGAATCCTTTTTCATCAAGATATTTTACAAGGATGTCATTGATCTTGAGTGCCATTTCACGTATCTGTGCTATCTCCTCGTAAGTTGCTATACCCAGTGCTACTGCAATATCTTCATTGAGCATCGGGTCGCCATACTCATCACTCTTGTAGTCCAGAACTATCACAGGTTTGTCAAAAACGGTTCCCTCTTCTATAGGATATTTGCGTGTTATGGAACCTGCTGCGATATTACGTGGTATTACTTCAATTGCTATTATTTCCACTGCATCCACAAGCATATCGGTATCGGATTCCATTTCAATATAATGGGTCTTGATACCTTCTTCCTCGAGCATCTCGAAGATCTTTCTGGATATCTGGGCGTTATAATAGCCTTTATTTGCAGCCTCACTCTTTTTCTTGCCGTCGAATGCTGTCAGGCTGTCCCTGAACTGGGCAATAAGCTTAGCTGGATCATCTGTCTTGTAAATTGTTTTTGCTTTACCTGAATACAATTCTTCTCTTTTCATCGGCATCACTCTCGACTAAGGCTTTTTTTGTTCTAATGCTTTATGCT
>DACO01000124.1:454-2120 GCA_002508635.1 Methanolobus sp. UBA118 | reverse complement strand
ATTTATGTTTTAACTTATGTACTATAAATGCATACGAAATGTTATTATTTCAATCACATGTGACTATTGAAGGTGATCTTATTGGACCAGGAACTTATGCGTATAGGTGTGTCGCTTCCCGAAAACCTGCTTAGCAAATTTGACGCGATCATTGAAAAGAGAGGCTATTCTTCAAGATCTGAAGGCATAAGAGATGCTATCAGGAACTACATCACACACTACGAATGGATGAGCGACGTAAAAGGCAGGCGTGTGGGCACAATCACACTGATCTACGACCATACGAAGCGGGGTCTTTCAAGTGCCCTGACAGACATACAGCATGAATATGCGCATCTTATAAAGTCAGCTATCCACATCCATCTGGACCATGATAACTGCCTCGAGGTAGTGATCCTTGACGGAGAGGGTGAGGATGTTAAAGCCGTCGCCGAGAGGATCATGTCATTAAAGGGCGTTACCTACGTAAAGCTCAATACCGCACTCCCTGCCGAAACCTGAAGAACTACAATTGACCCTGCAATTTTTCACTGAAGGACGATTCCATCGTCCTTAAAAGGTTTTTACCAAAATCCGTTAAGCAGTATACCTGGAAATTCCTCTCTCTTTTTGATTCCACCAGATTTGCGTCCTTGAGCATCTTCAGATGATAGGATAATGCTGAATGTTTGTAATCGGTAATTTCTACCAGAACACAGACACAGAGGTCGCTTACCTCAAGGGCTTTAAGTATATGCACCCTTACGGGATCAGACAATACTTTAAAAAGGGATACAAGTGAACCTACGTCCTCCTTCATAGCTTCATGGACCTTCAAGGTCACATCATCCGGGAGGAAATATGGCTCAGGACACTCCTGATTTGCTTCTATTTTCATCTGTTTGACTATTGTCCCTGAGGGTTAATAAGTTTTGTAACCCCCCATGAACATGTAAAAAAAAGAAAAGGATCAGTTCAGACCCTTTTCGTTGAAGAATGGAGAGTACTTTTTGTCACTTTCCTGTATATGGTCCACCAGCCAGTTCTTGAGGAAATTGAGTAGATCGAAGCTCAGACCAGCCTTTCCGCTCTCATAATCCTTTTTGAAATCTCCGACCTGCCGGATAAAATTATCATGCTCTTTTTTATGTACCGCATATTCCGGATATTTGTACTGTACCATGTACTTTTCTTCGGTGGAGAAATGATATTGTGTATATTCAGCCATCTCATTGATTATTCCAAGGGCAACCTCCTTACTCTTGGCATTGAGCATTGCATCATGCAGCTCATTGATCATGCGCACCAGATTCTTGTGCTGTTCATCGATTTCCTTTATGTTCATGCTGTATTTATCAGACCAGGTTACAAGTGCCATATTAAATCACAAATAAATATTGGTATAAAAATATATAAATAAATTGGCAGCAAATGCCTGCTGCCCTTAGAGCACTGCAACCCGCTATTTCATTTAATACCCTTTGTTACAGCCTTGATCAACTCGATCACAAGCATTGTGGAGAACGCAATTCCGATCGGCAGTATCCATTGCTGCGCTGTCAGAGGCACCAGCTCGAAAATATTGCTGAGGAACGGAATGTACATTGCAGACAGCGTCAGCAGGAAGCTCACCGTTACACCGACCAGCATGATCTTATTTGTAAGAAAGCCCCTGCTGAATATGGAT
>DACO01000124.1:0-140 GCA_002508635.1 Methanolobus sp. UBA118 | reverse complement strand
AAGGTTACTGTCCTTGCAAACTGCGTATTCTCAGCAGGATCGTTTAATACAAATACCAGCAGAGATGCCGAACCCATGACAAGAGCGTTGCTTATCATCAACACAAGGTTGCGTCTGTTGAGTATACTCTCATTCGGGTC
>DACO01000095.1:23821-26479 GCA_002508635.1 Methanolobus sp. UBA118 | reverse complement strand
TGGGACCAGAAACAAAGTTCCTGATAGCTGATGAGATAACGACCATGGTCGATGCCATTACTCAGGCCCAGATATGGGAGAGTATCCTGGGTATCGTGGATGATCTGAATATCGGTGTTCTGGTTGTAAGCCACGATAAAAGTCTGATTAACAGATTGTGTCATGATGTAGTGTACATGTCTGACCTGAATTGCAGCTAAGCTTTTGTTTTTAGTGTGATAGGAATTAATTCTGATACTTCAGAATTCTAATCCATCACAGTAACTGCCGTTATGTATATCACTCGCATTGCTTTTCATCTGGAGCACATAATAAGAATCATTCATACGTAGATTCTAATGAGATTTCTTTGGATTTATTTCACTACGAATATGCACGCTACCAGAACGAACAAAGTGTTTACACCGTTCTATGAGATTACACTCTAAAAGAAGAGGATCACTCGAACATCCTTTCAAAATTGTAATAAATTCGCGGAGATCCATTAAATGGAAAAAAGACTCAGTGGTACTCATGGATTCAAGAAGTTGTTTTTCAATCTTGCTCCAATCACCATAATGCATGAGTTCAGTGATTAAAACAATATAGTGGTTATAACTGTTTCGAGGAAATATCAGTTCATTTCCTTGAGAATCAAAGACATAGTCACCCCTTTTAATCACTTTGTGAGCACCAACAAGCTGGTCAATAGCCTTAGAAACATGTTTTTGAACATTTTTTGTTCTGCGATTCTGATCACGACTAGAACTTGCTTGGAAAATTGATAAATCTTTGGCCTCTATCACAAAATTGCCATATTCATGAAAAGCAAGAACATCAATCAATTCACGATGCTTATTGCCTTTTATTATAGTTGGACTTTTATGAATTGTAAAAGGAAAAACCGGCTCCAACGATGCCCAAATAGCTCGTTCAAAAATCTCACCTTCCGGAGTAGCACTAATATCAATTGTGTGATTTGCGTTAGTACCAATAAATGAAGATTGAATTATTTTCCATTGCTCTAAAGAAACGTCTAATTTGAATATCGGAATCTGTGTTGCTTCATCATAGACTTGTGTAGAATCAACTGAATAACAAAAACAATCAAGAGCATCAGAACATTTTGATGTTAAGGAACCGGCATATAATGTGGGAGGCTCACTAAGTAACTCTATAATTTTCAAAGCACCACTTTCACTTACTCGGAGTTTTGTCCAAGCAAGACAAACATCCATCTCATTGAATAGGAAGACCGGTGTAGTCTTTTCCTTAAGTAGACGCATCAAAGCTTGATGTTCCTCAGCTTCTTGCTGAATTTTGGATATTTGAATAGGAGTGTCTGGTATATCTTTAATGCAAACTCCAATACTCAAATAAGGCCCTTTTCGTCCAAATATCAAAGTCATTTGACAACCTGATATTAGAGATTTAATTGCTGAAGTCGGTGCCTTAATCAAAAGAGCAATTTCACTGCCTTCATTAGCTGGAACTATCCATAGTGAAGCACCCGCAGCTGACATTTTTTCACGCACTTTTTTACTTGGAATATGCATAATATCACCCTATTGATATTAACTATTAATTTATTTGAGATAATTTTCAATAAATAGAAATTTAATGCTAAATTATTAGACAACACTTAAAATTAATGGATGATTATAAGTTTTATGCTGATAGCTATTGAAATCTTATAAACTGATAACAATAGATTACAAATCACACCACGATTTTGAACTTGCTACTTAAAGAAATAAATATTAATGTTTTAATATCTATACTATTCCCAAAGCATCAATCCATCACAGTATACTCAAACACAAGCTGCCCCACTACGAAGAATATCAGGTCATACACCACAAGCAACCTCAGTTCCGAAATAATACTACTGATACCACCATCGGTGAGTATCGTTCCTGTTGCCATCACTGCCGGAATGATCACAGGTATCACAAGTGGGAGCAGCAATATTGGAAGCATGATCTCTCTTGTGCGTGTGTTCACAGTAAGTGCTGAGAGCAGGGTTCCCACTGTAATGAATCCCAATGTACCAAGGATTATGATGATTCCCAGACCAATAATATTCTGAATGTTATAATTGAACAGCACGATAAAAACAGGAATTGTCAGTATCTCCACTGCAAACATTATCAGAGCGTTAGATATTGTTTTCCCGGTATAGATCGCACCCCGGTCCACAGGGCAGAGTTTCAGTCCTTCCAGACAGCCGTTCTCCATCTCAGCTGCAAAGGAGCGTGTAAGTCCAAGCGTTCCTGCAAAGAAAAAGGCAATCCAGAGCACACCGGGAGCAAGCCTGTCCACGATTTCCTGCTGACCCAGAAGATCTCCGAAGGAAATGCTGAAGATAACTATGACCAGCACAGAAAAGATGACCATGGAGTTGAGCATCTGTTTTGTCCTGAACTCGGCCTTCAGGTCCTTTGCTGCAATATGGAGACTTCTTAACATGCCTGTACCCCGTTTTTATTGAAGATTTGTAATTCCTTCCACATCAGTATCAGTACAGACTAGTGAAGAATAATTCTTTTTGAACTCATCAATACTCTCTATTTGCTCTGCAGTGTTGTCGTATACTATCTCTCCACTGTCCATTATCATAAGTCGGTCACATAAATGTATGGCTCTTTCGATGTTATGGGATACCATTACTTTTGTCAC
>DACO01000095.1:23345-23550 GCA_002508635.1 Methanolobus sp. UBA118 | reverse complement strand
GCTGATCTCTGGTCAAGTCCGGTATAGGGCTCGTCCATAAAGAGTATCACAGGTCTGTGGACCAGTGCCCTTGCAATGGAGAGGCGTTGCTTCATCCCGCGGGAAAAGGCTCCTACTCTTTCATCAGCACGTTTTTGAAGGTCCACCTGTTCCAGAAGCTCGGTGATACGCTTTTCGAGCAAGTCCTTTTCCATCCCATACATCT
>DACO01000095.1:22904-23119 GCA_002508635.1 Methanolobus sp. UBA118 | reverse complement strand
GTCCTTTTCCATCCCATACATCTTCCCGAAGAACCGCAGGTTCTCCCGTGCCGTAAGTTCATTGTACAGGTAGCTCTCATGTGATATCACACCTATTAGTTCTCTGGCTTTGGATGGGTTCTTTTTGATATCGATGTTATTTACACTCACATCCCCTTTCGTGGGTGTGATGATGGTCGAGAGTATCTTCAGAAGAGTTGTTTTTCCTGCACCAT
>DACO01000095.1:17050-22681 GCA_002508635.1 Methanolobus sp. UBA118 | reverse complement strand
GTTTTTCCTGCACCATTGGGACCGAATATCGCTAAGGATTCGCCTTTTTTGATTTCCAGATCTATATTCCTGAGTGCTTTATGCTTTCCGAAGCTTTTTCTGATTCCGCGGGCCGATATGATCGTATCCATCGGCTAGATATTCACGGTCAGTATAAATTAACGTTTTGTTAGATCAGGTGAAGTAAAAGAAAAAATTCCGGGGATAATTCCACGATAGGTTTTGAGCTTATCCGAAAGCAGGTCCGCCAACATCGGCATTATTGTTGTAACCTACTTTCTCCCAGTACCCTTCGTATGGTTCATCGGTTACTTCTATGCCCGTGACCCATTTAGCCCATTTATAACCGTACTTGTCTTCGGCAACAACCTGTATAGGGAATCCTCTTTCAGGTGGCAGGGTTACATTATTGAGTTCATATGCCAGCATAATGTCATTGTCTGCCAGGTAGTCGAGTTCAAGTGATGTGGAATAACCGTCTTCACAGTAGAATATGACGTTAGTGGCGTTTTCCTGTACCTGTGCCTCTTCAAAGATAGTGTTCAGTGTCACACCTGTCCATATGGCATCAAAACCCCAGCCTTCCACACAGTCCAGCCTTACAAATCTGGTATCAGAAGGATAGGCTGTCAACTGGTCATAACTTATGTTCATGGGATTGTCCACCATACCGTATACCCGCAATTGATATGTGTCAGGATCGATCTGCTGAATTCCTCTGATCGCATTATTGCGCTGCTCGGAGATAGGTGTCAGTTCCCGTCCCTCATATTCGGTAACTTCCGCCGAGGTATTGTAAGTCTGCTGAGTGTCACTTTCATCTATACAGCCGGAAAACAGAATAAAGCCCGAAATGATGCAAGATATTATTAGTAAGCCGATTGGTATACTTTTAACGGTCATAGGCATGACCACACTTTTATGAATGTCAGTTTATGTTAGAAAGAAGTTCAAGCCCCTTCTCGGTCAGGAAATATTTTCCGTTCACAAGGTTCAGGAGATCACCGTTCATCAGGTATTCAGTATGGTATTTGAATAACTTGTCGTCGATATCAGTATCCTGCTGGATCTCATCCTTTGTCGATCCGAAAGCACCTATTTTTTTGATAAGCTGTCTGCGGACGGGATGTGAGGCTGCTTTATGCATGAACTCATGCTCCATTTTAACGCGCTCACGCTCGGATGGCTTTGCCATTATCATGTGATCCAGATCGTCTTCTTCCAGCATGTTCCCACTACTCTCTATTTAATAATAGTGTGAATGCATTGTTAAATAGCTTGTCCTGAAATCAAAATATAGAACCTAAAAAAATTGAAAGAAAATATAAATGTTGGCATTCATGAAAGCAAACATATGATTGTTTGGTTTAGGAGTGTACATTTATCTGAGGGGAGTCTTGGATGCCAACATTTATATTAGTGTGATAAAGCCACCGTGGGGTCGCTCGCATGGACATTGTTCTCGTATTTTATGCCCGTAAGCTCCGGTCTGCGTGTTCCCTGACCCTGATCGGCGGGAAGATAGACCAGTTTCCCCTCTGAATATCTCATAGGGGATCCGATGGCGTTATAATAATCATTTTTCAAACTCTGCAATGCAGCAACCACAGTCTCATAGTCGTATCTTGAGCTGCCAAGGTTGGCAGATGATACACCCACAAGAGTGTCATTTACATGAAGTGCCAGATGCAGATGCCATGTGTCTTTATTGACGAACTCATGGACTTTTACATCCATAACCAGGCCGATTATATTTTCCCTCAAAACATATATCTCCTTGTTTGCTTCTAACATCCAGATTACATGAACACATATATAAACCGTCTGTGTAATTTTTCTTAAAGATGTTCATGTTTGTTCATACTATGTAGTCAAAAGAAGAATGCCATGTACATTGAATAAAATGGTATCCAGAACCAGTTTTCGGGAGCCTCCTGCCGGTACACTGTTTCTCTTTCTACATAGGCGGTATAATCTTTAGTATCCCTGTCAAACTCGAAGATGTACTCTGTCCGGAAATATGTCCAGAAGATGGCAAAGGGATTTCTGGCATCCCGCAGGGTGACAGTTACTGTTTCTTCGTTATTGGTGATGCTGTAAACCGTATAGTCTATCTCCTGAAAAGGGGCGGAATCATAGAGTCGGGTTGCCAGTACCATGTATTCCAGGTTTTCATCCGCACTATCCTCTGATATAATGGGCGTGAACATGCTTCTCTCCACTCCGTTCCAGTAATTGATCTCCATTATCTTGTAATGGGTTTCGTTGTAAGGATAAGCAGAAAGAAAACTTCCAAAGTAAGTTGGGTAGGAATTCTGGTAGCTTATATCATAACCTTCGATTTCAGAAACATGGTTCACAAGTAAAGCCTTCGATGCAGGGGTGATGACACACCATAATATCAATATCGTGAGAAGTATGCGGTCGGTTCTCAATCGCCTGTAGTGGTTTGAATCAAGACTGATTCCCGGTACATTTCCGATGACTTTCCTCTTTTTGAGCTCTTCTGCTATCAGGAAGTATATGGGTATTAGGGAGACTATCATTACAATGGGATCAAATGAATCGAAGGCACCCATGATGCTGGACTCATCTGAAAAAGGGAATAGCGGTCTCATTTTCCATGTAGTGGCATAATCCAGATAAAAATGGCTGAAAATTGCGGCAAACCCTGCAGCAGTGAACCTTCGATCCTTACTGTAGATCCATAATAGCGCTGTGATGCTGAGAATGAACATGGGAGAGTGAAAAAATTCCCTGTGGCCAAAAACATAATACAGATTTACATAGGTCTGGTGACTGAAGCTTCCTCCCATAAATGTTATCAGGGCATCAGAAAAAAAGTCAAGGTCAGGCATTATTGCCAGAAAAGCTACAATTTTTCTTTGCCTGCCGCTCAGTCCCGCCACTGTAGCTATAAGGAGCCCGATGCCTAAATGGGATAGGGTATTGACCATCCACTCACCAATTAAGTTTAGGCATGTTCGGTATTATAGTTTTTCAGTTAGCTGAAATCCACCCTGTTTAAGTTCTGTTAGAATTATGCTCTGATACGTTTTCCGTCAATATTTTCCAAGGGAGCGGGCAATGATCCTGTGGAAACCATGTATACTCATGGATTTCCCGAGATACATCATGGGACATCTTCCTGTTATTATATCCAGTTCGGGATCATAGGTCAGGTGCTCCACATCACATGTATCGGTTTTCCAGTGCACCCAGAAATCAGTTATGCCCTTTGCTGCAAGTTCCTCTATGATCCTGGCGGGCTCGGTTGTAGTTATTCCTATGATTACATTTTCGACGTCGTCGGGTAAATCTGAGATACTGGTAAGTGAATCAGATGCCGGCTTTTCCGAGAGGTCCACCACATATACGTTCTTCCCTCTTTTTTTGAGCTCGTCAATGGCCCATTTAAGTGCCGGCTTTGTGCCATCAGTGATAACCGCAAAGTTATCCCTTTTCCAGAATTCTTCCTGTTTTGTTACCATACGTTAACATCACTTCCTTTAAACCTTAAACAAATGACTTTCCTGATGGTTTAAGTTATTTTTCAAAAACAGGAACATTTTGTTTGGCAGCCTTTTGTTTGCCCGGAAAGTAAACAAAGTAAAGAAAAAAAATAGAAAGTGGGATATCCCACTATAATCAGGCAATAGCAGTTGATGTTCTTTGTTTTTGTGGAATCCTCATCCCAAGGAAAACAGCAACATAATAACCTGCATAAGAGATCACTTCAAGGAGTGAAGGATTTCCATTGTAACCGAACAGGGATTTCATTAGCGAACCTGCGGTTCCATTCTCGTCGAGTATGTGATTTATATCCCATACATGCTCGTTCAATGTGGGGATAACCCCTCCTTCCTGAAGCTCATGCACACCATGTGCGGTTAGTCCTGCGGCAAAGACAATGAGGAATATACTGGTTATCTTGAAGAAATTATGTATATCCGTGTGTGAAGAATATTTGAACACCGCATATGCCACAACGATTGAGACAAATATTCCGGCCAGACCACCGTACAGAATATTATTGGCATCCGTCTTCATTGCCGCGGCACCAAGGAAAAGTATTGTCTCTATACCTTCCCTGAAGACCGAAAGGAAAGCAAGTGCAAAAAGTCCGTAGGCTTTGTTAGTATCTACTTTTTGTCGTATGTTCGATGAGATGTTCGAGCTTTCACGTGTCATCCAGATTATCATGGAAGTCAGGATCGCTGCGGCAAACAACATGACAAACCCTTCGAATATTTCTTCTCTCGGACCTTCGAATTCGATTGCAAGTATGTTGAAAATAACAGCTGCTATAAGACTGGCTACAAGGGCGAGTCCGGTACCTGCAAATACGTGTTTTTTCATCTCGAATCTTCTTGTTTGAGCAAGATAGGCAAGAATAATACCTACTATGAGGAATGCTTCAAGTCCCTCTCTGAAAGTAATCATAAAGCTGGCTAACACTTATTATATCTCCTTTTATAATTAGGTTAACCTATAATTGATAGCTTTATTATATATTGGTTAGTATACCTATCATATTTTGCCGCAAAATGAATTCCGTATTTCCTGATTCCAACAGCTTAAATCCATTAAAGGACCGTGAATTGCTTAAACAAACATAATCATAGAATAATACATGTCGATCATCTCAAAGTATAACCGCTTTTCTTATGTCTATGATATGATGGAGATTCCCGCGGAACATCTCCGCTACGCAGAATGGAGACAGGAATTTCTATCGGGATTGTCCGGGAGGGTGCTTGAGATCGGCGTGGGAACCGGGAAGAACCTGCAATACTATCCTGATGATTGTGAGGTAATTGCAATAGATATCAGTGAGAAAATGCTGTCACATGCAAAGAAAAGGCTTGAAGGCAGGCACAACATTTCTCTTTTTATTATGGACGCTGAGAACCTGGCTTTTAAAGATGATAGCTTCGATCATGTGATAACGACTTTCGTGCTTTGCTCAATCCCGGACCCGGTCAGGTCACTGGAGGAGATGCGGCGTGTATGCAGACCAGATGGTGAAGTGATGAATATCGAACATATGAGAAGTGACAACCGATTGATATCACTTGTCGAGGATATTTTCAACCCTGTTACAAAAGGTCTTACAGGAGTCAATATTAATCGCAGAACAGTTGAAAACGTAAAAAAGGCCGGGCTTAATGTTACTGAAGTACGAAATCTCGCATTGGGTGATGTGTTCAGGCTTATAAGGTCAAAGCCATAGAAAAGTGTGATAAAAAGCGATCATTCGAAGATCTTGCACAGATCATCCATTCCGATGGCTACATCAAACTCCTTTAGTTTGAAGAACTTCTTAGCCCTGTTGTCATCCTCTTCGAGTCTCAGATCACTTTCTACAAATCCTGCTTTCTCAAGTCGTTTTAAATGCAATTGTACAACCTGTCGGGAAAGCTTCAGATCCTTAGCAAGCTCGTAGATGTATCTTTCCCTCTCTGAGAGCAGGTACAACAGTTTTAACCTTACAGGATGCGAAATAGCTTCCCCAATAGTTGTAATTTCCTGAAGTGTCATCGTCATCGGGAATCATATACCTGTTTTTTGAAATAGACTTGATGGAACAAAGAACTAGATCTCATCAAGTTTTTCCTTTATATCTTCAAC
>DACO01000095.1:16481-16847 GCA_002508635.1 Methanolobus sp. UBA118 | reverse complement strand
GTTTTTCCTTTATATCTTCAACCATCTTCTTAATATCTTCGACATCCTTTTCCAGTCTAGCCAATCGTTCGTTGTTCCCGGAACTTACGAAATCAGATCTGTTGATCAGAGAAAATGCCAGCCAGACGACCACACCAATAATCAGTATATTCAAAAGCAGTCCCCAAATAGAAAATCCATACATGCCGGTGCCGGTGCCCATCATCTCAATTACCTCTGTGAATCATTTTTTAAAAGTATATGGAGGCACTTTATATTAGTATCTTCGCTCCTCCTCTAAAAACATGTTAAGGGGATACAGTTTAGTATCTGTATCCACCACCGTAACATCCGCCACCATATCCGCCGCCACGGAAATTACGGCTG
>DACO01000095.1:14077-16248 GCA_002508635.1 Methanolobus sp. UBA118 | reverse complement strand
TCTGGTTGTACTGCTGCTGGTAAGTTGTGTTATCTGTGAAATCCTCTATGACCTCACCTGTGTAGATGTCAATGCGTCCCTGTTTAACTACATCATCTTCTGTGTAGTAAAAGACCCACCATCTGCCCATCTGGTAGACATTGTCTTCCAGAATGTCCTGGCCGGTCTCTTCCTCCGCAATTGTAATTGCTTCTTCAACTGTTGTAACTTCCGGCTCTACACTTGTATATGTGGCATCATCAGTGGCGTATGATCCGAAATACGGACAGCCTGCGAATCCGCCTCTCATATTGTTAGCCCATCTGTACATAGGTCCGAAGAACCCGTTGTTTGCTGCATCCTCTGAAGTTGCAGCGCTTACTATACCTGCTCCCGCAACAACTGCAATAAGCATTCCCGCAAGGAGTATTGCTGTTACTCTTTTCACTTTTACACCTCTTTGTCTGCAGGAATTTTTGAACCCTGCATATGTAGTCTCTACACTACACATGTAGTACGTATCTCTATTTAAGTATTCCCTAGTACTTCCATTTTTGCTGCTTTTCAGCAGTACCTGAAATGCAGAATTTCAGCGCCTTCTTTCAATAAACCAACCGACAAGGGGTGGGACCCAGCAGAGGTTGGCAGCAATGGTTTCAAAGGCTGTAAAGGTTTGAGTTGTCGGACTAAAACCCATAATACGGGCAACCAGGAGTCCTGCTGGAACTACAAGTATGACTGCCAGACTGGCAAGCATAACAGGATGATGAATATATCGTTCAAACCCATTGCTCCAGCTACCTTCTTTGCGTTTCAGGTATATCATTCCCGAGATATTGGCTCCGATCTGGTCGCTGAGGGCGTAGAAATATGGTATGTAGAACCCTTCAACCCCGTAAACATTTACTCCCGCAAGGCGGCTGCCAAGATCGATCACCCAGGGAACAGCCAGCCCGAACAATTTTCCCCACCCATAGGCTTCAGCCATGCTACCTGTAGCATTACTCAACCGCTGGCGGATTGAGTAAACTCCTTCAAGTATACTCTCTCCTTCTCCTGAAAAAGTACGTACCAGCCACTGACCAATGGGACTTCGCTGGTATCCGAGATTGTCAAGAGAAATTCCAAGGACCAGACCAATGATATATCCTGGAATGGTGTACTTGATAAGTTCCGAGAAGTTCTCAGTTTCAAGAACCTCTTCTTCTTCATTTTTCTCTGGCATCAGTTGTGGATATATCTTACATTACAAAAAAAAGAAGTGGTCATAAACCCAAAAAATTGAAAGATCAGTCTTTTTTCACCCAGTTTCCGTCAGAGTCCTTCTCATATTCATTCTTTACAGCGCTCCAGGCTACCCTGTGTGCAGTCTCTTCCCGCGATGCATCTCCTCTTCTGTCCGATGGGTCCTTGTACTCATCCCATGCGCTATTGAAAGCTTTCCTGTAGATATCCTGTGCATGTTTTGGAAGATTTCCCTTCACACTATCCGGTAATTCTGAATTCTTATCATATGGCATCAAATTCCCCAATCTAATATTTGAATAGGATTTTAAAAGTTTTATGAAACTTAAGATGTAGCTATTTAACAAGATTTGGATTTGATTTGTTTAATATCTGACAGATTAGATAAATTCTATTATCCAAAAATTATTTGAGCAATGTATTGTACAGTTTAATTCTCTTATAGGTGGTCCGGACATAATGCAATATAGTTTTTATTTAAAAAGTTTAGTCTTGTTGCTTATTATATCTGCATAGGTACTGGCAATTGGCACCGTACAGGAAAATACTTACGAACCAGTTATCCGGGAGGTATCTCTTAGCAATATTGAAAAGAGTACTTCCGGGATAACTGATGTCTGGCCTTTTGATACGGTTATCATCACTCTGGATCCCGATCGTTTCAACGAATCTGTTTCAAAAGGCGGGATTATTTTAAAGCTGCCTGACGATCGATTAAAGCTGGAACTTGTAGAACAGTTGATAGATGAGGATCAACAGAAGATAAAAATCATCAATGATTCCGGGATTTTTATCTTAAAAGGGCCGGAATTCCATGTATATCGGGGAAGGGTGAGCGGTATGGAAAACAGCAGTGTACATCTAACGATTCATAAGAATCTTCTGTTCGGGACAATTGATATTGAGGAAAACCCCTATCATATTGTCCCTACAATGAAATCAAGAGA
>DACO01000095.1:13341-13827 GCA_002508635.1 Methanolobus sp. UBA118 | reverse complement strand
AGGCAGGATGCCGTAATTGTGCATGAAAATGTTAAAGAGTTCCTGTAGAGTGGATAGGAATTCTGTATGCGAGTGTTTTAATGCAATAGACTATATACATATGATCATTGACTCATACAGGTAATGAACATGAGTGCAAATATGAATCAAAAGAAGACATACGGTGTCCCGGCAATATTTTCATTTTTCATCCCCGGCCTGGGTCAGCTTGTTAAGGGTCAGGTGCTCAAGGCCATCGGAATATGGATCGCGCTGGTTATATGCTGGTTTTTGCAGTTTATACTGATCGGCTATCTACTTGGATTCATTGTCTGGGTCTGGCAGATATATGATGCATATAACGATTGATTTTTTCTCTGTCTTTTTTTAAATAGGAATATATATATACCTGTTTTGTAAAAACATTAATTGTTCTAGTCTTATATTTATCGCTAGATAATACTTCTATTAAACTAGAATCACTAATTTGTAGACTCAAAGTTTGGT
>DACO01000095.1:405-13126 GCA_002508635.1 Methanolobus sp. UBA118 | reverse complement strand
AATTTGTAGACTCAAAGTTTGGTAATTGAATGACTGGAAAAAAGTATGAAGGTCTCGAGAGTTCTTTTAACCTGCAAAAAAGCAACTGCAATGAATTTGAGGACATGCCCGATGATATGCCCATGGGAATACTTTCCTGTGACCGGGAAGGTAACATTACTTCATTGAATGATTTTCTGTTGTTCATTCTGGATTCTCCTTCAACTGAAGCTGCAAAACAGATCAACGTACTGACTTTCCAGCCCTTTGTGGAATCAGGCATTTCTGCTAAGATCGAAGAAGCGATTACAAGCGGTCAAAACACTTTGCTTGAAACTTCTTGCAAATTAAAATCCGGTAAAGAACTGATCTTAAGCATGAAGGCATTTTCCAGAAAAAAACCAAACGGTGAAATCGGCGGCTGTCACGTTATTATTTTTGAAGAACAATTTGTAACAGGTCCGGATGTGGCAGACGATATCACATTTCTCAGGAAATCCGTGGAGGAGTTGGAAAAGAAGGAGAGAAGATATAGAACCCTGGTTGAACAATTGAGCGATGCGGTTATAATAAACACTTTTAAGGGGGAGATACTGGAAGTCAATGACAGGACATGTGAAATGCTCGGTTATTCCAGGGACCAATTGCAGAAAATGACCATTTATGACCTTATGCCTTCCGGGAGAAGAGAATCTGCAAAGGAAAATATGTCACATTTTATCAGGAAAGGATCGATTCTGGCAGAAAGTAAATTCATAACAGCAGATGGATCTGTACTCAATATCGAGGTAAATGCCAGAGCCCTTGAAGGATACAACAATACGGCCCAGGCAGTTGTCAGGAATATCACAGATCGCAAGCGTGCTGAAGAAAAATTACGTCAGAGTGAAGCACTTTTAAATGAAATGGGTAAAATCGCCAAAATTGGCGGATGGGAAATAGATCTGGAATCAGGCAAACATCAGGGTACGGCAGAAATTGCAAATATCCATGAGTTTGATTACGACGATATGCAGGGTCTAAAGATCAATGACGGACTGAATTATTATACCCCGAAATCAAAAGAAATTATTGAAAAAGCCTTCAATAAATTAATTGAAAAAGCTGAACCATACGATCTTGAACTGGAACTTATAACGGCTAAAGGGAATCATAAATGGGTCCGTACATGTGCTTATCCGAAACTGGTGGATGGAAAGGTCGTTAAAGTTACAGGTACGATGCAGGATATAACAGAGCACAAGAATGCTAAAAACAAATTACGTGATAACGAGGAAAAATTCAGGCTTTTAATAGAACATTCACCGGTATCTTTATTGATGCTGGATCGTGAAATGCGACATATAGCTGTGAGCCGTCATTATCTCGATACTTTTTCTCTTGAAGAGGAAGACCTTATTGGATTAAACCATTACGATGTTTTCCCGGAAACATTTGATGAATTCAATGAAGTACATCGCCGGGCTATGGAAGGAGAAGTTATTCGTAATGAGGAGCATCGGCTAAAACTAGCAGATGGGGGTGTACAGTGGAACCGCTGGGAGGTCAGGCCATGGAACAGATCTGACGGCACAATTGGTGGCATTATTATTTTTTCAGAAGACATAACCGAACGTAAAAAGGCAGAAGAGGAGATCCTAAAAAGTGAGACAAGATATCGAAGTCTCTTTGAACAATCTAATGACGCCATAATGGTCCATGATCTTGAGGGGAAGATCGTAGATATAAACAAAATGGCCTGCAAAATACTCGGATATACTGAAGATGAAATAAAACAAAAATCAGTGTTCGACCTTATTGCTCCGGATGACAGGGAAAGAATTGTCTCCAAACTGAGGTATATTCGTATAAAAGGACACCTGCGTACCGAAACAAGAATAATGCGATCAGACGGAACAGTTCTAATCCTGGACGTAAATAGTTCCTTAATAAACACACAGGAAGAACTCATTCTGGCAGTGGGCAGGGATATAACCGACAGGATCGAAGCCGAAAAGGCCATGTTTGATGCAAAGATCGAAGCTGAGATCGCAAATCGTACAAAGAGTGATTTCCTTGCCAATATGAGTCATGAACTGCGTACACCATTGAATTCCATCATCGGTTTTTCAGATGCAATGATAGATGGCATCTCTGGAAATCTTGAACCCAGGCAGGAACACTATCTGCATCATATTTCCAATAGTGGCCATCATCTGTTAACCCTTATCAATGATATACTTGACTTATCAAAGATAGAAGCAGGAAAAATGGACCTGCATCTTGAAGTTATTGATGTGGCAAAAGTGGTTGATGAAATTGTAACCATGACTGAAACCCTCTCATCAGAGAAGAAAATAAACGTTGAAGTGGATATGCCAGAATGCGTCCCCGCAATCCTGGCTGACAGGTCAAAATTCAAGCAGATATTGTACAATCTGGTGGGTAATGCAATTAAATTCACAGATAGCGGTGGTAAGATCACTGTTCGTGCAGAAACTGATGACAGGACTATCCGTGTCTCAGTAATAGATACGGGAATCGGAATCTCCCTGAACGATCAGGAAAAATTATTCAAACCCTTCAGTCAGATCGATTCATCATCCTCAAGAATATATCAGGGTACCGGACTTGGACTTGCTCTTGTTAAAGAACTTGTGGAATCACATGGTGGCAGGATATGGGTTGAGAGTGAATTCGGAAAAGGAAGCAAGTTTATATTTGAAATCCCGATCGATCAATCCGGCAGAGCTGGCAATTATTGAGTTTTTTAGTCATAAGTTCTATATAACTCAGACTCTATAAAATATTCGTTACATGTGCTTATATTTTATACATGTTATAGGATAGGGGAATGATGGACAAAACAGAAACAATCGAAGCTTATGCAGTAACAGATTCAAACATCGTCAATAAGACCACATTTTTTCTGGGAATACCGTTGATCATTGTGTTCGGCTGGCTCAATAACAAATACATGAGTGTCTTTTCAGTTGACCACAATGACCACAGGCTGGTAATTGTCTATTCCGGGATATGTCCAGTAGTAAGAAACGACAGTTTACGTATCAAAGGCTCGATGGCAAATGGGGAAAAACTGGGAATTCATGGAATGATGATGCAGGCATACAGTATTGAAAACCTTGATACAGGGGACATGTATCATCAATAAGAAGCTTGTGTTAATGTTGATGCTCAATTAGTGACACAGATTATATAATATTTTCAATTTGATACTTGTCAAGAAAAAAGCTGTTGAAAGTATTGACGTATTCAACACCAGTTAGAAAACTATTTCCATTTTTCTTTATTTTCTGAAACACAACTACTTAAGTATTATATTCAATTCACCACTTATTAAGCAAGAACATGATTGATTATATATTCATCCTGATTGGGCTCATATTATTGTATAAGGGAGCAAACTGGTTCGTAGAAGGCGCATCGTCCCTGGCCAGGCGTTTAGGAATATCACCACTTGTGATCGGGTTAACAGTTGTGGCGTTCGGAACATCCATGCCTGAGCTTGTCGTTAATGTTGTTGCCTCGATGCAGGGAAACGGTGCGGTAGCCTTTGGAAATATTATTGGAAGCAACATAATTAATACATTGCTAATTCTGGGCCTGACCGGAGCAATTACTCCCCTGCTTGTAAAAAGATCGAGTGTCTGGAAAGAAATACCTTTTTCCTTACTTGCTGTTCTTGTTCTAACAATAATGTCAAATAAAGTGTTATTGGCTAATAGTCCGGAAAATATCCTGACTAGAGTGGATGGTATTATATTACTGTTCTTCCTTTTGATTTTTGTTTATTATATGTTCGAATTGATCAGGAATAACAACAGCGAATCATCTGATCATGTTGAGAATTATTCCCAAACAAAAATTTTATTCATGCTTGTTGGTGGATTAATTACTTTGATCGTAGGAGGAAGATTGACCGTGGACGGTGCTGTGGCAGTTGCGAGACAGATGGGAATAAGTGAGTTCCTGATATCATCAACAATCGTTGCAGCAGGAACATCTCTGCCAGAACTGGTTACTTCCGTAGCTGCGGCTGTCAGAAAAGAGGTGGATATTTCTGTTGGGAACATAATCGGCTCCAATATATTTAACATATTTTTCATAATGGGACTTTCTGCAACAGTTTCTCCTTTGATAGTGCCGATTGGTATCAATTTTGATTTAATAGTTTTAACAATAGCAACCTTGTTATTCTTCACTTTCATGTTCACAGGTGAAAAACATAAGTTAGAAAGATGGGAGGCAATTATGTTATTGGTAGTTTATGTAGGTTACACTCTCTACATTGTGTACCGTGGCTAATAAAAAATACTGGTTGGTGGTATGAAAATATTGAATCAGGGGATGTCTACCAAAAAAGTATGATAAAACATATCCCCGAAATAATCAGATAATTTCCTTGATTCCGGTGATCTCTGCTCCTTTTGAACCGGATGCCACTACCTCGAAGTCCTTGAATGCCGGTACTCCTGTGCCACCGGCGTCCTCCGGCACAAGCGCGTTGGACCAGGGGCTGTTGACCATATACCCGGTTCCGGGATGTGGCTGCTCGTAGCCGGATTTTTGAGCCTTGACAACAACTTTGCCGGAGCTGTTCTTGAGGATGACAGTTTCACCCTCTTTTACAGAGAGTTTTGTGATATCCTTTGGATCAAGCAGGATTACTGCGGATAGTTTCTCATATTCTTCCCCGAAAAGCGACTCAACTTTTGCAGCATCCTGGAATGCATCCCTGTATGTCACTATTCTCAGCTTGACCTCAGGCGATGAAAGGAATTGTCCGAATCCTGCCATTATAATCCCTCCAGTATCTTTGTCATTACATCCTCATCTGACAGACGACCGGATTCTACTATCTGTTTGAGCTCCACTTCCACCCCATCCATACGAACGGCAGTGCCACCACTTTCCACACCCACAAGTCCGCAGGGAATCGTAACATCTGCCCTGGTTGAAGTCAGGGTCTGGCAAGGATCAATGACTATTAGCGGTATATCTTCAAAATTTCTGCTAATTGAGCGAGGCAGGCTTGAGTACGGATCGGCACCGATGACCAGTGCGGCATCCACATCTTTTTTTCGCAGGGCTTCCACGACAGAGTATTCGGGTCCGTGCTTTATTTCTCCACTCTCAAACTTCACACGGTTGATGTAACCTGTTTCCTCGAAGAGGTTTTTGTTAAACCCTACCATATTATAGTGTCCGGACATCGGGATCACATGGAAGTTGGAAACCGAATTAAGTTTCTCCATTAGCCTGTATAGGGGCTCATTGTCTTCGAGTGAGTATACCATTCCAAGTCCTGCAAAAATAATTCCGAACTTGGCTTTCTTCATTATGCTTGAAAGTTCAAGAAGGCGTTTTTTATCGAAGTCATAGGATGTTTTTGGAACCTTACCGGAAAGTGCGCTCACCAGAGCATCCATGAATTCGGCATCACCTTTAACAGGTATCTGGTAGAGCCCGTTCTTACCGCATATCTCCGCGGTGTCGGATTTCCTTACATCGATAGCTATCACGGTACGGTCCTCTTCCCATCCTCTCTGGCGCTCCTTGCCTCTTGGGAAATAGGAATAGCGTGACATGTGTCTTGGATGTGCGCTTGCAGGGTCTGATCCCCAGAAGATTATTACGTCAGCCTTATGTCTTACATCATCCAGGGTACAGGTCTTCAGTTTATCTTCCATAATGGCTTCGATAAGAGGGCCCTGGCAGAATGATGAAGTATCATCCAGATAGGCATTTGTCTTTCTGGCCAGCTCTATGGCTTTGAGCTGTGCTGCATTACTTGAATTTGCATGTCCGAAGATCAGTGGCTTCTCTGCACTTTTCAGAATCTTTGAAGCTTCCTTTATTGCAGATTCAGCATCGGCTTTTTCACCATTGATCTTGGCTTCCATGGGGTGGCTGCACCCTTTCATGAATGCGACTCCCTTTCTGCATGCAGCATGGACTGCTGTCAGTTTTTCCTCTTCTACCTTTACACTTATATCATCGCACAGGAGTGCACATCCAGTGCATACATAATAATCATCGCTCAATTACATCCCCCGGTAGTATTATTTGTCAGTCATACAAATTCTATTGCCTTTGTAGGACATGTGTCAATGCAGGCAACACAGAGTATCTTGTTCTCGCCAAAGCGTCTGCATTCCTGGACATTCATCGCCCTGACCACACCGTCCTCGACCTTAAGAATTACCTTCTCGGATGTGGGAGCTTTACCGCTTCCGGCACCGGCAGGGTCGGCAGCTACGTTCACAGGACATGCGACCACACAGTTCCCACATCCTATGCATTTATCCTCGTGAACAATTAGTCCGGTTTCAGTAACATCTCCAACCGGAGTTATCATTTCCGAGAGTTTCTGGTAGTTCTCCTTATATTTGTCCTCGTTTACAAGTGGCTTACAATCCTCCACCTTGAACTTGCGGGCAAGAAGATCGACGGCAAATGCCATACATGTGGATTTCCCGCATTCCTTGCAGTTGGTTTTCGGGAGAAGCTGATATATCTCCATTACAGTTGCCATTTTGAGAACCTCATAAAGGTATATCTCTCATGCCTTAAAGAACAGAGAACAGTGGCAATTCCCCTCATTCTCGATCTCATCCTCGTGATATACACAGGGGCAGATTATCTTGCGGTCTTCTTTGATATCGCCGGTCCGCAGCCTGCACGGACAGTATTGCTTCCCATGCTCATGCTTGTTTCTGGAAAGCCCTTCAATGACCATGTGAAGCATCTCTTCATCCGGGTTCAAGATAAAACCCTTCTTCTTTGCGTATTTTGATGCCCATTCGTGTGTCTTTTCCATAATTGGTGCAAGTTCGGTCATAGATAATCTCCGATAAATCACATTAGAAGTATGAAAGATATATTCCTGATATCCTTATTTAATAACTTCGGGGCCAATTAATTCTAATTCAAGTTATGTTCAAATTGTATAGTATAATATTTAATAATAATTTTTATATACTATTATTCTGTTTTCTGAATATACGAAGTACACATATGCGAGGGCATAAGTTGGATTACCTGAGGGTGTAATTAAAAATGATTTCAAAAAAATATTCATTAATTTTAGTAGCATTAATCTGTTTTGTGCTTTTAAACACAGGTACAGCTTTAGCAGCCATTTATTCCGGTGGCAGCGGTACAATCGTTGATCCATTTAATCTTTCAACTGACAGCGATATAGATACACTGTCAACAGATTTTGGTAATTGGAGCAGTTACTTTATACTAACAAATAACATTACACTTGAAGGTAATCATACTCCCATTGGTAATTCCAGCACTCAGTTCACAGGTGACTTTGATGGAAACGGATATGTCATAAAAAACCTGACTATTTATGAAACAACAAATGATTATGCAGGATTCTTTGGTTATGTATCAGCTAACATTCATGATATTGGAATAGAAACAAGTTCAGAAGGTGTCGTATCTGTCTCTTCTTCTGCTGGTATTCTTGTTGGCTACAGTGATGGTACCATAAGCAATTGTTACGCTACTGGTAATATTACCGGACAAAATGAAGTTGGTGGTTTAGTTGGTTATAGTTACAGTACTATAAACAATTGTTATGCAACTGGTAATGTCACTGCTACTGATAGTTTCCCTGCCGGCGGTCTTGTCGGGTGGAATTTGGGTACTATCAGCAACTGTTATGCTACGGGTACTGTCATTGGTTCTTCTCTTGTCGGCGGTCTTGTCGGAACGAATGATGGTACTGTAGCCAACAGTTATGCTACAGGTAATGTCACTGCTACTGATAGTTCCTCTGCCGGCGGTCTTATTGGACAAAATCTTTCTGGTACTGTGAATGACTACTGTTATTATTCCAGCACAGGTTCAAATTATAATGATGTTGGTAAATCTACTTCTTATGTCAACTTCACCAATTTAAATTTCATTTCAGGAAACTCTGGCTTGAACTGGAACGCAAACATCACAGCCGCCGATGATTCCAACTACATATGGAAAATAATAGATGGTTACACTCTTCCATTCTTCCAATGGCAAGATACTCCTGAACCACTTGCACCATATGTAGAATCTCTCTCCCCTAGCAGTGGAAATAATAACACGGACAGTAGTACAGCATTTTGGATAAATATTACAGGATGTAGTTTTAACATCACAGATACTGTCTTTGTAAATCTGACAATGGACGGCCAGGATGTCATCACCGGAACAATTGACAGCAATACCTATACTACTATCAATGCCACATTCGATCTGACACAGGCAATTGAAGGCGATTGGTCATTATACGTTACCAATCCAGATGAACAGATATCAACAGCAAAGACCTTTACAGTAGAATCTATTGCCATACCATCTGCTCCGGAAGGTTTCACAAACACTACAGGCAATTTCTGGGTGAACCATAGCTGGAATGCGGATACCAGTGGAACAACTGACTCCTATAACATCAGTTATGATGGAGGCTGGGATAACGGTACAACAAATAATTATTATAACCAGACCAGCGGCCTCTCTGCTCACGCATGGTCTAACATAACAGTCTATGCTTACAATGCCACAGATTCCACACTTTCAGAAGGAGTCAGCGACAAAGTCCAGATACCAAACAATGATGTCACTATACTTGATGTAGCCGACATTACAGTAAATGAAGGAAAGAATATTACCATTGACATCAATTCCACAGATGCAGATGGTGATTCACCAACATATTCCTGTAACAGAACTGACCTGTTCACTGATTTCAACACAAGCACAGGAGAAGGAACATGGCAAACCAATTATACAAGTTCTGGGACTTACTCTGTTAATTTCAGTGTCAGTGATGGCTATGATTCAACTGCTTCTCAGGTAGTTACAATCACAGTGACAAACATCCCAACAACCATGTATGTTGGAAGTAGCGGTTATGATTATGAAACCATTCAGGGTGCAATAAATGATGTGGATGACGGTGACACAATCATTGTAACCAATGGTATTTACACTGAAAATGTAGTCGTTAATAAAAGTATTATACTTCGCTCTGAAAATGGAGCAGAAACTACTACTGTAATTGCAAGTGATTCAACAGATCCTGTGTTCGATATTACTGCTGACAATGTAACAATCGATGGATTCAACATTACAGGTGCTTCCGGAGGTCACGGTATAAAACTCAGTACTTCAGACAATAATACTCTGGAAAATAATATCATTAACAATAACGATAATGGAATTTCAGTTTACACATCAAACAATAATACTCTGACAGACAACATTATTAAGAAAAACACGAATGATGGTATTTACATCGAACGTTCAACTAACAATATCCTGACAGAAAATAACGTTAGTGAGAATGGTGATGATGGTATTAGTCTTTATCATTCAGATAATAACAATACTCTGACTGATAATATCGCGAATGGAAATGTTGAATCCGGTATCCAGCTTTCCGGATCAAACAACACTATTATTGCAGACAATATTGTCAACGGAAATGGCGAATCTGGAATTGACTTAGGATATTCAAGTAACAATAATACCGTTGAGAACAATATTGCATATGAGAATTCCATTGTTGGTATTTCCATACAATCTTCGATCAGTAATACTCTGGAAAACAATACTGCAAATAATAATAATTATTTTGGTATTTTCCTTGATGCATCATCCAATACACTCGGAAATAATACTGTAATGAGTAACACAGAATATGACATTGTTACTATTGGAGCCAATGAAATTAAAGATCTCGAGATCACTGATAATAGTGCTCGGGTTTCTTTCCTTTCAGATGGTATACAAACCGGCATTAAAGGAAATGTTACAAATTCCACATCTCTCTCAGGAAAAACAAATGTCAATGGTTATCTGACCGTAAAGAGAGGCGGTGTAGTTGTCAAGAGTGCCGATGTAGGAGTGACAAGGGAAGATCCCACTCTAGATATCACCATTTCTTATGATGATTCCGGTATGAGCAGTTCCGGTGAATCCTCCATTGATCTGTACAAGTACAACACTAGTACATGGATTGCAGTAAGCGGTACGTCACTTGACACATCCAGTAATCAGCTAACTGCAACTCTCAGTGAAGGAACCTTCGGACTGTTCAAGGATCCAGAAACAAGCTCTAGCAGTTCCTCAAGTTCAGATAGCGGTTCTGTAGCTACAAGAGTAAGATCACAAGGGACAATTAGCACTCTGCCAACCAACAGCAATGGAGAAGTTACCGGTAACACTGTTGTCAAATCAAAGGACACCATAACAGCTCTGACCCTGTACAAAG
The DNA here is from genome assembly GCA_002508635.1 of Methanolobus sp. UBA118. Classification (GTDB taxonomy): domain Archaea; phylum Halobacteriota; class Methanosarcinia; order Methanosarcinales; family Methanosarcinaceae; genus Methanolobus. Next base: position 2,880 of record DACO01000095.1, on the reverse strand, counting down.
GAACTGTCGGAACCGATGCTTCCGGAAATCCTGTGAACAAAATAATCGTCACAACTCCTGCATCCATGCCGGCAGACACTCCGAAAGAAGTACTTGAGTCAGGTCTGTACTATGATTTCGGACCTTCAGGAACCACATTCAGTCAGGATGTTCTCATAACCATAGACTTCAATCCTGAAGAGTATGAAGGCAAAAATCCTGTCATTTACACATATTCAGAAGAAAATGGCTGGATAGCTCTTGAAACGACTGTTGACTGGGAGAGTGGCAGAGCAACAGCTTATACCAATCACTTTTCACTCTATGCTTTGTTTGGTGATGAAGGAGAGGAAGTTGTTGAAGAAGAAAGCTCAGAGGTTTCCGCCGAGTTTTCTGAACCGGTTGAAGATGATATCGAAACGCCTACCGAAGATGAAGGAGGCTTCGGATACATCTTCCTGGTACTTGGAATCGTAGTAATAGCAGCTATCGGGTATATTGTTGTGAAGAATAAAGAAGGTGAAGGGGGATTGTAATGTCCTCCTTTACTACATTTCTATTTTCCTTTACCAATAACCTGCAAAAGTAATTAAATAAAAAAGCTTGAAGTGCCAGCTTAAAGCAATTTTGTCTTCTCCGTCTGACGTGGAACCTTCACCACCAGGAAACGGAAGATTTCATCACTTTCGTTCATCAGCCTGTGGGGAATTCGTGCAGGGCTGTCCACAAGCATATCCTTTGTGATTGTCTCCTGCTCGTCTCCTATTTCCACAATTCCTTCGCCTTCAAGTACGTAGAAGAATGCATCAACGGGGGTCGAATGTCTCTTTAACTTCTCTCCCGGCTTTAGTTCTATATGCATTACCTGTGCATGTTTCGTATCATAGAGTTTGTTCACAGCGACCCCATGAGGGTTATCCTTCTTCTCTGCATCTTTGTAATTTGTTATCTTCATCTTTTCCACTTCCCTGTATAAAGTTTAGTAAATAATAACTTAGGAGTGTTTTCCTGAAATAGTTTAAAGAAGGACCTTAAGGTCTTCTTCAACTGTTGCATTCGGTCTGATGTTGAATTGTTCGACAAGAACGTTGAGTACGTTCGGTGAGACAAATGCAGGCAGCTTCGGTCCAAGTGTGATATTCTTGACACCAAGGCTCAACAGTGCAAGCAGGACAAGAACTGCCTTTTGTTCGTACCATGCAATGTTGTATGATACCGGCAGATCGTTTATATCTTCAAGTCCAAAGGCCTCGGCAAGTTTCTGCGCAATGACCACAAGGGAATAAGAGTCATTACACTGGCCTGCATCTATAACCCTCGGAATTCCGCCGATGTCCCCTAGATCAAGCTTGTTGTAGCGGTATTTAGCACAGCCTGCAGTGAGGATAACGGTATCTTCTGGAAGAGCTTTTGCAAAGTTGGTGTAGTAACTTCTCTCCTTGTGTCTGCCGTCACATCCTGCCATGACAACGAATTTCTTTATCTGTCCCGCCTTTACAGCTTCTATGATCTTATCGGCGACCGAGAGTGCAGATACGTGTGCGAAACCTCCCATAATAGTACCTTCTTCAAGCTGCTCGGGTGGCTTGCATGCCTTTGCCTGCTCAATGATGGTAGAGAAATCCTTAGCTCCATTCTCGCCGGGATTTATGTGGGTGACTCCATCGAATCCGACGATACTTGTTGTGTAGATCCTGTTGAGGTAGCTCTCCTTGGGGGGAACCAGACAGTTTGTGGTCATGAGTATGGGACCATTGAACTTCTCGAACTCTTCTTTTTGTTTCCACCACGATCCGCCATAATTCCCAACGAAGTTGTCATACTTCTTGAAGGCAGGGTATGAATTTGCAGGCAACATCTCACCATGTGTGTAGACATCAACGCCTGTGCCCTGTGTCTGCTCCAGGAGTTGTTCCAGGTCACGCAGGTCATGGCCACTGATGAGTATGGCAGGATTTTCACGAACTCCGATGTTTACGGCCGTGGGCTCCGGGTTACCATAGGTAGTGGTGTTTGCCTTATCAAGGAGTGCAAGCGTGGCAACACCCTTTGAACCGCATTCCATGACCATAGGGACGAGTTCATCAACTCCCATATCGTCATCCATTGTAGCCAGGAGGGCATTTTCCATGAAAGCCATGATCTCGTCGTCCCTGTAACCAAGCACGCTTGCATGATGGGCATAAGCAGCCATACCTTTCAGACCGTAGGTGAGCAACTCCCTGAGAGAGCGAATATCTTCATTCTCTGTGGCAAGGATCCCTGTATTTATGCTGGCCAGGCTTTCAGGTGTGACCTTTGCCATAAGGGGAAGTTCCTGACCTGCATTCGGACTTGCTCCGAGAAGTTTTTCTTTGATCCATCTGGGAAATGAAGAGCCTGACTTTTCATCAATTACCTTTGCAGCGAGCAGTTTCTGTTTGATGTCGTCCTTTATGTCAAAACCTTCCCTGATGAGACCTTCAAAGTCTGCCTTACTGAAATTGGTATTTGTGA
>DACO01000095.1:0-167 GCA_002508635.1 Methanolobus sp. UBA118 | reverse complement strand
ATTCCGTCAAGCATGAACTTGTCAGTCCTTGCGTCATTCAGATTATTAGCTCTTGCTTTTGAGTTATAGAATGCAATACTTTTCAGCAGATACATAAGATCATCCTGAAGGTCTGCGACATCGCCTTTCTTGCCACAAACGCCGTTCTTTGTACATCCGGTTCCGTT
>DACO01000078.1 GCA_002508635.1 Methanolobus sp. UBA118 | reverse complement strand
CCACTCTGGATTGTGTTGATGTCGTAGCCGATGGATTCGAGCTTGTGGATACCGGTCTCAACGATACGGGCGGAGATTTGTACGCTGCCTGCAATTGAAGCGGTTGGTGCAACAGCGATGTAGACATTCTCTGTGTCGACACTACAGTGCTTTGCTATGTACTCGACAACTTCCTCGTTCGGAAGCTCACTGGACTCCATTACAAGTACAGCGAACTCGGAATCATCCTTGTAACCGATCTCTTCATAGAGCTCCTTTGGCTTTAGACCAAGAGCCCTTGCAGGACCTGAACCCATTCCGAAATACTTGCCCACTGCGATTCTCCAGCCGGCGTACTGGGAAGCCATGCATGCAATTGTGGGGTGGTCTGTTGCTACCTGTATTGCAGGAACAGGAAGTCCGTCGAGATCGAACTTGGTGTAGCTGAGGTCTGCAAGGTCTGCAAGACAAAGACGTGACAGATACATTCCTGCATCATAGCCACCTTCCATGTTTACACCACAGTCAATGATAGTTGCACCATTTTCAAGTTCTGTGGATTTTACCTTAAGGTCCTCTTCCCAGTCGAGCATCTCATCAATAATAGCAAGTCCCTTTTCGTTGACACTTATCACATTTATCACTCTTATGCAGTTAATCGAGTGTCATTAGGCAGGGGAGAATATATAAGTTTCGAAAATAGAGTCGATAGTAAGCAATATTTTACTTATATCGCAAAAATAGCTTCCGCAGGGTTCCGGATTACTGGGCTTTTTTGAGCGTGAGCCAGAAAACACTCCCCTGACCATCAGGGTTGTCGATAACACCGACCTGCTCATTATGCAGATCCACTATTCTCTTGACAATGGCAAGACCAATACCGCTGCCCCTAATGTTTTCCTTGTGCAGGCGCTTGAAACGTTCGAAAACCGCCAGTTTATCCTTGTCAGGTATACCATCGCCCTGGTCTATGAAACTGACCTTCCACTTATCACCTGTATCATCGATCCGGATCCTTACCTGACTCTCATCAGCAGTGTACTTGACTGCATTTGAAAGCAAGTTACTGAATACCCGCTCTATCAAGGGATTTGCCATGGCAGGATATTCCTCCACAAAGGAAGTATCCATCTCAAGACTCTTATGATCTATATCAAGAGCAAAGTTCTCAATGGACTCCTCCAGCAGAGACGCAAGATTCACTCTCACGAATCCGATCTCTTCCATAGATTCCAGTTTTGCAAGCTGGGCAGCACCCTCGATCAGATCAATTAGCTTGGTGGTTGACTCGTTGATATTGTTTATTATATGCTTCTTTCTTTCATCCATCTCAAGCTCTATCAGTATCTCGGTAAACGACCTGATAAGACCTGCAGGATTCAGAAGATCATGGCGCATTATATCAGTAAAAAGATCCTTGAGCTCATTGGAGCGCTCCAGCTGGCTGGCATAGTCCTGTAGCTTGATCTCAGCTTCCCGTCGTTCGGTTATATCCTCACCTGAAATAAGGATGTGCGTGATATTTCCTTCTTCATCCCTGAGTACGGAATCATACCACATGAAATACCTTTCTTCACCACTACCGATGATCAGGGGGTACTCATGATATTCGTCAACCCTGATCATGCCTCTCATGAGTTCATCATATGTCTTCTTTACATGATCAGCGAAATTTTCCGGTACAAAAGAGCTTATCCAGTTAGTGTTGAGCACTCTGTCCTTTCTGTATTCAAGAAAATCCGAACCTTTTTTGTTAATATGAATAAGATTGTAGTTTTTATCAAGGACAGCTATAAGAACTCCCACATAATCCAGATAATCATAGGCCTTGTTACGGTCTGTGAGCAGATCATCATGCTGCTGTTTGATCCTCAAAAGTGAAGATATCTTCTTATCGAGCTCGAATTTCCCCACGGGTTTTTTCAGAAAATCGTCTGCACCTGCTTCAATACCCTTATTATGATCATCCTTGGAAGTCAGTGCAGTGACCATGATAATGGGGATGAAATTCATTTTATAGTCGTTTCTGATGACACGGCAGACCTCGTAACCGTCCATCTCTGGCATCATCACATCCAGCAGAATCAGGTCGGGATTCTCATTCTTCACCTTTTCCAGTGCATCTTTACCATTATATGCGGAAATAACATCATACTCATTGCTAAGGTACGCGCGCATAAGCTCGACGTTCAGTACCTCATCGTCAACTACGAGTATTTTGTTCCTGGTCGCAGGTGTCATATGAATTTATAGTATAATTTCAATTTTATATAAAACTACCTGTATTTTGTGCACATGAATATATTCAAGCCAGTAAAAAGTTCAATTTACAGAAAGAAGAGTCTGTTTTTATTCGAAGAAAATGTGAAAGCATGCACAACCAACAACCTGTCGGCATGCCTGAGTAAAGGGTGCTAAAATTTATTCCCGTTTCTCACTCTATAAGATATGTAACCTGGACAGACATGGAAACCGTTGACTCACCCGGCTGAATGGGAGTGGATGCTGCTTCCTCGGTCGGAACTTCCGCTGCATCATAGTAGACTACCGGCCCGTTGTTGTCATTTAGTGACGAGGACTGTACACCAATTACTTCAACATTCAGGTTTTCGGCAAGTATAGTGGCTTTTGAAGATGCATCTTCGACCGCTGCTGCGATAAGTTCTTCCTTGAAATCCTCTTGCAGCTCATCTGATGCCGAAAAGGAGATACTTCCCATATTGTTTGCTCCCGCATCTGCAGACCTGTCAATGATCTCGCTCAGGTTATCGAGGTTCGTGGTTCTTACCTGTACACTGTTGGAAGCCGAATATCCTTCTATGGTCCGTGTGCCATCATAATTGTATACGGGATTCACAGACACGAAAGATGTCTGGATCTCATTATCCTCCAGACCGATGGCCCTGAGTTCTGCAATAACATCATTCATAATAGCTGCATTCTCATTTGATGCTTCATCTGCAGTTTCAGCCTGCACTACCACACCTATGTTCATTGTTGCAGTATCGGGCACAACCCTTTTTTCCGCATATCCGCTGGTATGAATGGTGTGTTCAATGTCTTCCTGTACCGCTTCCTGCGAACTGGCAAACTGCGATGCTGCCATGAATATAAGAGCAACTGACAGCGCAATCACCAGATAGTATAGCTTATTGTTCGAATTCTCTTGTGACAACTACAACCCCACCAGATTTATTTCAATATTTGATTTGGTCTGCATCTTTATATGTTTATCCAGAGATAAATAATTAAAATTTTTTATGGAACAGTTTCTCTGCTTCCACCAGGAAGAATACAGAGCTTGATATCAGTATAATTAACATCCAGTCAGTGATCTCCAGAGGAGCCGTGCTCATTACCCCATTCATGAAACCATTGTAGGTTATAAAGAGCTGCAGTAGAATTACCAGAAATACTCCGCCCAGCATTATGCGGTTAGAGAATATTCTCGTGATGACGTTCTCATAAATGGATTTCGAGTTGAAAAGATAGAATATCTCAAAGAAGACTATTGTGTTTAGAACAATCGTCTGTGCCTTTGATACGTTTCCCTGCGTGCTCTCTATTTCAAAGAAATAAAGTAGGAAGCTTGCTATTACTATCAGCAGGGCTACAGTCACTATCCTGCGTTTTATTATGGGGAGAAGCAAAGGTTCATCAGGAGGACGAGGTTGCCTCATCAGAAGTTGTTTTTCCTTCGGTTCAAATACGATAGGAACACCCAGTCCTATGGCGGTCACAGTATTGATCCATAAAATATGAATAGGTAGCAGTGGAGGATCCGTGAACCCGAGGAACACGGCAGTGATAATTATAAGCGCTTCAGAAGTATTGGTGGGCAGTGTCCATAGAATCACCTTCTGTATCTTATCATAGACATCCCTGCCTTCCTCTATGGCATTAACGATGGAAGCAAAGTTATCGTCAGTAAGTACCATATCCGAAGCTTCCTTGGCAACCTCAGTGCCCGATCTTCCCATAGCTATTCCTATGTCAGCTTTTTTAAGAGCCGGTGCATCATTGATACCATCACCTGTTACAGCTACAACATTCTCTTTATCCTGTAGCAGACGCACTATCCTTGATTTATCCTCGGGTGATGTACGTGCGAAAACAGATACCTTTTCAAGTTTTTCCAGGAGGTGTTCGTCAGACATACCATCAAGCTCGGACCCTGTAAGAGCGCCTTCTGTGGTAATGCCAAGCTGTCCGGCAATGCTTCTGGCAGTCAGAACATGGTCACCGGTGATCATTATTACTCTTATGCCCGCACTGTTACACTTCTTTATGGCCCCTTTCACTTCCTCCCGGGGAGGATCCATCATGCCCTGCAAACCAAGAAAGGTAAGATCATGGATATCTTCCGGAAGCAGTTCTTTTTTATCAGCTCCTGTGGGTTTACATGCCATCGCAATAACACGCAGGCCGTCAGATGCCATGGAAGATGCTTCCTGAAGTATCTGTTCAGAATCGAGCTTGACCTGCTTACGTCCGTCAAACTGTGAGTGGCACATACCGACAATCTTTTCAGGGGAACCTTTCACATATATGATATTTGAGTCCTCATTTATCTCATGAAGCGTCGCCATAAACCGATTTTCAGATTCAAAAGGTATTGAATCCAGTCTGGGAAGATGGAAGGAAGATACCTTAAGAGCTGATACCAGCAAGGCACCTTCGGTAGGGTCCCCATTGATGCCTCCTTTTTCCCGGATATAAGCATCATTGCACAGGGCTCCGGCCTTAAGGGTCTTTGTCAGAGAGGAAAAATCACTGGCATTTACCTGCCTGCCATCTAAAAAGAAATTCCCCTCCCTTGAATATCCCTCACCTGTCACACCAAATCTGCCTTCAGCAGCATAGACAGAAGTCACAGTCATCTGGTTCATTGTGAGCGTACCGGTCTTATCGGAGCAGATGACCGTTGCCGAACCAAGAGTCTCTACCGATGGAAGATTTCTTATGATAGCGTTCCTGGAAGCCATCTGATTGACACCGATCGCCAGGGATATGGTGATAAGTGCCGGCAGGCCTTCAGGTATCGCCGCAACAGCCATGCTTACTGTTGCCAGAAAGATGTCCAGATTAGTAAAACCCTGCAACCTGCCTACAATATATGTGAGGATTGAAACAAAAGCAATCACAAAAAAAAGTTTTTTACTTAGACGATTTACGGTACGTGTAAGTGGAGTTGATATCTCACCGGATTCCTTGATTAGCTCGGATATTTTACCGATCTCGGTATCTTTACCTGTAGAAACAACCACACCCATACCAGTACCCTGCGTAATGAGCGTCGCAGAGAAAGCCATATTCTTCTGGTCTGCTATGGGTACATCCTCATTGCGTATTACAGCATCATTCTTTTCAACTGCAGTGGATTCACCGGTGAGAGTGGATTCATCTATACGAAGGTTCTTGGTCCGGAACAGGCGAAGATCCGCGGGTACCCTGGAACCGGCTTCAAGAAGAACAATATCCCCCACAACCAATTCCCTGCTGGGGATGAGCTCACGCATACCGTTCCTTAACACAGTGGCTTCAGGTTGCATCATCTTTACAAGCGATTCAAGTGCATTCTCAGCCTTGCGTTCCTGAACAAAACCGATGATCGCATTTGCAACAATAACACCAGTGATCACTGCTGAATCCGCATATTCCCCCAGGAAGAAGGTCACTATGGCTGCCACTATCAATATGTATATGAGAGGATTGGCGAACTGCTTAAGAAACATATAAGCAGGGCCATGTTTCTTTTCGGTTTCAACCTCATTGTATCCGTACTTTGACAGACGCAGTGAAATCTCATCCTCTGTGAGTCCCTCCTTTCCGGTTTCAAGAATATTGAAGGTCTCTTCTATGTCTGCACGATACCAGCTCAGCTCACTGTGCATAAAGAAAGATAGTCTTTCCCTGAATAAATTGTTTTGTGGGCTGCCAAAAACTAAAATAGATTGCAAACTGTATTTTATTTTATGAGTTCGACACACGATGATCTTGTAAAATCGCTTAACTCCAAACAGGAAGCATATGTCAATCTTGAATTGCCCGAACCGACAAATGGTCAATATCTCCTTGGTGTTTTCCACCTTATTCCGGGAGGGAAATTCAACATATTGCAGGCAGCCGCAGAGGTTGCTGCAGAGTCTTCCACGGGCACGAACTTTAAAGTTAATACAGAGACACCATTCTCAAGAACGATGAATGCTCTTGTCTACCAGCTTGATCTTGAGCGTGAACTTGTATGGATAGCCTACCCCTGGAGACTTTTTGACAGGGGAGGAAATGTGCAGAACATTCTTACTTACATTGTAGGGAATATTCTGGGAATGAAGGAAGTTGCAGCCCTGAAACTACTTGATGTCTGGTTCCCATCATCCATGCTCGAGCAATATGACGGTCCGAGTTACACAGTGGATGCCATGAGAGAGTACCTGGACGTATATGACAGGCCTATCCTTGGTACCATAGTTAAACCCAAGATGGGACTCACATCCGCCGAATATGCTGAAGTATGTTATGATTTCTGGGTAGGAGGCGGAGATTTTGTCAAGAATGACGAGCCGCAGGCAAACCAGGATTTCTGCCCTTATGAGAAAATGGTCAGCCATGTTAAAGAGGCCATGGATAAGGCAGTAAAAGAGACAGGTAAGAAAAAAGTCCACTCATTCAATGTCTCAGCCCCTGATTTTGATACTATGATCCAGCGATGTGACATGATCATCAACGCCGGCTTCGAGCCAGGCAGCTTTGCATTTCTTATAGATGGTATCACTGCCGGCTGGATGGCCGTGCAGACCCTCAGGAGAAGATATCCTGATGTGTTCATTCACTTCCACAGGGCAGGCCATGGTGGCTTCACCAGACCTGAGAACCCCCTGGGATTCTCGGTCCTTGTCCTGTCCAAGTTTGCAAGACTGGCAGGTGCTTCCGGTATCCATACGGGTACGGCCGGTGTCGGGAAGATGAAAGGAACGCCCAAGGAAGACATCGTTGCCGCACATGAGATACAGTACATGAGTTCAGAGGGTCATTTCTTCAAACAGAGCTGGTCCAAGATTCCTGAAAGCGATAAGGATGCCATAAACCTTGTGAACGAAGACCTGGCACATCACGTAATCCTTGAGGACGACAGCTGGAGAGGTATGAAGAAGTGTTGTCCAATCGTCTCAGGAGGACTAAACCCTGTAAGACTTAAACCTTTCATCGATGTGATGGGTAATGTTGACTTCATTACAACAATGGGATCCGGCGTACATGCACACCCCGGCGGAACCCAGGCAGGTGCCAGAGCCCTTGTACAGGCATGTGATGCCTACCTTAAGAGCATGGATATTGAAGAGTATGCAAAAGACCATAAAGAGCTTGCAGAAGCAATAGAGTACTTCACAAAGGCATCAAAAGATGCCATGTGATCCATTCCTGGTCAAAGTTTGTACTGAAATTAAGAAGAGAGAGAGGAAAGCAGAAATGAGTGCTTTCCTTATATTTCGACAATAATCCTGTTTTAACAATAACCCCGTCCTGAAAAGGACATAACCCCACTCGCTCATACTCCACTAAAGATGAATGCTGAAAAAAGGAACATTAACAGTTTTTTGATGAGGGAATGAGGCATTATAAGCCTGTTAATGCTCCTTTTGTCTATCGTTTTTATCAGCATTTCCGATCAGTCCATATCGTACCACCGAATGGCCTGCAACCACCCTGACATAAGAGTCATGTGACTGCAAGTCAAAGTATTAATTAGAACTATATAAATATATCTACACTTGGATATATGTTGAGTATCATAATGATGAGGGATGAATACAAAAAAGGAGCTATCAATCACCAGTATTCTGAAAAAAGGAAAATAAAACCAGAAATGTTTATTCCAGTTTTCTTATAAGATATTCTTTGAACTGAGAATAATCAGTGCTAAGAGAGTCCATAAATTCTTTCCCTGCCTCGGTTCTCTTCAGGCTCTCGGGAAGTTCGGGCTCGACCCCGATGACCGCCTTTACTTCTCCAGGGAACTTTGCAGGATGGGCGGTCTCCAGTGTTACTGCAGGAGTGTTATCACCTGTCTGTTCCCTGTAATCCCTCAGCCCCTTGATTCCCACAGCACCATGTGGCTCTATCATTATGCCGTATTCATCATAGAACTCCTTCATGACGGCCTGTGTTTCCGTATCGGTGACAGATATCGAGAAGATGTCCTGTCTGAGCTTTTCCATATCCGGCATCTTGTGCATCCTGCCCTGCTCATCCATCTCACCACCATAGATCGCTATAAGTCTTGCAAGATTACTCGGATGTCCTACGTTCATTGCATTGGAAAGACAATTCTTCGAGGGTACGATCTTTGCATACTTACCTGTACCAAGGAAAGAGGGAACCTCGTCATTCTCGTTCACAGATGCCAGTATCTTCTTTACAGGTACACCCATTCTTTTTGCCAGTACACAACCCATCATATTACCGAAATTTCCCGAAGGTATGGAAACTATCAGCTCTTCGGGATAATCCCTCAGTTTGAGATAGGCATAGAAATAATAGATAGACTGGGGTACAAGACGCCCGATATTGATCGAGTTTGCAGATGAGAGGTTCAGGTGTTTGAGATCCCCGTCGGCAAATGCCTGTTTAACCATTGCCTGGCAGTCATCGAACTTGCCGTCAATCGACACTGCGCTGATGTTCTTATCCAGGGTTGTCATCTGCTTGCGCTGGCGGTCGGAGACCTCGCCGGTCGGGAACAATACAATGACCCTGATATTATCAAGACCATAGAATGCATGAGCTACCGCGCTTCCGGTATCTCCAGAGGTGGCTGTAAGGATGGTTAGTTCTCTGTTCTCTTTCTTGAGGTAGTACTGCATGAGCCTTGCCATCATACGGGCTGCAAAGTCCTTAAATGAGGCAGTGGGACCCCTGTCAAGCCTCATGATATAAGTGATATCATCCACTTTTTCCAGCGGGACTTCATAATCATAGGCATCATAAGTGATCTCCTTCAGGGACTCTTCATCTATCTCACCCTCAAGGACCTTTTTCAAGACCTGAAAAGCAATTTCAGGATATGGCTTATCTTTCAGTGAATTTAGTTCTTCCTCTGTGAAGGCTGGCAGAGTCTTTGGCATGTAAAGACCCCTGTCCGGGGCAAGTCCTGCAATGAGTGCGGTTTCAAAACTTACTTCTTCCGCCTGGAGATTGGTGCTGTAGAGTTTCATGTGTATCAAATACCGGCTTTGTTTCTCTGGTCAGAACAAAAAGACCATAGCTGGTAACCTGTTATGCGAAGGTTCCTTGAATGCCTTTTTTGTAGTACATGGCATAATTCATTTATGAGCTTTTCTATAAAGACACGGTTTTTCTTATTCTCCTTTATACAGAAAGATATCCTCTATGGTGCATTCGAAAAATCCTGCAAGCCTGAACGCAAGTTCAAGACTCGGATCATACTTTCCCCTTTCTATGGCATTGATGGTCTGCCTTGTCACACCGACAGAGGATGCAAGATTCTCCTGTGTAATGTCTCTTTTGGCACGCCAGACCTTGAGGCTGTTTTCCATAACGGCATCTCCATAATAATATCACATCTTATTTCTGTACCAGTAGAAAAATACCACATATGAGACACCCGTAATGGCAAAAAGTAACCCGATCACGGGTTGTGCCGGCAGTTGAATAGTGAAAATGCCGAGTACCGCAAATAGAAAACCCTGAAGTATAAATGTTACCTGGAAAGTTCTGAAACTTGCCTTTTCAGCAATCCTGTAATCTCTTTCATCCTCACGCAGTTCACCACTTACTCTGCTCCTGTATTGCCAGAATGTTATCAGGATAAGAGCAACACCGGCACCAATGAGTCCACCCATGGCCCCGGATACGCTCGTAACCCAATCCGGTTCATAGACGAGTACGTAAACTCCGCTTATGACTAAAACTATCCCGAATAGAATTGATATTATCTCTTGAGTTTTAATGTGTATCACCATGTAAAGCATACTTTACATAATGTATATAAAACTTACCATTATGTACACCTCAGCAGACATTTATAAAAGTGTATATTAATGGTTCAAGATAAAAACAGCAAAAATTGCAGAAAGTACCGGTAAAAAAATAAAACGGAGGAAAATGAATCGGTTTCAGGCAAATTGCCTGAAATGAAGGTCAGATCAACGGAATCTTATTCCGTGGAATTCTGTCCTGTAATATCAAAGGCAAAGACGTCCGCATTCAGATTGCGCCTGTCTTCCCAGACCACAGTATCGCCATAGATAGCAGGATAGACCTGTCGTTCTTCATTTGTACTTATCTGGAACTCTTCGCCTGTTGTAAGGTCGAACATATAGATATCAGAGTTTCCTACAATATCCCAATTGGCATTGCGCTCATCGGTCCAGACTATCCTGTTTTCGTGAATTCTCGGAACAACCTGCCAGGAATCGTTGGTGGTTATCTGCATCTCTTCCTGGGTCGTAGTATTATACATGTAGATGTTCTGGTCAAAGGTGCGATCATCCATGTATACAACTCTGTCTTCATAGATGTCAGGATACAGGGAAACGGATTCATTTGCTGTTATCTGCATCTCCTCTCCCGAACTGATATTGTAAATGAATATATCCCAGCCGCCGTTGCGGTCATCCATCCAGGTGATCTGATCACCATAAATTGCAGGATACAACTGGTCAGATGCATTATCCGTAATCTGCTGCTCCTCACCGGTAGTCATGTTATACATGTAGATATCCCAGTTTCCATTACGCAGGTCTTCCCACACGACCCTGTCTTCATATATATCAGGTACTCTCTGATCAGAATCATTTGTGATCAGCGGTGATTCCTCTCCTGAAGACAGATTATACATATAGATATCCCAGTTACCGTTACGCCAGTCCTCCCAGACAATTATCTCCCCGTAAATATGAGGAACTCGTTCCTCGGATGTATTTGTTGTTACCTGCATTTCCTCTTCGGATGTCAGGTTATAAAGGAAAATATCTGAACTCTGGTTTCGAACGTCTGTCCATACTATGATGTCTTCATGAATATCCGGGAAATACTGATCCGACATATTGGAAGTAATCTGGTTTTCCGTTCCTTCAACTGTCTGTGCCAGTGAGCTACCTATGGATGTTGCTGACAGAATACTCACAAAACAAAATATTATAATAATTTTTTTAGATATCATATACTAGTTTCCCACATTCTCTAAGCCCCGGTATGGACCCGATATCTACTTTATTCTGGCAATTTTAATAATTATGGAAACATTCTTACTTAACAAAAATATATGAGAAATAATGGAAAAGCTGAGCTGATATAAAAGGGCCAGACACCCAAAATAAAAAGAGAGCAGAGGCTTATTTCACTACCTCATAACCTGCACTTTTCCATGCCGTCATGCTGCCAAGAACATTGTATATCCTGTCAAATCCATGTTTCTTAAGAATTGATGCGGCTATGTTGGAACGCCTTCCTGTTCCACAATAGACGATTATCCTGCAGTCCCCGGGAATCTTATCCAGGTTCTCTTCAAGGTGCCCCACATATATGTGAGTGGCGTCCTGTATATGACCCTCTTCCCACTCTTCATCACTTCTTACATCCAGGATGAACATCGTCTCTCCTTTTTCCAGCCTATCCTTCAGGTCATGGACGGATATCAGATTGAACCCGTCAACAGGCTGGGCATCTATATACCAGCCTCCTATTCCTCCGTTTAAAAAACCGGCCACGTTGTCATAACCCAGTCGAACAAGATACCTTACTGCAGTTTCCAGTTGTTCCTGTTCTTCGGTAACAAGTAGTATCTTCTTCTCATAGGGAAGCATCCAGCCCGCAAAGGACGGAAGGCCTTCCAGCCAGATACTTAAACTGCCTTTGATGTGTGCACCACCAAAAGAGTGTGGCATGCGTGTATCCAGAACCACTGCCGAACCTTTCATTTCTTCGCTGAACTCCTCAGGTGATAGAAGTTCAGGAACCGGAAGTTCATATAAGAGCGGAGGACCTTCGAGATTATACTTTTCCATCATTTTGAAATAAGGCGGGAATTCCATTTTTTCCTGGGTCTTATACCTGATGAAATCATCTTTATCTGTTTTCTGCAGAGCCGGATTCTGATGACGCTCAAGTCCCAGTGTGCTGTGTTCACGCTCACTTATGGCTCCCCCGCACACAGAACCTGCGCCATGTGCCGGATGAAGTATAACCTCATCCCCAAGGGGAAGAATTTTTTTGAAAATGCTGTCATACAGATTCCCGGCAAGTCGGGAAGCTTCTTCAGGACCATAGAGATCGGTCCTTCCCACATCACCTATAAAGAGAGCATCTCCTGTAAATACCATAATGACCTCATCACCTGCGTCAAGGTCTGTCAGGGCATAGGACATACTCTCGTCCGTATGACCCGGCGTATGCAGGGCTGTTATCTTCAGCGAACCAAAGACTATTTCCTGGCCATCCTCCAAAGTATTACCATATTTAAAATCAAGACCAGTACCGTGATAGATATCGGCATCCGTGAGATTTTGAAGCTCTTTCGACCCGACCACGTAATCTTCATTGCGGTGTGTCTCAAGGATATGTTTTATTCTCATGCCTTCTCTTCTGGCCATATCCGCGTATACCTCACAGTCCCTGCGCGGATCAATAACCACGGCTTCATCCCCCGAACCGATAAAATAAGAAAGATGGGCCAATCCTTCGGATTTAATACGTTCGAATATCATCTAAACTCTCCATTTATTATTCCCACTACCTAAATTTAGAAACACATACTTGATATGTTTTACTTAAACCTTAATTCCAGCATTATTTTTGATACAGTAATATCAAATAATTACGTTTCCCACTAAATAATATATATACAACTATATATTACAAAAATGTTCATTTTTTGAAAAAATTAATTACTTAAAACAGTTTTTGCTTATATTACAGTCTTATTACATTCATAAAATTAAGAATTGTGTCGAATTATCACAAATAAACAAAATATTGTCGATTAATATCCCTATATAGAAAATAATTTGCTTTTAAAAGAATATATAGGAACGTTTTTTTATTATATTGACATCTAGGGGGATAGATCATTATCATCAGGAAAAATATATTTCCTGATTGATAGTGATTGAAAAACGGTAGATTGAAAAACGGCAAACTGAAAAACGGTAGTAAGGGAGGCACCTGAAAAACGGCCCACACAAGGTGCCTTTTTCCTTACGAACCTGAATCTGCACTAATTCTGCCTATTCCATAAATCTTGCGAGATCTGCTAAACTTTTCCCCTCCCGTTTGCAGTACTTTTTCTTTATTCTATTTAACATAAACTCAGCTTAAACAAAAAGCATGCGGTATATTTCAATGATATTAAATCTTCACTTGCTCTTATAAATGTAGTAATATTTTTGGACAGGAAACAAATTGTATTAAGTTTCAATTCAATATCAGGAATTTATACACCAAAAATTATTAAAACCAGTAAATATATTAGATATCTGGTGTAGTTTGTATTCTGAGGTGTGCCCACCTAATACGTTCCCCTCACACTCCACCCGTCATCACCAGGCATGCCTCAGAATTTAGATGAAAGATTAGTTTTGAGCGCTAACGCCAGAATGTTGCCGCATATATTAGATATGAATTAAAAAATAAGTAAAAATCATCGGTCCTTACCGATGATAATAGTTACATATTACTATTTTTTCTTAAGCAGGAATATTGCCATGAGCAAGCCGGCAACTCCAAGAATTGTTTCAAATCCAGGTGTCTGCTGCTCAGTCTCAGTATCATTAACTGGCTCCTCCTCATCCAGTGTTTCCTCGACCACACTTTCTTCTTCATCTTCAGTTACGTCCTCAGGTGTATCTTCCGGATCTCCCGGAAATTTCAGAGCATCTATCTCTTCCTGATTACTGAATCCATCCTCATCGGAATCCAGAGGTTCCACGGCCATCAGATCAGCATCGTTTTCCTGATAATCCATACCATATGGATTCAGTGATTCAATATCCTCTCCATGGCAGACGGTGCAGTTATCCAGCCTGGTAGCATTGGTGTCATATTCCTGATTGAACTCATCCATCATATCGCCAGTTGCTGATACTGCCTGTATTCCAGCTACTGCTATTATCATTACCAAAAGAAATAATAAAATACGCTTATATATCATATATTAACCTACCCCCGATTTCACCATAAGGAAGTTTGTCAACACCAGATATTTAAGTGTTTTCGGAAATCAGGCTTTACAGGCTTAAAAAAGATACAAATAAGACTCATTAATTAGAAAAGAGTCTGCAAAGAATCATAAAAATCTTATTTATCAGATCTAGATTCTTTTTCTTCTCCGGATTGCTGTTCCTTTCTGTCCAATTCCAGTACTATATGGTTACATCTTCCACTCTTGTTACCGCATACCTTGCAATATCTGACCATGAATTCACCTTTTAGATACTATATCACTGCTGTCACAGTATTCTGGTTTATTTTATTGTATACAGCTACCTGAATAAGACCTTTACCGGCAGAACAAAAAGACAATACTAGATAGTATTCACTGGCAAAGAGCATTCTCTGTAGTGTTCGAACAGTTCGTTTCCCCATTTAAGTGCTTCAGTATTACAGCTTATCAGCTGTTCACCGGAGATAGAACCTTTTTTATTTAAAAGGTTACAAGAAAAACAATAGTCATTCAGTACAAATGTCTGGAAGCACATATTTCCCGGGAATACCATAAGTTCAATCTGCCTTTCTGTCAGTAAATCCTGAAAAATAAATACATGCTCGTTTCTTATCTTTTCAAGCAGCTCTTCGGAAACTATCACCGATATATCTATTCCTTCATCAATCCATTTTGCAAAAAAAGAGGGAAGAGTCGGAAGTAAAAGGGATGTGGCAATCCTGAAGGTCTTAGAAGCATCTGTGGTTTCTTCAAGTTTCTTGTTAAATTCAAAAGCTTCTGAGAAGTGGGGACGTACTATAGTGTATGGACACAGCTCCCGGAGCCTCTTCAATAAATGGAATGGAATGAAATCAAGCCTGTGTTCAGCAAGATAGTCCAGATTGTTCTCAAGAAATTCCAGTGTATTCAGGAAGGGAATAATTTCATCAACCGCTATTTTTCCGATGGATGAAAGTTCATATGTGCCATCATAGTGTACAACTATATTGTTGCTTTCAAGTACCCTTATTGAGGGAACAAGCGCCTGACTGCTTATATTCAGTGTTTCAAGTATAGTTTTCTTTTTCTTCGGGCCATCATACAATAGCAAAAGCAAATTGATCTTGTCTTCTGATATACCAAATGTTTCAAGCAACGGCATTTAAGGTCGTACCCCCTTTGTAATTTGTATTACTGCCTGCATTAGCATTATAGGCAAACGGCCGATGCATATGATTAACAAATTATCGACTTCTTTACAGATGCAATCTATTTATACATACCTTTTTTTAAATTAATAAAGCATACTTGCTCACCAAGCAACAATCTAATGTTAGGTATAATGGTTAAGAAGTCGATATATCAGAATCAAATTTTAGAACATTTAATGAGTGAAAACTTATTTTATGAATCCTATTTTGCAGGTATTAAACTTAAGTATTTTCGGTGAATCCAAATTTGAATTGTTAACCTGAAAAATTATATATTCAGTTTTCCAAGACGATTATACTTTATAGTACTATATCCTCTATCCTTTGCCGAGACGTGTGACCTTTTTTAACCCCACTCCCCCCACAATCCGCACGTCTCGTGCAAATTAACAGTCCCCGCTGCAACTGGAAGTAGATTCATTTTAGGATATGAAAAACAACTTATACAATAATGCAGGCATTTATTGTGTATGCAGGAAAAGCCCGTTTACTGGCTGGCAGTTGCATCCAGGGACCATGTACTTGCAGGCAAAGAGAAAAGCTTTGTTCAGGTATCCCACGGAAAACCGACATCTCTTGAAAGGATGAAAGTCGGAGACTGGATAGTCTACTATTCTCCAAAGATAACATACAAAGGATCAAAAGCCTGCCAGAGATTCACAGCTGTTGCCAGAATAAGTGGCGAAGATGTATTTCAGGTTTCCATGTCCGAAAATTTCAAACCCTTCAGGAAAAAAGCAGAATTTCTGGAAAATATCCATGAGATCGAAGTCAGACCCCTGATACCGGAACTTGATTTCATCAAAGACAAAGAACATTGGGGATTGGAATTCAGAAATGGTTTTCGTCAGATAAGTAAAAAGGATTTTGTGCTGATCTGTCAGAAAATGAGCGCTGACTAGTTCTGCGGAGTAATTCTTTCGAAAACCGTAAATAAGCTCAGACACAGATTATCTATTGTCTTAAAATACAGTTTGAAATTTAACAGGAGTTGAGAATATATTTTGGGGACTATCTCATTTAAGCGAAGAACAGATTAAAGCAATTACAGATCTGGAAAAGAAATTCAACGCAACTATACTTGCCTTTTCGAGCAAGGACATAAAATACGCAGATCTTACAGAAGAACAACTGAAGGAACTAAAAGAGCTGGAAGAAAAACTCGGTCTGTCCCTTGTAACCCTTAAAATGGATTACAAGTGATATTATTTTACAAATAAAAGATCAGTAACATCTTTCTGGATGCTATGGGAACATGCACAAAATGCATGTCCCTGTAATACACATCACTCGAAAAGCTGGTTTCCGGCAGTTTTAGCCTGCTCCATTAGCTCAGCGTTTTCTTTTACCTCTCC
The DNA here is from genome assembly GCA_002508635.1 of Methanolobus sp. UBA118. GTDB lineage: Archaea > Halobacteriota > Methanosarcinia > Methanosarcinales > Methanosarcinaceae > Methanolobus. The sequence continues at coordinate 8,749 of DACO01000078.1, read as the reverse complement.
AGGTGCATGGTGTCCTACGTCTACAAAAGAACCTTTTACGTCCATACCAAACATCTGAAGGATCTGGGAAAACTCGTCAAACACAGACTGGAAAGCTTCCTGCTCAGGATTTCCCTGTGCACCTACGACGACAGCTTTTTTACCTCCGTCGATACGTGGACTAAAATCAGGATTTACCAGTGCCCAGCAGCGGTCAATGAACTGACGCATCTGGCCCGTGAACTGAAAGAAATATATCGGTGATCCAAATACGAAACCATCCGCACTTCTTAGAGCATCATATGCTTTTTGCATATCATCATCAAGTTTACAGGCATCTACGGCCCTGCAATAGGTGCATCCCTGACAGCCTTTAAAATCCATCTCATTGATATAGAACTTTTCTACATCGGCACCCGCTTCAACTGCGCCGTCAAGTACCTGCTGGACCAGAACATCCGTATTTCCGCCTTTTCTTGGACTTCCTACAAAACCTACTACCTTCATTTTTATCATTTCCTCATTATTTGTGATTAGTTACTTTCATGGAAAGTATTCAAAGGTAAATGAACTAATACTATATTTATATACCATACAATCATTTTTGTTATCAACTAACAAATAGTATAGTAATGGATAGTATGATTACTCAAAATGAAACAACGGACACAGACAATTGCAACTATATCTGTCCTGTGGAAGCCACACTTGACGTTATCGGAGGAAAATGGAAACCTCTGATCCTCTGGCAACTCAAAGACAATATTCTCCGCTTTAACTCACTCCAGCAGACATTACCCGGAATCTCTCCGAAAATGCTGACCAAACAACTACGTGAGCTTGAGGAAGATGGCATTGTGAAACGTGAAATGTATCCTGAAATACCTCCAAGGGTCGAGTACTCCCTCACAGATTTTGGCAGGACGATTATCCCCGTTCTGGAAGCTTTAGCCCAGTGGGGCATGGAATTCATGGATCAGAAGGATGCCATTAAATAAAAAAAGAAAAGAATCTTAATTTCAATATAGATTCAGTAAGGATAGAATATAAAGAACAAAGAACACAGGACGAATAATCCCCATGCTATTGGTTTTACTTCAGTGCTTTTACCATCTATGACCTTAAGGACCGGGAACAGGACAAAGCCAGCGCAAAGACCTACTCCGAGATTATATGTAAAGCTCATGAGAATTATTACTGCCATTGCAGGAATCATTTCCGTGAAATCATTCATGTCGATCTTTTTTATTGAACCCATCATGAGAAGACCAACTATTATCAGAGCTGGAGATGTGGCAGCCATAGGGATTGCCGAAAACAGAGGATAGAAGAAAAGACCAAGAGTGAAAAGCAAAGCGACGACAAGAGCTGTAAGTCCCGTCCTTCCTCCCTCTTCAATACCTGTGGCAGACTCAATGTAAGTACCGGTAGTGGTCGTGCCCGCCAGCGAGGCAAATACCGTTGCAAGAGCATCGGCAAGGAAGGGTTTGTCCATGTTTTCAATATTACCCTGTTCATCTGTAAAACCGGCTTTAAAGGAAACACCTACAAGTGTTCCCATGGTATCCATCAGATCCATGGTGAACATGGTCAGGATCACAGCAAAGAATCCCCATGTAAGAGCACCGGTGATATCAAGCTGAAGGAAGATTGGATCAATACTTGGCGGCATACTGACAAAACCTTCGGGAGCCGGGGCGATACCCGAAACAAATCCTAGAACAGCCGTAAGTATAATCCCAATCAGTATCGAGCCCTTCACCTTCTTTACCATGAGAAGGCTTATAAGCAGGAAACCGAAGACAGCCAGCGCCACGGGAGCCGTGTTCAGACTTCCCACATGCAGAGGAGCACCTTCAACTCCAAGGGAAACTATACCTGCATTCACAAGACCGATAAAAGTGATGAACAGACCGATACCGGCTGCAAAACTATATTTGAGATTATCAGGAACTGCATCTATCATCCTGCTTCTAAATCCTGAAATTGTGAGTACTGTAAAGCTCACACCGCTGATGAACACCGCACCCAGGGCAGTCTGCCATGAATAGCCGAGAACACCCACAACAGTGTATGCGACAAAGGCATTCTCACCCATATAAGGAGCTATTGCAAGCGGTTTCTTTGCATATACACCCATGACAAGAGTTCCGAAAGCTGCAGCCATTATAGTTGCCACCATGGATGCACCAAAGGGTATTCCCGCAGCTTCAAGAATAGCCGGATTAACAACGATTATGTAAGCCATTGTCATGAAGGTGACAACACCGGCTGTTACCTCGGTTTTTATATTGGTCCCGCGCTCTTTGAGGTTAAAATAATTTTCCAGTATATTTGCCATCTCATCCCTTCATCATTAAATTGAATAAAAGTAACTTTTTAGATACAGATACATAGTTAATATATAAATATAACTATTTAATACACATTGGATTAATATTCTGCAGTTACTCACTATGGCAACTAAGTTTTCATAAAATTCAAATTAACTACTTTATTTTATGCCAGTAATAGACAAGTATCGATAATGAAAGGATAATGAATACAATGAATGAAAGCAGTCTGAAGTTATCCTTTGAGTGAATTCCTGAGAGATTTCCATCTTCAGCATCTTCGGCATTCATTATTGTTTCCTGACCAGTATCTTCAGTAAATGATATTTCCGTAGATGTTTCATCTGACACGGCAGCTGTATCACCACAGATTGCAAAGGGTGAGAAAGATGTCGTCCTTGACTCGAAATACATTCTGCCAGTATCCTCAGCAACCTTAGTTGTGGGTAAGCGTTCCCACATATCACCAGAATAGTGTTCCAGGCGAACTGTACCAACATCAATGCCATTCGACTCGATCCAGTCTTTTGGTACACTGAATCCTATAGTGGCTTCTTCCATGAAATCCGATGATCCGAGTTTCTCATCACCGACTGTAATTTCAAGATTCCGGTAGACCTTACCTGAGGGTTTTCCGGAGAGACCTTCATGAGGACCATCCAGTTTGCTCACATCGGCCACTACATAGCCTTCTGTGCTCTTTGCCTCAAAGCGTATCTGGTTTACCGGATTGGCCTCATCGGTGAATTCATATCTTACTTCATGGTCCATGCCGACAAAACGCATATCAGAATCTTTCAAAACAATATTTGCTTCGAGTAGCTTGTCGTTGTTTCTTCTTATATGTACACCATCATCCTCATCAATATCTACTGTACCCGAATTTTCACTACTCGATGGTAATTCATCATTAGCTGTTAACGGAAGATAATCGATGTTAGAGCCGTCAGCACTCAAATTATAAGGCTGACAGAAGCCATCTACTGCGGAAGAATATATCTGACTCCAGCCGGTTCCGTTGGGTTTTGCCCAGTAATTACCTCCAATATAATCTCCACCAATGATATTGGTTCCTGATGTCACCGGGATATTCCATTGGTTATACAGAATACCTGAGATTTTGAAATTATGGCTGTTGTTCAAAAGGTTGTTATAAATAAGGTTATCATTACTCTCTCTTAATGAAATTCCGTAGTGGATACTATTGGCTAGTGTGGAATTGTATATTGTATTGTTGTGTGAAGCAAAAAAATAGATAGCATCTGCATTGGTACTTAGCGTACAGTTTGCGATAGTACTTTTAGTAGTATTGTAAAAATGGATTCCGTAGAAGTTATTTTGAATTACGGTATCTTTTACCGTGATATTAGAGCAATCGATAAGATGCACCAGTCCGGCATTCGAATCCTTATCTATCACGATATCCGAAACTCCGGAAAGATAATAAATTGGCTTATTTTCCACAGTATTACTGGTATCGATAACATTCTTATGTGAATAGAGCAGGCAATTATAGATACTTCCTGAAATTGAATTGTTCTCAAAATGATTATTCTCCGAGTACCACAGCTGCAAACCATAGCCTGTATTGTTCTCAATGGTACAGTTCAAAATACTATTATTGAATGAATCATCAATGTACAGACCTGTGTAAAAGTTATTATCCGTAATGCAGTCAATTATACTACATCCTTCAGAGTCGGAGAGATGCATCCCTACATAGCAACCGGAAACACTGCTGTTACTTATATTGCACAGATTTGAGTTGGATAATCTTATTCCCTGGTAACAGCCTGAAACCATGCTGTCAATTATTTTACACTCGTTTGAATCAGAAAGATAGATACCTCTATTAGCACCTGAAACCGTAAACCCCTGGAAAGTTACATTATCTGCCTTTAAGTATATTGCATAATTCTCTTTCTCAGTGTAGTAAGGGTTTGAAGATATAATCCTTACGTCTGCAGGATTACCTGTAGATGACCTGAGAGTGATATTGTCCTTAGCAATCCTTAGCTGCTCATAGTAGGTCCCGGGTTCGACTATTATAGTATCTCCTTCCGAAGCTGCAGTCAGAGCATCCCGAATAGTTGTAAAATCAGCATTTCCGCTACTGTTGACTGTGAGCGTGGTATTCAACACCCGGATGAATGAATTCCTTGTTGTGATATTACCACCAAAACTATTTGATGCATTCAGGGAAACATTGTATAATCCCGGCTCTGCATAGGAGTGGGAAGGATACTGCACTGTTGATGTGGAATTGTCGCCGAAATCCCATTCCCAGGATTCAGGTGAGAAAAGACTCACATCAGAAAAATAAACCGGCTCGTCCACATGAACATACCTTTTGACTGCAACAAAGCTTGCTTCAGGCTCTTTATCTTCTTTTGTGAAAGCCTTAATGCATATATTCATGCCTTCTTTAGAAACATCTGTCCATGTGATTCCATCAAAGCTGAGATAGCTTTCTCCTGCCTCTGCATATGCATTGCTGCTATAAGTGGGAATATTAGTTTCAACTGCTACAGGATAGTCATATTCCGGTGTCGTGAAAGTGATGACAACCGAAAAATTCTGACCTGTTGAGAGTGAAACATTGGTATCAAGGTCCACAGTGTGATAGCCTGCTATCGGCATACTTCCGTTCTTTACTGACACAGGACCGGAAGCGTTGATCGGACCATTTTCAGGGTCAAGGTAGATTGAGATGTTATAGAATGAGTTTGAATCAACTGTATAGAAACTTACAGCTTCAAGCGTTTCGTCTGATTCTGCTGTGAAAATATTGGCTGCTGTTGCTGTAGTATAGCCATAACCATAACCGTAGTTGAGACACCATCCAAACGGGTCGTACTGGTAGATATTGTCGTAGTTGCTGACATTTTCTGCAGTGATCACAGTATTCATTAAGTATGGACCATTGCTGTACAGAGCACCATTATTTCCCAGAATTGAATCATAATAGGAAATATAGAAGTATCCACCTTCACCCCAGTTGTCACTCCAGGAATTCTTAATGATATACGCACCGTCTCCCGGTGCAGCAGGAGTAAAATTGTTCCTGTCAAAATCATCATCCCAGCCAACAAGACTTACAGCATGGTTTCGTTCTACGTCCTCCTGGTAGCAATAATATGTATTATTCTCTTTGTTGAAAAAGTCACTATCTTCATGCATGGCAACTGTAATGGCACCATAGTTTGTAATTACCCATTTGAAAAGATCATCGGAGTGGTTTAAATCCGGCAGGATTAATACTTCCTGAACGTGTTTCGCTACAACAACCTCAGAGGATGAAATGGGTGATACATCATTGTAGGGATCATCAGACTCGGTAACCGGACCATCCCATCTGGCAAGATATGCAACAGCCGGTAGACTGGCTCCCCATGCATCATGAGAGATACGGTCAAAACCATCCGGTTCATAGATCACCAGCCTGTTTTTAAGATTGTTCTCGGAGAAGTCCCGGTACTCAGAATTATTTCTTAGCAGGAATGATTCAAGTGAAGCAAGCGAGGCATGAGCCCAGCAACTACCGGCAGTTCCCTGAAACTTTACTTCCGTGACAGTTCCCTCGTCCCTCAGATCATACCGGGAAGGATAGAGTTCCTCTGAAGAAGTACTTATTGACATTGAAGACGGCATATCACCATATTCCTTATCTGCCAGTAATTCTTCCATATTAACGGGAGAAAGATAGGAAAGATCTACAGGAGAGGGATGAAGTCCCGATGGATATACATTATAGTCTGATGTCTGAACTTCAGAAAGGCTGCTATTATTGATCAGTAATGTAGAAGCTTTCTGATCAGCAGATTCAGGAGTAGAGTCATATGAAAACGAGATAAAATGTTGAGGTTGATCTTCTTCAAATTCGTACTGATATTCAATAAAAGCAGAATTGAGGGGTGCAGCATGGAATTGTAATTGCGAAGGGTCTTTACTTAATTTGATATCTGAGACAGCACCTGTAATCTCTTCATCTGCTGGAACTGATTGTGCCATAACTGATGGAGTAGCAATCAGAATAAAACAGATGACTATTAGTAAAAAACAATTTAATTTCAATACCGTTTTCACATAATCCCTCATTAACAGAACATGGATAATATAATATCAAATTATATATTATTAATTCCGAATGACCTCTTTTTTTCATGAATCTGCTGTGAATAAAAATTGTAAGAATTTAATTTTTATCAAAAAACCGAAATAAAATCCTTAACTCATTCATCCCATTTTCTGTATCGTCGATAGATTAAAACTGAAGAAATAATCGCAATAAACAGCAGGAGCAACAAAGCACTAACTTTGCCGTATCTGCTGTCATTTTTGATTTCTTTATCCCCACTTTGGGCCTTCAGCTCATTATCACCGGACAGGGATATGTCTATTTCATCACTTACTCCAATTGTATCTGCACAAATAGCAAATGGCGAAAACCCTTTTGTTACAGCTTCGAAATAAAGCAGCCCATCAATTTCACTGATCTTTTCTGTTGAAAGCTTTTTCCATCTATCGTTTGTATAATGTTCCAGACGAATAGTGCTCTCATCGATGTTATTTGACTCCAGCCAGTCTCTGGGAACATTGAAACCAATTACAGCTTCATCTATGAAACCGGATGATCCAAGACTTGTATCTCCCAGAGTAATCTCCAGATCCTGATATACATGACCTGAAGGCCGGCTGTAAATCCTTTCATGAGGACCATCCAGTCTGCTTACATCTGCTACTACATATCCTACAGTTGTCCTCGCCTGAAAACGTATATGTGTGACTGGATTTTCCTTATCAATGAACTCATAGTTCACTTCAGTACCCTGACCAATAAATCTCATATCAGATTCTACTGAGATTATATTATCATCATAAAAAGTGGGAGTAGTCCTGCGGATGTTTACTCCTTCACTATCTCCCTGGCTGCCAGAGTCAACATTAGCACTGTTATCGCTACCTGAAGGCGGATCATTATTGAGTGTAAGAGGAAGGTAATCAATGTTAGAGCCCTCAGAACTTAAATTATGAGGCTGGCAGAACCCATCACCAATAGAGGGATTTACCTGGCTCCAGCCGGTTCCGTCTGGTTTTGCCCAGTAATTACCTCCCATATAAGTCCCTCCAATTATATTGCTGCCCGGAGTCACCGGAATGTTCCACTGATTGGAGAGAGTACCTGAGATCAGGATGTTATCATCATTATTGAAATAACTGTTATAGATGAGATTATCATTACTTCCTGTAATTGCGATTCCGTAACTATAACTGTTTTCTAAAGTACAATTGAAGACTGTATTGTTTGAGGAATCTACCAGATGAACACCACGGAGATTTTTAGAAGATGTACTGTTTATAATCTTACTATTGCTAGTATTGTGGAGATATATACCATAGAAATTCTTTTCCACTTCGATATCTTTTACTGTTATATTCGAACAATCAACAAGATGTACCAACCCGGCATTGGAATCCTTATCTATCACCACATCCGATAAGCCCGAAAGATAGTAAATAGGCTTACCTTCAACTGTATTGCTGGTATCAATGATATCTTTCTGTGAAATTAGTACGCAGTTAACACTATTCCCGAACATGGAATTGTTTGCAAAATAATTATTAGCTGAATCCGTGAGGTATAATCCACCTGCTGTATTGTTATAAATAGTGCAATTTAGAATACTGTTGTTATATGAACCAGAAATGAACAGCCCGCTCAAATAAGTATTAGTTATCCTGCAATCGATAATACTACAATTATTCGATAACATGGGGTATACACCATAGTAACCGCCTGAAACCGTAACACCCTGGAGAGTGATATTATCTGCCATCATAAAGACAGCAAAGTTGGAAGGATCATTTTTGTCAGAGTTTGAGGAAACTATATTTACATCTGAAGGATTGCCTGTGGATGACCTGAGAGTGATATTATCTTTCCTGAAACTGAGCCTTTCGGTATAAGTTCCCGGTTCAACGATGATGGTATCACCTTCAGATGCTGCAACAATGGCATCCTGGATGTGTGTGAAGTCAGCATTTCCGTTACTGTTGACCACAATAGTGGTATTCAGTACCTGGATGAATGAATTTCTTGTTGTAATATTGTTACCAAAGCCATTTGATGCATTCAGGGAAACATTGTATATCCCGGTACTGGCATATGAGTGTGAAGGATTCTGTTCTGTTGATGTTGAATTATCCCCGAAATCCCATCCCCATGATTCGGGTGAGAAGATACTTGCATCATGGAAATTAACGGGTTCATTCACATGAGCATACCTTTTGTCAGCAACAAAGCGTGCTTCAGGTTCTCTATCCTCTCTGGTAAAGGCTTTGATACATATATTTGAATTATATACTGACAGGTCTGTCCATTCCACACCATCAGCACTGGCATAACTCTGACCGGGTTCAGAACGTATATTGATACT
>DACO01000197.1 GCA_002508635.1 Methanolobus sp. UBA118 | reverse complement strand
AAGTCAATAGATGATGTTATGAATCTTGATCTTCCTGAAAACTATGAGGAGGAATTCTGGAAATAATAAGGTTTTGATCTTCATTTGAGCATGAAAAACAATCAGCTAATTGAAATATACCGGATTCTTCTGGACAATCTGGGCCCACAATACTGGTGGCCTGCTGATACGGCTTTTGAAGTTGTGGTGGGTGCCATACTGACCCAGCAGACAAAATGGTCCAATGTTGAGAAGGCCATAGGTGGCCTGAAGGAGGAGGGATTGCTTGAACCCTGCTCTCTTGCGGACGCTGATATATCCCGCCTGGAAGAGATTGTCAGGTGCTGTGGTTTTTTCAGACAGAAAGCCTCAAGGTTGAAGAATATCGGCCGCTTTTTCATGAAAAACGATATGGAGAAGCTTTTCTCCATCCCGGTTGATGAACTCAGGGAAATCCTGTTGTCCATCAGAGGCGTAGGTAACGAGACCGCTGACTGTATAATCCTCTATGCTGCCGGCAGGCCGAAATTCGTAATTGATGCATACACCGCCCGCATCATGAAATGCCTGGGCAGGGAAGGAGACTACATGCAACTGCAACGGCTTTTTGAGTCAGGTCTTCCGGAAGATGTTGAAATGTATAAGGAATACCATGCTCTGATCGTTGAATATTCAAAAGCCTTCTGCGGGAAGAAAAGGTGTGAAGATTGTTTGCTGAAAGAACTATCCACAGATAAGGTGCATGGATATGGACATTGATACCTACGAACAGATATACGGTGCTCTTGACGGAGTTGAGGATGTTGTCAGGGTAGCAGAACATTTCTGCCAGCCTGTTGGTGTAATATATTCTATACTCAACCAGAAGACAATTGCAGAGGTAAAGAAGAACTTCTCAAGGGTTAAAAACAAAAGCAAGGCCCATCTAAGGCACTGGAAGAAAGGAAGGTCGATAGTCCAGATCGCAAAAAGGAATCATATTCCCGCAACCCTTATGGTTTCCATGATCCTGAAAGAGATGGGCATCCCAAAGAAAGCCTTTGTAAAGAACCTTGATGATACTCCCGATACACGTCTTAAAACCGAGGTACAGGAAGCAATTGATTCCGATTTCTTTTTCTCGCCCAGGGCCCATGAGATGCATGCCATAAAGGGTCAGCTCGGAGAGAGTATACTTGAAGCATGGCTTGTAGACCAGGGAATCACTTTCAGTACAGAGGAGGACCTCAGGGAAATAGGAATGGCAAAAACACCTGATTTCTTCCTTGATGAAGATGTGGAAATAGAAGGTAAAAAAATATCCTGGATAGAAAGTAAAGCTTTATTCGGTGACGAAAAAGAACACCAGTATTATGTAAAAAAACAATTCACCGATTATGAAGAAAGCTACGGTACCGGTATGGTTGTATACTGGTACGGCTTCCTTGACACGATCACACTGAACGGGCACCTGATCAAAGATTACCGGTTCTTCGGAAAGGACTGGAGCATAATCGACGAATTGCTGAACTACGAAACTCAGTGGTAAATAGTACCGACGTCTGCTTCAACCACGTTCTCCTGAACAACAGTGACCTTCGGAATACTTCCGAAGACGTTTTTTGTGTACACGTGAGCAACTTCCTCATCGTCGTACAGCACTGATTCCTCGTTGATGGTCGCGTGGTTGCCATGAATGGCAAGGAATGGCAGTACTTCTTCGTCCACGGGGTCTCGTCTGTTTTTCATATGGAAGATATCCATGGAGGTACTCAATGGCATATCCTCCCGGGTGGTGGTTATACGGGTCATCAATACTAGACTAGTTATTTCTTATTAATACCTTCCGGTTCGCATCTGTACGAACAATCTATATTATTTGAGAATGATAATGGCGCCGGCTAGCAATTTTTCGGTAAAACTAAATGCGATTTCTCGGCATCAGAAGCCGTTTTAGATAATTTAAGAAGTCACTGTGTAAGGTTACAACACTTTTTCCCTTTAATATATCCTTCACATTTCGGGCATATCTGTGAATGACGCATGTATCTGCAAATATGTTCCAGAAATGTCTCTGATGCAGAATGTTTAAGCAGGGATGCTTCTTTTGTCGCCTCTTCGGAACCAACGCCAAGCACCTCGCAAAGGAATTTCCTTATAACCCTGTTGTTATGTCTCAGTTTTATCGCCTGCATCTTCCCCTGCTCTGTTAATTCCACGCCGTAGTAGGGCCTGTAATCTACGAGTCCTGCGTCTGATAACCTCTGCAGCATCTCGGTAACACTCGGGGCCGAGACCTCCAGAGCGTCAGCTATCTGATTTGTTCTTGCCGGTGAACCATTCCTCCTTACCAGAAGAAAAATTGTTTCAAGATACTCATCCGTACGTTCCGGATACATTCAAATCTCTCCAACTCCTAGAATTCCCGTAAGATATCAAATAATATATGTTTTTTGAATTGAGTCCACAGTTTATCTTACATGATAAGAAATTCAGTGAGATGCTTCTTCAGACTTTGCTCCTGTCTTTAGCAAAGGTTATAATGGTAGCAATAATTAAGGTAAGAATCCTTAATACAAAAAATCACAAAATGACAATTATCCACTCTTATAATGGTGAAAAGAATGGCAGATATCACACACTGGGCGGATGTAGTTGCAGATGAGGTCCTCAAGAGAGGAAATAAGCACCTGGTTGCAACGGGAATCACGCCTTCCGGACATATTCATATAGGCAATATGCGTGAGGTAGTTACAGCAGACGTAGCCTACAGGGCTCTGCTTGACAAGGATACTGAAGCCGAGTTCATTTATATTGCAGATACCTACGATCCCTTAAGGAAGGTCTATCCTTTCCTTGATGAGAGCTATGAGCAGCATGTGGGAAAACCCCTTTCTGAGATACCATGTCCCTGCGGAGAACATGAAAGCTATTCCGAGCACTTTCTGGAACCTTTCCTGGTAGCCCTTGAGCATCTTGGGATACACCCGAAGGTTTACAGAGCAGATGAGCTCTATAAGCAGGGTCTCTACATGGATGCAATAAAAACAGCCCTTGTAAAAAGAGATGAGATCGCATCCATACTTCAGAAACTATCCGGTAAGACACCTGCTGAGGACTGGAGTCCTTTCAATCCCATCTGTAATGTATGTGGCAAGATCAACACGACCAAAGTGACAGGCTTTGATTCGGATGCGGAAACCGTTGATTACACCTGTTCCTGCGGAGATTCAGGCACTGTTTCCATGAAAGGAGGAGGAAAACTTACCTGGCGTGTGGACTGGCCGGCAAGATGGAAAGCACTAGGAGTCACTGTTGAGCCTTTCGGGAAGGATCATGCATCCAGGGGTGGTTCCTATGATACCGGACAGGCAATCGCAAAGGAAATATACGGATATGAAGCACCCTATCCGATAGTTTACGAGTGGATCATGCTGGGTAAGGAAGGAGCAATGTCATCCTCCACAGGCGTGGTAGTCTCGATCTCGGACATGCTCAAGGTTGTCCCGCCCGAGGTACTGCGTTATCTTATCATCCGTACCAAACCTGAAAAACATATCAGATTCGATCCCGCCCAGCCATTGCT
>DACO01000107.1:6326-6847 GCA_002508635.1 Methanolobus sp. UBA118 | reverse complement strand
AGCAAGACTGTAAAGGTGGACCCTTATTATGATGCCTACATGCCTGAAAATCTGCAGGAAATCGACCAGCAACTGCGTGATCTCAGGGAATATGCAGTATCCACATCTCCTGAAGAAGCAGAGGAGATCGCAGAGGAATGGATAATGAATGCACCGACCTATAGCTACGATGGTTCCAATCTCACCCTGGAGAACCATGAGGTACTGGAAACCTATCCTGAACAACACCGTCTAAACTACAGCTTTGTCAGCAGTCATGCAGGCTATGGTAACAGATCAGGTGAAATGGTGGCCCAGGTCATAACGTCCCACAATATAGTCGTAACAGTTGCAGGAGGAGAGGTCACATCCGCAGTGATCGATGGTGTCTGGGATGAAAGAGGTCAGCGAATGCTTGCAGACGTGGTTGCAATGGAGACAAGTATGCCCTGTAATGAAACACCCTGGGAGGAATGGTACGGACAGGGAGATATCCAGTTCATAACAGAACCTACCGAAGAGGAGCTTGTCATAGCTTACTT
>DACO01000107.1:0-6013 GCA_002508635.1 Methanolobus sp. UBA118 | reverse complement strand
GCCAGGAATATGTTGACAGGATGGAAGAGCTGGGATGGGAAAGCAGCGCTTCCTGAATCCTTTATTAAACCCATTTAGGGAAAAAGCAAAAAATGAAATAGAAAGGAGCTAAGAGTTCTATGAAGGTTTCTTGAACAAAAATGTCCGGTATAGATCATACATCCATTATCTGCACGGAACTTTGCTTAAAGTATTCTGTGAGCTCTTTGCCCCAGTTTACCGCACTCTCACCGGTAAACATTGCCTGCAGATTACTGAATGAACCGTCTTTTTGTAAGAGCCTCAGCAAAACACATTGATCGTTCAGTACAATTGAGAAGAACTGCATTTTTGCTGGATAAAGATAAAAGGTTGTCTTTTCATTTTCCAGCAAAGACCTGAATTCCTCATATTTTTCCCTCTTAAGATAATCAAGAAGATCCTCGGATATCAAAAACGTCATCTCAACACCCAGCTCAGCAAGCTCTGTGAAGAGTGTAAAGAATTTCGGATGCATGGATGAACATATCTTCACAAAGAAGCTTGACTTTTTAGATATCTCATGGACCTCTTTATTGAATTCAAATATTTCCGGTATCGGAGGAACTATTATTTTGCTTTCTCCGAGTTCATCAATTCTTTTTAAAAGGTGTGAAGGGATAAAATCAAAATAATGGTTTCCCCAGTAATCTATATTGTTATCGAAAACCTTAAGAGTATCAATCAAAGGTTGCATTTTTGAAACCGTCATCTCACCCAGAGTTGTCAGTTCATAACTGTCTTCATAATGTGTGATAAGATGATGTTCTTCAAGAATCCTTATCTGTGGAAGTAATGATTGCCTGGTTGTTTCCAGAGAACTCAGAAGGTTTTCTGTTTCCTTTGGACCCTCTTTAAGAAGCAGGAGAACATTTTTTCTTTTATCGGAAGCAAATATTACATCAAGTAACGGTTTCTTCATTCCCATCACACCTTGGCAAATATGCAGCACTTATCCCCAACAATTAAAGTATGTAAATGGAACTATTTATAGAAAACTGAACATTTTTAATGTCGATCATATTGTATTTTGTTTTTATAAGAGATATTGACCACGAATATCCAACAATACCTTTAAATAAAAGGTATCAACGAATATGAATATAGCATTTCAATATATTTTGAACCAGATCCACGACTGTGATATCAGTCGATAGTGAAATGTTAACAGTGTTAAACAAAACACACCGGAGAGATAACATGAGAATGCTTGAAGAATTTTTCCCTGAATTCACAGAGAAGCTTGATGAGATCGATAGCTTATACGCCGAGAAAAGACCGATTGACGAAAAAACATACCAGTTCCTCTGTTTTGCACTTTCCATCAAAGCCAGGTCAAAGCCATGTGTCCTGAAACATTTTAAGGGAGCACTGGAGGCAGGTGCAACTGTAAAGGAGCTCTCATACATCCTTGCGCTGACCATGAGAGAAGCTGCAGGTGCCGATGACTGCTGGACCCATGATGTACTGGGAGACTGGAAGGAAATCCTTAAAGGCAACGTATCCTGCACTTGCTGCGGTGACGAAGATCAGGACTGATAACCGGTTTGGATTGTGTTATCATACACAGTCATTTTTTTTACCACATACAAACGGTACTGCTGAAAAACGGCTTATTTCTGATTTAGTCGCAAACTCTTAAAACTACCCGCTTCAAATGAATCTATATTAGAATTATTATCAAAGCATTTTAAGAGGATCATAGATGACATCAGAAGTAACAGTCAATTCAGCCATATGTGGTTTTAAACATAAGATCACCGGCCAGCTTGAAGGAAAGAAGATAATTACTGACATAGATACGGACTGTAAAAAAGTTGCCACTCTTGCACATATGGAGATACCAAAGAAAGAGACACTGAATATTAAGGAAAACTACGTTATGGATCAGGCAAAAGATGCCTGTTGCTCCACATGCATAGTTCCCGCCGGGGTACTGCATGTATGCAGAATGGAGCTTGGTATGCTTTCCAAAACCCTGGCCAAGCAATCCGAAAGAGTCAGTATTGAATTTAATGAAGAATAAAAAGGGATTAGATGCCAACAACTGTCAAAGTAAACTCGGCTATCTGTGGTTTCACACATAAGATCACAGGAGACCTGGATGGTAAGAACATAATCGTGGATATTGAAACAACCTGTCCCAAAATACAAAAGATGTCACATATGGAAATACCCATGATGGAAACCATGGACATAAAGGATAACTACATTCTGGACAGGGCAAAAGAAGAACAATGTACACCAGGTTGTATCGTGCCCTCAGGCATTCTGCATGTATGCAGGTTTGAGACAGGAATGATCTCAAAGAACCTGGCAAAGAAGGTAGGCAATATCAGCATCGATTTCGATGAACTCTGATATTGCTTTTAAGGTTTATTGTAATACTTTTTTAAGAGAGAATGTCATGGAGTTTCTGTCCTCCGGATGGAGAACTCCTGACCGGTCTACGCAAAAGATAGCAGATGAATTCTGTTTTTTGCCTTTTGAAGATAGATGATAGCGTACTCTGCTAAGCATACATCGCCTGAAATGGTTCAGGTTTATTATCATATATCTCATTTTGACTTCAAAGTTCATACATTTCACCGCCGTTAATCGGCATCCGTATTCTGATGTCAAAATATATTAAGCTTTTGCTTAAAAGAGGTTTGACCATAAAGTCAAGTAACAATATCACATATTGCTATTGATTCCTTAAAGTGATCAAATTTCAGCATTTGGAACTGGAATTATGATTCCGAACTTCTAATTTCCCGAATCTCTGGATATCTACCATTCCCAGTGGATATAATATTGTCTGCTTTAAACCAGCCGTCCTGAGAACCTATCAAAGTAAGATAGCAATATTGCGAGTAAGAATCTTGTCTACGTGCGTTGTACCAGGTATTAGTTCCGCTCACTCTTAAATTAAAATCAACTTTAGCCTCTTCTTCACTAATATCATATTTCACATAAATGTTAGAAAATGATTTTGAAGGATTATCTGAGTTAATTGGTAGAATTAAAGCATTCTCTATGGGTTCAAGAGTATCGATAATATAATCTGTTTCATAATAAGTGTCGAGCACAATATTCCTTTCTTCACTGACCATTATTGGCTTTACGTTTTCAACAGCTATCATGGTACCATTGGGTGTTTCCACAAAGTGAGAATCCCATTTTCCAGTATAGGCATTGCCTTGTTTCACATCAGCAATAAAAGATTCACTTACTGACAAATTATCTTTTCCTGAAACTACTGGAATGTATATCACCACATTATCTATTGCAGTCCTAATGCCAGGAGTAGATGATACATGAAGTTCAAGACTGTACATGTAGTTGCTTTTAACGTCATCTCCATAATACTCCCAATCCATACTATCCTGCACAGTTTCTGCAATACCCAAAAAGATCAAACTACCAAATATTAAAATATACTGCAAGAGCAACACTAAAGTTATGATTATGAAAATGCCAAAAACAACCTTATGAATTTTATTCATGGAACACCCATACAGCACATATAATTTTATAAATATATAAAATTTCCTAACTATGATAACACTATTTAATCATTTTGTGCTCAGTGAGCATGACAATTATACAAAATATCGATCTAGATGCATAGTTTAATTCATAACAAGATGCCGATGTACAGTTTGACCATAAAGTAAACTACTTGACTAAAAAGTAAGTGATTTGACCACAAAGTACGGCACTTTATGGGCAACCGCTTAAACGATTCAAAGACAGGTATAAAATGATAAAAATTATAAAAAAATTACAGATCTTTAAGATAACCTATCAGGTCATCAAGGTCCTCATCGGTCATTTCCCAGCGTGGCATATTCAGATCAAGCGGAAGGCCTTCCGAATCAATACCTTCTGTAATGGCTATTTTGAGGGTTTCTTCATCGTATGGTACATGATTCATATGGTGTTCGCCCGAACTCAGCGTACTGTACCTGATGTCAGGTGACATTATATTTCCCATCATTATCGGTATTCCGCCTCTTCCATCTGTTCCATGGCAGTTCACACAGCCTCCCCCGTACATATAGATCCAGTGTGCATCACCACTGGTATCTATAAGGTCACCTGATTCGTTAATACCCGTATAATAGATCTCCTCTCCGTTAGAACTAAAGGACCGATACTTATGCTTTTCATCTTCATAAGAGAGGTCATATCCTTCCGGACCCTTCAAGTCGGCTACATATTCCGGAACAAAGGTAACATACAAAAGTGCTACTGAAAGCATTACAAAAAAAAGAAAAACCATTAAAAGGGATATTTTTATCATATCACCATGGTTTTTGTATCATTGCTTCTTTTGCGGACACACTTATTCAATACTGAAGCTGGCTGACAGGTTCCACAGGCTCTATACTACCTGTTCCCGTACTCTCAGATCCGGACATAACTCTCCGGAAAATGAAAATTGCACCAATTATAATAAGCAGCCACATTGGCAGTTTCATAAGTTTACCGATCAACCATCCCTGTATTAACATCTGAAGCATAACTTAATCTCCCCTGAATCTGACCTAAAAGATCTCCCATATGGATTGTTACTCTTTATCTTAAATATAATTTTTGACCGCCGGGAAACAGGATGTCCGGCGGTATGTGTAGTTCACATTTTGAGAGTCTTCGCGTTGATTGCCACGATCACAGTGCTCAGACTCATCAGCAACGCCCCGGCAGCAGGTGAAAGCAGGATACCGTAGCTGAAAAGCACACCTGCAGCCAGCGGGATTGCAAAAGCATTATAGCCCGTTGCCCAGATCAGGTTCTGTACCATCTTTGAATAGGTGTTACCTGAAAGCATGATAATATCCGTTACATTCCGGGGATCATTCTTAACCAGCACGATATCCGCACTCTCCACTGCGACATCGGTACCTGCACCAATAGCAATTCCAACGTCCGCCTGTACCAGTGCCGGAGCATCGTTAACACCATCACCCACCATTGCCACAACATAATCCTTCTGTACATCCTTTATAGTCTCAGCTTTCTGATGTGGCAGCACACCCGCGAAATACTCATCCAGACCCAGCTCTTCCGAGACCTGTCGGGCTACGAACTCATTGTCCCCTGTGAGCATCATGCATTTGATATCCATGGACTTGAGATTTGCAATAGCCTCCTTTGACTCGTTTCTGACTATATCAGCAAGTCCGAGAGCTCCCACGGGTTTATCGTCTTCCAGTAGGAAAACAACGGTTTTACCCTTCTCTTCAATTCTTTCAACCTCGTCATCCGTAACAGTAATCCCATTCTCCCTCAGGTATCCCGGACTGACAACTTTCAGTTTCCTGCCATTTACAACACCTTCTATACCCTTCCCGGGCATGGAGTTGAATTCATCGGGACCTGTGATATCGAGGTCTTTCCCCTTTGCACTGCTGACAATTCCCACTGCAAGAGGGTGGGCTGAATTTGATTCAAGTGATGCTGAGAGGGCCAGTACCTCATCCTCCTCTATATCGGTAAGTGAAACCACATCTGTCACACCGAACTTACCCTGGGTAAGCGTACCGGTCTTGTCAAACACAATTGCCTGTACGTTCCTTGCTCTTTCGAAGGCCTGCCTGTCCCTGATGAGCAAACCTGAGTTGGCAGCCAGGGATGTGGATACCGCAACCACAAGCGGAATGGCCAGTCCAAGGGCATGAGGACATGTGATCACCATTACAGTAACAGCCCTCTCAAGTGCAAAAACAAACTCACTACCGAAATACAGCCAGGCAGCAAGTGTGATCGCACCCACACTCAGGGCAATTACAGTAAGTATCAGAGCCGCCCTGTTTGCCAGATCCTGTGTCTTTGACCTGCTTTCCTGTGCATTGCGGACAAGATCTATTACCTGGTTGAGGTAGGTGTCCTTTCCTGTTTTTCTGACCTCTACCTCGACAGAACCCTGTTCATTGACCGAACCGCCGATAACCTCGTCTCCCTCGCTTTTTGTAACAGGCATGGATTCACCGGTCAGCATGGCCTCATT
>DACO01000003.1 GCA_002508635.1 Methanolobus sp. UBA118 | reverse complement strand
ACGGATAATACAAACCCTGCTAACGATAATGTGATTCTCCTAAAAGCCGCTCATATAAATACAGATACGTCCGGAGAAGAGGAATTGCAGGCTGAAGAGAAGACGACCAGTAAATATTCCATCCAGTCTGCAGAAGATGTGGATAAATACTATATCGTACAATTTACCGGACCAGCCCGGGAAACATGGAAACAGAACATCACGGCCAGTGGAGCCACAATCTTTGACTATGTACCGAATAATGCTTTTATATTCAAAATGAACGCTGATGTAAAAACAGCTGTCGAATCCCTGGATTTTATCAAATGGGTAGGCGAATATCAACCATCATACAAGTACGAGCCAGAGCTGACAGGAGAGGAAGGGATTCTGACATCAAAAGCAGGCACCGGCATAGAAAATACATACCATGTAATCCTGTTTTCAGAATCAGATAACAAAAAAATCAGTTCTATTATTGAAAGTCTTGGAATAGAGATCCTTTCCGGATCAGGAGATGTGATTCGAGTACGAACTTCTTCCGATAAAGTTCCTGAGATAGCATCCGTCAATGGTGTCAGCTGGATCGAGGAATACGTTCCACCGACTATTAGCAATGATGTTGCCGCAGGAATCATCACTGTGGATACCGTCCGTACCACATACGGATTAAACGGCAGCGGACAGGTAGTGGCAGTCTGTGATACCGGACTTGATACAGGAAATAAAGACACGGTGATTGAAGATTTTAGAGGAAGAGTAATAGATATTTTTGATGTGGCAGATGACGGGGATAAGCGAGACTTATATTCAGGCCATGGGACACATGTAGCTGGTTCTGTTCTGGGAAATGGAAATCTTTCAAATGGACTGTATGCAGGGATGGCGCCTGAAGCAGAATTGGTATTTCAGGCCGCAGGAACAGATAATGATAGAATCATTTTACCAGATGACCTTAACGATCTTTTCCTGCAAGCCTATAATACAAGCAGAAGTACAAGAATACATACCAATAGCTGGGGTGGAGATTCAAGGGGAGAGTATACTACTGAATCCCAGCAGGTTGATTCTTTCATGTGGGAGCACCCTGACATGCTAATCGTTTTCGCTGCAGGCAATGAAGGTCCAAATAGTAACACAATTGGTTATCCGGCAACTGCAAAAAATGCGCTGACCGTAGGCGCTTCAGAAAATTACAGACCTGAAGAAGGACACTATTCAGATAATATCAATGATGTTGCGTCATTTAGTAGCTGCGGACCTACCGCAGATGGACGGATAAAACCAGATGTTGTTGCTCCGGGAACATTCATTGCTTCTACAAGATCGAGTGAGGCAACAACCGATACTATACATGGTAAAGCAATTAATAGCAATTATCTTTACCTGAGCGGCACAAGTATGTCAACACCAATTGTTGCAGGTTCTGCTGCTCTTATCAGACAGTACTACACCGATATAGAGAACGTGTCCAATCCGAGTGCTGCACTCATAAAAGCCACATTGATCAACGGAGCACGTAATATAAATTCTGAAAGCACTGGCAGACCAGATTATTCTCAGGGATGGGGGCGTGTTGATATTGAAAACTCGATATATCCGCAGTATCCTTACGTCATTGAATATTTCGATAATCCTAAGGCATTGAATGATGATCAGGATAATGTCAGTAACAAGACGGAATGGAATATCACTTACATTGTAGGTGAAAATTCAGACTTTTTAAGAGCAACACTTGTCTGGACAGATCGTCCGGCATTTCCTGCTGCAGGTAACGTACTTGTGAATAACCTGGATCTGAAATTAGTTACGCCAGACAACAAAACATATCATGGAAACTATGGGCCCGATACTGTAAATAATGTTGAAGGTATTGAATTACAAAACCCTGTTTCAGGAATATATAACATAATAGTGAATGCAACAGCGATTCAGACAACTGAGCCACAGAACTTCTCATTTGTCTTATATTATAAAACTGATGTGAATGAATTTCCTAAAAATTATACGACTAATGATTTAACTCCCGTCTCAGTTAACCTTACACATCCCCATGGAATAGAGCCAGACTCTATAAACATGACGATAAATGATGTGTATGTAAATTCCACTCTTGATCATATAATAAATGGTGGATTAAAGGTATCGAACCAAACTGCACAGCCATATGAAGAAGGATATTACAATGTATCCGTGAATGCCCTGACAAACCAGAGCCAGGAAATCAGCTATGAATGGAGATTTTATGTTAGCGTAGAAGATAACGTAATAACAATCGATAGTCTTGCAGATAATTCAGTAATACAAGAAAATACAGTCAATATCAACATCAGTGATAGAAAATACTGTGACTTCTGGTACAACATTGACAATGGGAAGAATTCCAGTAAACAAGCAGGATTCTGGTTAAATACAACATTAAACCTGACAGAAGGTCAACATAACATCACAGTCTTTGCTGAGGACATAACAGGATTCGTAAATTCAACTACTGTGGATTTCACCGTATTCACCAGTAAGCCAACAATCGATTCACCTTTATCAGGAACTATCTACTACCCGCCAACAGATAATTTCTCACTAAATGGAACTGCAGGGATAGCAACTAATGTGTCAGCCTATGTCAATGGAGTCATTACCAATGAGTCATGGCCTGTTTCAAATGGTATTTTCAATTTGACGAACATACCGTTATCTAACGGGGTTAATACCATCAATGTCACTTCCATCTTCAATAATTCAGAGAACGACTATTTCAGTCCCAACACAACAATCTATCTTAGTCTTGGGAAGACTTTCAATACGGAAGGAAATGATGAGATCACCCTTCCTGTTCCGGGTATCAGCAATAATGTCAGTGACCCTGTCCTGAACTTCAACATCACAGGCACA
>DACO01000047.1 GCA_002508635.1 Methanolobus sp. UBA118 | reverse complement strand
GAGAATTACTTTAACAGCTATCTGGCAATAGTACTTGCTTTTAGCATCGGCCTACTCATGATCAGCAGGTTCACATACATGAAAGCGAGAAAACCGGAGATTGTAACACCTGTGGCATTGGTCTTCGGAATAACCATTCTGTCCTATGCGGTCAACCTGAGTTATACGCACCTAATGGCAAGCCTTTTACTGGGCATAATGTTACTATACGTGATATCACCTGCAATAAAAAAGGCTGTATAAAAATGAAGGATACATACATGATAACAGACAGAGACAACGTATTATTTGAGGCAGGCATCAAGCTTGGAGCCCTCTACCATCAGTTCACGGGCTCACCTGTCAATCTCAGGACCGTGGATAGCCTCGAGAAGGCTATACAGGAAAGCATTTCAGTACAGCCCTTTGTCAAAGACATAACTGTCTCCATCGACAGAGATATCATTCGCTCCAGAATGAATGATGAGTTCGGGTACTGTGAACTGGAAGGCCGTATGCTGAATGTGAAAATTACAATGACATATGAATCAGTACTTGCGGACGTGAGTCTGGCATTTGACAAAGAGCTTGACTACCCCCTTATGAAAATAGATAAAGTTTACAGCTCTGATTGAGCTGCAACTTCTTTGAACGCTTCGACGACCATTTCATTCTGCACGCCTGTGCCAACAGTCACACGTATCAGGGAATCACCGGCTCCTTTGAAAGAGCTGCAGTCCCTGACGATAATCCCCTTTTTCAACAGCTTCTCAGTAACATCCTTTGATCTTAAAGGTGCAAGGTCCACAAGTACGAAATTAGCCTCCGAGTCATAGACACTGAAGGGAATATGTTCTGCAAGATAATCGCGTCCTTCCCTGGCACATCGAATGCTTGCCTGCAGGTGATCGCTATCCGATAATGCCGCAACTCCCGCTGCAATGGAGGGAACACTGATGTTAAAGGGCGTGGCTATTTTCATGTACTGTTGCTTGAGCCATGCAGGCATAATACCATAACCCAGCCTCATGCCAGCAAGTCCGAATGCCTTGGACAGGGTTCGTCCGATGATGAGGTTGTCATACTCTTTCACAAGATCGGCATAGTTGCAGTCTGCAAATTCCACATAGGCTTCATCCACGAATACAAGACCCTTTGTGTGTTCCAGTATTCGACGCAGATCAGCCTCTGGAATTTGTTTTCCGGTCGGATTGTTGGGCGAACACAGGAATATTATCTTCGTACTGGCTGATTCTGCCTCAATTATCGCATCGGCATCCAGCACAAAATCCTCTCCAAGGTTCACGTGAACAGCTACCGCTCCGTTTGCGCGGGCTGCGACCTCATAATAGGAGAATGTAGGGATCGGAAGGATGATCTCGTCACCCGGTGAGATCAGTAATCTCATAAGGTTGTCCAGCAGACCGTCCATACCCGGACCTGCGGCACATATGTTCTCTCCGGGGAAGCCCGTATATTCGGAGATAGCATCCACAAGTTCGGATGCGTCTGCCGATGGGTAGATATTCACTTTTCCGGCATGATCTCTGATGGCCTTGATGGCTTCAGGAGAAGGTCCCAGTACATTCTCATTTGAACCAAGTTTTATGATGGAAGCCGGATCAAGACCGTATTTGCGGGCGATATCCTCAATGGATTTACCAGGTACATATTCAGCTATGTTGGCAATTTCCGGTTTTATCAGCTCAGGCCTGCTCAAGCACATCCACCACCGCATCGATCTGCTCTTTGCTAATTGTAAGAGGAGGAGCTATACGCAACACTTTTTCCGAGGTGCAGTTTAGAAGCACACCCTTTTTCATGCAGGACTCTACAATGTCCGCACACCTGCGGTCAAGTTCGACACCTATCATAAGTCCGCGTCCACGAACCTCCACAACACCGTCCAGAGACATGTTCCTGAGACGGTCCATGAAATACTCACCCATTTCCTGAGAGTTCCTGAGAAGATTTTCTTCACGGATGACCTTAATGGATGCAAGAGATGCGGCACATGCCAGAGGACTTCCACCAAAGGTTGCCGCATGTTGACCCCTGTCAAACGAAATGCCCTCACGCGCGGCTATCGCACCCATTGGGAAGCCTCCACCCATTGCCTTTGCCATTGTCATGATATCCGGCTCAACACCGGAGTGTTCCTTGCAGAACCATTTTCCAGTACGTCCAAAACCGGTCTGCACCTCGTCAAAGATAAGCAGGGTATCAGTCTCGTCACATATCCTGCGAACCTCCTGAAGATATTCGTTTGACGGTACATTGATACCGCCTTCTCCCTGGATCGGTTCCACTATCACAGCCGCGGTATTCTCAGTGATCGCATCAACAAGAGCCCCGGCATCATTGTATGGGACAAACTTCTCTTCCTGGACCAGCGGTTTGAACGGGTTGCGGTAGATATCCTTATAGGTAACCGAAAGCGATCCCATGGTCCTGCCATGGAAGGACTTCTCCACAGCCACAAAATCGGTCTTACCGGTGGTCACACGTGCAAGTTTCATGGCAGCCTCAACTGCCTCGGTTCCCGAATTGCAGAAGAATACCCGTGACATACCTGTGATACCTGCAAGCTCCTCAGCAAGCTCGGCCTGAACTGCTGTATAGTATAGATTGGAAACGTGAATCAGCTTCCCGGCCTGCTCTTTGATAGCTGCCACCAGTTTGGGATGACAGTGACCGATATTGTTTACAGCAATTCCTGCAACACAATCGATGTATTCCCTGCCATTGATGTCACGTACGATACAGCCGCTTCCGCTTTCAAGTACGAGATTATAGCGGCCATAGTTCTGCATGACGTATTCAGCGTCCTTTTTGATAATAGATTCGTGATCCGGTGATTGTGAGGTAATATTCTCTGTCATGTAAACACCCTGTGGACTATAATATTGAATTAAACTATTAAAGCTGGCTATTGAAATTCAGGAAAAGTACAAAGATTTTACTGCCGGAAAATAAGCAGACCAGAAAAAGAGAAGAAAAAAAGGTCCCAAAATCAGAGAATCCTTTTGTCAGGAACCCTTATGGCAACATAGAGATTCACAAGGAAGACCAGGACAAGTGCCTGGAATGTTGCAAGCGCGATTCCCGTAAACGTATTATACTGTCCGCTTGCCACTGCAATAGGTTCACTGATGCTGACGTAAGCCTCGGACAGATACAGCAGAAAACCTATTGTCATAAGTAAAAAGTACCTTTTGATCTTGCTAAAAGAAACGTATATTCGTGAGCGGATCACATCCGCGTCAATCCTTACCAGTAAGTTGGAAATCAATAGTGCGACCACAACAATTCCCAGCCTGATCGCAAAATCCAGAAAGTTGAATACTCCAATCGAATTCATAACCATCCCCTCAGATGTATTTTTAATATCAGTATCTCAACATTTTTCAAACATTCAGTTCCATCAGCTCGTTTTCGTTAAGAACCTCTTCTTCCTCTCTTTCGAATACTATCCCATCAGGTGCGCGCATGACACCGTCAACACGTGCGCTCTCATGTATCTTTATTGACTGGGCATTGATCTCACCCAGTATATGAGTCTCTTCAGCAATGTAGACCGTGCCCCTGGAAACTATATTCCCGTGAATAATATTCTTCTGGCCCAGCCTTACGTCCTGGATGGTACGGATACTTCCATACAGGGTGGTGGCATCAGCCATTTCAAGGGATGTGGAACGGATGTTGCCAACCAGCCGGCAATCGCTTCCGATAACCGCTTTTGAAGGCACCCTGATAGCGTCCATGGAGATCTTGGAACCATTCGGGACTATCATGCTGTTAACACCGATGGACTCAAGCTCTTCATCATCAAAGAGATCTTCCAATGCCTTCTCAACCTCTTCGTCCTTACCAAGCCTTAAGAGCTCACTAATGTAGAGGAAGAGATAGACTATGACCGGAATGGGGTTACGTACGACGATCCAGCCCTTTGCCTCGAAACCGCCATTGATCTTGACATCATTGCCAATATCGAGGTCACCTTTTACAACAAGCTTACCGTCTATGGAAACGAACTCACCGATATAGGCGTTTGCATCGGTCTTGACATTTCCGCCGATCTGTGACCAGATATCGACCCTGACATCCGATCTTGATATGAGATCACCGGCAAGCTGAACCCTTTCTCCCAGTATGGAAGAATTTGAGATCACACCGTACCTGATATCAGAATGGTTACCTATAATGATGTCTCCGTCTACCACT
This sequence comes from Methanolobus sp. UBA118, assembly GCA_002508635.1. Classification (GTDB taxonomy): domain Archaea; phylum Halobacteriota; class Methanosarcinia; order Methanosarcinales; family Methanosarcinaceae; genus Methanolobus. The sequence goes on along the minus strand of DACO01000047.1, from coordinate 4,721 downwards.
ATCGTATGTTCTTCCATTCTGGTTTTATCCGGAACGATAAAAGTTTTGAAAAACTCCTCTTCTATATTCTCACGCTCCGGAGACGGATTAGTTTTTTTTGAAGGCATCGCTGCTATTGTCCATTTTTATCGGCTTGATATTATTTTAATTTTATCCTTTAAACATGTTGTTTGTTATTTATATCATGACTGGTCTCTGCCACGTCTGACATCAACAGCCGCCCCTCTGTCCAGATAAGCAACCTCACCCGGAGAGAAAAGCAACTGGCCTGTTGCAAGTAACTCATCGGATCCGCTTACAACCACCACCTCGTCACCTGCACGAAGTTCAGGATCAAGGGACAGGACATGTTTGGCAAAAGTGGTCTTACCCTTTGCCACGAAGGGAACTGCATCTTCACAAATAACAACACGTCTTGCAGGTGCAGGGAAATAATCATGAAGCGCACGGGCACCTTCCATACCAAGGGTCAGCATACCATCCTTTGCCCTGACTGTTGCGATGTGCTCATCGTCCTTAAAGACCTGCCGTACTCGTTTGGTCTTTGAAAGCCTGAAAGTGACATCATCCGGGAAAAGGGCATTTCCACAGCCTTTTCCAAACTGGAAGTCCGCCATAATACGTACTCTTTTAAGATTTTTCTCGACATCTGGCATAGATGCTAAATAATGGATAAGCATTAAATTGATAGCGGTCCGTAGGAGAGAATATCCCGGACAGGTACAAAAATCGTATTTAAAGAATATCGAACAGATTTATATATAATAATGACTAATTATAAGCTGAGGAAGCGGGCTAACTGCTTGTAGCTGTATTCAAAGGTATAGTAACTGTAACCAAGCAAAACCATTCATCCCCTCAAACATATCCCGTTTCCTCATTGCTCATTCTTACTGGTTTTAAATTACAGGGACTGCAAAGTCTCTTTTTTTGCTTTCCTTGTTTTTAGAAGAGAAAAATGAAGAAAAGAAGAGAGGTTTAGCCTTTTATGACTCCCATTGGCAGGAGCCTGGCTACCTTCCTGGCAATACCAAGATCATGAACGACATCCACTACTTCACTGCTGGATTTATAGACCGCCGGTGCTTCTTCAGCTATCAGTGAAGGTTGTGTTGCCCTGACCTGTATACCCCTGGAGCTCAACTCATCACGTATATCCTCACCACGCAACTCCCTTTTAGCATGTTTGCGGCTCATGACACGACCGGCACCATGACATGCACTGCCAAAGCTGATCTCCATAGAATCCTTCGTGCTGCACAGCACATACGAAGGCGTACCCATGCTTCCGGGTATCAGGACTGGCTGACCCAGATCCAGATAATCGTCAGGCAGGTCGGGGTGACCCGGCGGGAACGCACGTGTGGCTCCTTTCCTGTGTACGTACACCTCGGTGTTCTTTCCGTTGATCTCATGCTCTTCAAGCTTGGCGATATTGTGTGCCACATCATAGACAAGATCCAGACCAAGATCGCCGAAATCATCTGCAAAGTGACTCTCGAATACCTCGCGGGCCCAGTGCATGATCACATGCCTGTTGACCCACGCATAGTTGGCCGCACACACCATTGCTTTGAAATAATCCTGTGCTTCCTGAGACTGGGCCGGAGCACATGCAAGCTGCCTGTCAGGCAGGGATATGTTGTACTTTTTCGAAGCGCTGGTGAGTATCTGCAGGTGGTCGGTACATATCTGGTGGCCTGCACCGCGTGAGCCGCAATGTACCATGAAAGTTACCTGCCCTTCCTTCAGACCCATGGCAGCAGCAGCCTCTTCATCATATATCTTATCGATATACTGGACTTCAAGGAAATGATTGCCACTTCCCAGGGTGCCTATCTGAGGTCTTCCACGTTTGCGGGCCTTTGCACTCACCTTGGACGGATCGGCTCCCGGCATCTGTCCCTTACTCTCACAATGTGCGATATCCGCTTCTACACCGTAACCGTTTTCCACCGCCCACTGTACACCATGCACGAAGATGTCTTCCAGCTCGGCATCCGTAACCCTGAGCCTGCTCTTGGATCCCACACCTGTGGGAATCGCCTTGAAGAGGTCATCCAGCAGTTCTGAGAGCTTCGAACGTACATCCTGCTCGGATAAATTGGATCTTATGAGCCGCACTCCGCAATTGATATCAAAACCTACTCCGCCTGGACTAATTATTCCGGTCTCTTTGTCAAATGCGGCAACACCTCCTATGGAAAATCCGTAACCAAGGTGTGCATCCGGCATTGCCATGGAATATTTCTGTATACCCGGCAGGGTAGCTACATTTGCCACCTGACCGAGGGTTTCCATTTCAAGCATACGGAGAAGTGACTCCGAGACAAAGATGCGGCCGGGAACGTTCATCCCCGGTTTGAATCCTACGGGCACCTCCCATTCATTATCACTGATACGTTTGAGCACATCGAAGACCGAAGTTTCATTCTCGTCTGACATCTGATTTTTCCTCTGTGATGAAATCTATAAGCCGAACTATATGATTGTGTACGTATGAATGTGTTGATGATATCTCAAGTAAAAACCTATGTGAACAGAAGACAGACACTGACGGCAGATATCATAACCTGAATGGAAAAAGTTCAATGTTATATCTCAGGTATCCACCGTTGCCTGTATCATCCATCCCTGTGGTGTTTTCTCGACCTTCATGTCGTTATAGGTTGCGGCCTTGACCTCGGTATCGAACTTATGTCTGGAAAGATCGATCTCCTCACCAATGGCTTTTGCATATATTCGGCAGCCGTTATTGTCCTCTTCCACCCTGTCAACAATAAAGTTCCCGAATACCATTGTCTCAACCTCGAATACGAAGAGTAGTTCCGAGAGCCAGTTGAAAAGGAGAGCTTCGATATCCTCCGAACTCAACTCGATCTCCTGTGAGACCTTATTCTCCACAGAGTCAGTGTCTATCATTACATTGAACATGGCAAAAGCTGCGTTCTCAAAGGCTTCCTCGAGTGTTTTGCCATATGCCCTGAACTTTGCATCAGCCGTATGTTCCAGATATTCGAATCTTTCATCCATAAGAGAAACTTTACTCCTGAGTTGATTTTGCTTATGAGGATAATAGGTATCCTGAAAGCTGTTTACAGACTGAGTTGCTTCCATATATGGGCTATCCTCTGGAAAGCTGTTATATGGCTTCCCACTGCGATGATAACTATAACCCAGCCAAGCGATGACAGTCCGTAAAGTTCTGCAGGCGATATCACATAAATAAGTGATGCCATCATTATAAGAATAAGACGATCAGCTCTCCCGATTATCCCGCCGTAGTAGCGTCCGAGATTGAGTGCCTGTGCCTGTGTTCCGAGATAACTTGTTATCTGGACGCCCACGATTGCCACAACTCCTATCATCCAGTCAACATAGCCACCAAAGAAAATACCGCATATAATAAAGACATCTGCATAGCGGTCTATCACGTGATCCAGAAAGTCACCCTTGGCACTTGCAACTGAAAGATAGCGTGCCATGATCCCATCCATCGCATCAAGCAATGAGTTCAGCGCCACCATCAAACCCGCAGCCATTACTATGATGGGGCTTGCATCTGAATAATAGAACAATACACCAGATACTACTGCAAAAATAAGAGAAAGCATGGAAATGGCATTGGGTGTTACACCGGCATTTGCAGTGATTTTTGCCATTGGTTCCAGATATTTGAGGGCAAGGGGTCTTAGAGCATTGGAAGTCATGAATATTGTACTAAAAGAACTCTTTTTTGATTTAATGTTTTCCGGGTGATAACAGGAAACAGAGCATAATTATATAAGATTTTATATAAGAACCGAATAATGGCGAAGTCTTTCAGAGGTCTAAAAAACAGGATACGTCATTTACGTGCCAGATCATACCAGTATTTGATCTTGCAGGAGTGCTCCACCTGAGTGGTCATAACATATGCCTCGTCCAGTACACGCCCGATTGCAAACGTCCCGTGACTGTAGACTATGGCTGCCCTGTGAGAAGCAAGTGCGGAAGAAAGGTTGTCTGCAAGCTCATCAGAACCGATACCACCCCTGACAACAGGAATCTCCCCCAGGAAATATTGTCCCTCGCTGTCAGCGGGTTCGATCATATCATTCTCTGCAAGCAGGGACAGGGTCACCGCAAAGGGACAGTGGGCATGTACGATGGCAAGTGCTGGTGTGTTCCTGTAGATTGCACGATGCACAATTGCCTCGGAGGATGCGATCATATCAAGAGCACAGCTTCCATCAAGCACGACCTCCACGACACCATCCTCTGTGATCTCATCAAGTGCACATCCGCTTCGCGTGATAAGCATGCGGTTCCCTATCCTCACACTGATATTACCGAAGTGTGATTCCACAAGACCTGTGTCCACAAGTTTTTTACCGATCCTGGATATTTCACGCCACATGATTATCTCCGGAAATGTTACCATAAAATTTATCTGCGATTATGATATCTAAGGGTGTACATCGCATAAATAGATGCGGAATACTCATTCACAGATGCCTCGGTGGCTCAGCCCGGCAGAGCGAGTGACTTGTAATCACTAGGTCGCGTGTTCAAATCACGCCCGGGGCTTCTTACTATTTTTAACGAAAGCTGGCATTACAAAATATTTTTGCAAATTCTCGTTATACTTCTAAACGCAGATTTGTTTTTGCAATCAAAATCAATATATTCCCGGCGATCAAACTGGTGTAAGATGGAATCTTACGTAAGAACACATCTTA
>DACO01000053.1 GCA_002508635.1 Methanolobus sp. UBA118 | reverse complement strand
AAGGGAGGTCCCGGTATGCGTGAGATGCTTTCACCCACCTCGGCAATCGCTGGAATGGGTCTGATTGATTCAGTTGCTCTTGTGACCGACGGCAGGTTCTCCGGCGGTACGAGGGGTCCGTGCATCGGACATATCTCTCCCGAGGCACAGGAAGGAGGGCCCATCGGTCTTGTGGAAGAAGGGGATATCATCGATATAGATATACCTTCCAGAAAACTTGATCTGAAGGTATCTGAAGAAGAACTGGAAAAGCGCAGGGCTTCATTCGTACCTGTTGAAAAGCCTGTCAGGGGTTATCTTGCCAGATACAGAAGGTTTGTCAGCTCCGCAAGCAAGGGTGCAATTATAGAATAAAACTATCTTCAGGATATGGTCTCATATGACCTTATCTCTCTTTCAATTCTTTTTTTTTACCCTGATTTCTGGCTTATTTCCAGTTGCATTAACTATTTGAAACTTAAAGTTTAAAAATAATGTATGGAACGGACAGGTCTTTGCTCTATATGCGGCAGAGCGTCAAAAATGAATACATGTATGCTGTGTGGCAGGCTGGTTTGTGGGAGATGCTATGATTTCTCCAGAAATGTCTGCATCAGGTGCTCCGCAACATCCGCACCTTCGGAAAAATCCCCTGAACATCTAACCTTTTAATTCACGGACGGATCAGGTATGCGTTTCCATTCTCATCAGAAAGCTTCAGCATGCCGGAGGAGATCATTTCTGTTAACTTTGCTTCTATTTCATTCTCCGTGAACTGCTTTGATATCAGGCTTTTAATGATATCCTTCTTGACCTTTGCACCATGCGGCATGTACATCAGGATATTACTTCCCAGCTTGTCAGGCTTTGAACTTCTATTTCCGGTGGGTGGTACTGGTGGTTTTTCATTGACTGGCTGTGCTGGAGGCTGAGCCGCCGGTGGATTCATATTCTGGCCGGGATTATCAAACGGTGGTAACTGTGTATTCTCCTGTGGCTGTGAGTCCGGGAAAGCAGGTGCTACAAATGGTGGCTGCTCCTCATCTGGCTGTCCCGAATCGATATTGTGTATTTTGAAAAGAGGCTGTTTTTCCTCAGGCTGTTCCTGATGCATTGTCTCACACGGTGGTGCAGCTGTCTGCTGCAGGTCTGGTATGTCGGGGTTTGTAGCTTCTTCCATTCCTTCTGGTGGTTTCAGATCAGGTATTGCAAATCCCTGATCATTGTTCTCAAAGGGTGGCTTTGTTTCCGACATGAATGGGGGTGACTGTGCGTCCGGTTCAGGAGAACTGAGATCAGGCATTACAAATGATTCGTCACCTGCATTTTCAAAAGGTGGTTCCATACCAGGTATGCCTGCTGCTTCATTTCCGGGCGCTTCCGTAGGAGGCTTCAGGTCAGGTATCTGGAATGGTGGTTCTTGCTGGTCGGTTTCCGGTGTTTTCAGATCCGGCATGGTGAATGGGGTTTCTGATTGTGGTTCTGTCGAAGGTTTCAAGTCCGGTATCGCCACAGCCTGATCTTGTTGTTCCTCCATCGGGGTTTTGAGTTCAGGCATGGAAAATGCAGGTTCCTGTTGAGCTTTACTTGCATCTATTTCCGGAGCCGCTGTTTCCTGATTCTGCTGATTCTCTGCAGGGGTTTTTAATTCAGGCATTACAAATCCTGGTTCCTGATGGGTTTCAACAGGTGGTTCAGGATCTGGCATTTTAGCAGTTTCGGGAACCTGTTGGACAGCCGGTGACGTTTTAAGTTCCGGCATTGTCCATTTCTGCTGTTCCTCCTGTTGCGGCCCCAGGTCCGGCATTGAGAATGTATTTTCCTGCAGAGCTTCTTCCTGTGGTTTCAGGTCTGGTATTTGTGTTCCTGTATCATGGTGGGATCCCTCAGCTTTCTCAAACTCAGGAACTTTAAAAGCAGGTTCCTGTTGGTTTTCAATCTCTGGTCCCATGTCAGGTAGTTTAAATCCATTGTCCTCACGGCTTTCAGTATCTGTTTCGAGCTCCGGTAATTTGAATGTTGGTTCTTGTTCCTGGTTCAGAGTTGCCGGGACTTCATATTCCTGTGTCGGTTGAGTAAAGGTAGCGACGTCAGCTGTATTTGTTTCAGGACTGGCTTCAACAGCAGGTGTAACTTCCGTATCATCCGCTAAAGGATGGGTCCGGTTCTCTGCTTGCACATCTGCGGAAGCTTCAGCATGTGTTAAAAATGAGTTTGTGTCTTCCGGAACCTCTTCGATAATCTCCGGCTCTTTTGTTATGGTGAGTTCAGGTTCCTGGTTTTTATTACTTATGTCTGGAGTCACCGGCGCACTAATCTGTTCAGGGTGAAGCGTTTCCGTAAGTTCCTGATTATCCGTTCCTGAAACTGCTGTCTGGTCTCCGGCTTCGAAAAAATATGTTCCCGGCATGGTTTCTGGATTTGGAATGCCCTGCGTTAAACTGGGGTTTAATTGTGCTTCCATGTCTGACAATCTTGTAAAAAGTTCGTCAATATTTCCTTTGAGAGATGCAATATCCCGTTCCCATGGTGTATTACTGTCAATATCGCTTATGCTGTCAAGCATATCGAGTTCTCTTTCGATCAGTTTTCGTATGAACAGGCTTTTGTTCTCCACGCTTTCCAGCTTACTGAAAAGCTCATCGGACATGCTGATAGTCAGGCGTTTCATTGCAATCTCTCACCGGGTATTGAATATGTTCAGGAACATACCTATGTATGCATACATCATACATATATAATTAATGGAAATATATTTAAAAAGACAAACAGTTATATCCAGTATCTATAGCCATTGTTATGCAGCTTAAAAAGAATATGTTTTAATACATTCTTTTGAATGTATGTTTAATAATGTATATATCTAAGAGGAAGTCACATTGACTTTTTACACTCCGGGCATGCACGCCCTTTTGTGGTGGGTATGAACGAATGTTTTGGCGTGATGCATTTGCAGAGAGGACAGAGTTCATTGGACTTAAAGATCTTCTCAACGGCCTGCAGGTCAGCATCATAGATGTGTGTATCCCATCCGGTAGCTATGAGGGACTCGATCTCATAGGGCAGGTTCTGTTCCCTGAAAACCTTCTTGATCCCTTCCACGATCGCAGGAATGTTTGCAGGGAAGCCTCCGAATGCATCCCATGAACGATACAGGATGTAGACCCTTGTCTGCGTATCATTGATAAGTTCTATCTTATAGGCTATCCAGCAGGGCTGATCCTCAAACTTCGGGATATGTACTTCATTTTCCCACAGGACTCCCACATGTCTTCTTGAACCCGGTCGCAGATTTTCCACATTCTCCTTCAGGGTATTGTAGGCTGTCTCTCCATATCTGAAGAGTTGTTTTGCATAACAGTAGTCAAACTTTCTTTTATCATCCTCGGGGAGGGATATATACCAGTCAGCATACTCCTCAGTGAGTTCCTCTTTGTATTTTTTGATGAGATTCTCACCGAAGGGAACCGCAGGATTAACCTGACTCGAATTCACGTCCTCTATCTGGATAGTTGCATGAACCCTTTTTGTCATTGTGTTGTAGTCGGGTTTATGCTCCTCTCCTTTTTTGTATATCTCATAGATCAGTTGCGACCATGCCGAAGAAATATTCTTTGCTTTTATCAGTACAGCTTCCATTTCCATCATTCCCTTTTTATCTGGCAGTGTCTTAAGCTGCTTTGCTGGAGCTCCTTTAAAGTCTCGTCATTGAAAATGAACGTATTTTTGCTTAATATAATTAATTAGTATGCCTGTATTCATCTGCATCCTTAAACAGGTGTATGATAGGTGCTGCTGCCGGGTATGTTCTTGTCAACAAGGGCGCTCGCAAGCATTATTGCCTTTGTGTAGTGTCCCCCTACGCGGGATGTATCTACAAAAACATAGTCATCCATCAGGACAGGTGCACCCATTCCGTCGCCACCACCAAGGAATACAAGCGTTCTGAATATCAGGTTTCCAGATATGCCATCAGGAGCTAGGATGAAGTTTGATTCCCTTATGGCATCCTCTATGAGTATTGTATGATGTTTTGCCTCGATTCCTATCTCTCTTATACGGTTTACAATGAAATCTCCATCCGCAAGTGTCCTGTCAACACGCCTGTTTCTTCCCAGATCTCCAAGTCTTCCTCCAGAGAGTACTCCCACCACGGGCTCAATTCCGAACCTGCGAATATGTTCGACACCAAGTTTGATGAAGTTTATCTTGTCAGCCAGCTCATCTCCTTCGTCTATACCCACAGGTGCAATGAAGAATGGTTTTCCTTCAGCTGTTAAAAGCAGAGCAATACGATGAAGCTGATCCTGATTGAGCGCACGTTTGAGATTTGAAAGGGTTCCCGATGCCCTTGCGGTACCTCTGACAGCAGCGTCAACGTACTTGGATCTTAAAAGTTCGCCAAGTACTTTCTCGGGATCATTTGTACCTATCACCTCAAGGTCCGTACCGATTGCTTCTATCTTTTGCTTATCCCCGATCAGGACAACATGGGCGTATCCTGCATCCTGGGCATCCTTTGCGCTCTTTAGCATTTTCGGAGTGGGATCCCTGACCCCTATGGCAACCCTTGCTTTGTTTTCCAGTGCTTTTTTCTCTATTATCTCAAGCAGGCCCTCGGTGTTTTTTGATCCCATCTGCTAATACCTACCATTAGTAATATCAATCAGAACAGACAAAGTTGTGCAAACATTAATTACTTTTCCTGAATATCGGATAATGATCTCTTATGACTGTTAGTATGGAATGGGCAGAAAAGTATCGACCAGGGACACTTGCCGATGTGGTGGGTCATAAAAAACCTATTGAACAACTGCGTGAATGGGCTGAGCAGTGGGTGCATGGTATACCTGAGAAGAGGGCCGTTGTTCTGCAGGGCCAGGCCGGTATTGGTAAAACATCTTCTGCCCATGCGCTTGCAAAGGATTTCGGGTGGGAGGCAATTGAGCTCAATGCAAGTGACCAGCGAACTGCCGGTGTGATCGAAAAGGTTGCGGGCTCAGCTTCACAGATGCGCACGCTGACCGGTGTAACAGGTAAGAGACTGGTCATCCTGGATGAGGCTGATAATCTGCACGGAAACAGTGATCGTGGAGGTTCGCGTGCGATCATCAACGTAATAAAGAATACCAGCCAGCCCATTGTGCTGATAGCCAACGATCTCTACGGCATATCCTCATCACTGCGCTCACTCTGTCTTGAGATCAAGTTCAATTCCATACAGACACGTTCCATGGTCCCGGCCCTGAAAGAGATAGCACGCAAAGAAGGTATCATGTGTGGTATAGGTGTTATCGAAAAGATTGCCGAGAATGCCGACGGTGATTTCAGGAGTGCTGTCAATGACCTGCAGGCAGTGGCAATGGGGCGCTCGGAGATAAATATCGGAGATATATCCACTGCAGAACGCGATAATAAGGAGTCTATTTTCAAGGTGGTAGGGAAGGTATTCAAGGGCAAGAGCGTCAGCTCCGCTCTTGAGGCAAGCTATAGTCTTGATGAAACTCCTGAAGATTTTATCCACTGGATAGATGAGAACCTGCCGCATCAGTATAGTGGCAAAGATGAAGACCCTATCACTTCTGATATCGTTGATGCCTATTCATATATTTCAAAAGCTGATCGGTTCCTTGGACGTGTGCGCAGACGCCAGAACTATCGGATGTGGAGATATGCAAGCACTCTAATGACGGGGGGTACAGTTGTATCCAAATCAAAGCTCAGGGGTGGTTTTGTAAGATATCAGTCCCCTTCTCTGTGGAGGAGAATGGGCCAGATCCGCTCAAAAAGAAACATGAGAGACAATATCGCTGCCAAGGTGGGCTCGCATTGTAATGAGTCCATGAAGTACTCCCGTATGGGATTGACCCCGATCTATTCAAGTCTTCTTGACGACGATGATTATGCTGTTGATGTGGTCGCAGCACTGAATCTTAGTGTCGATGAACTTGTGCAACTAAAGGGAAGTAAGAAGGTCACAAAAAAGATCCAGAAGATATATGACGCAGCCCAGCAACTCCGACCTGAAACCGTTCCGGGTATTGAGTTCTCAGGCAGGCCAGTGGAAAAGGCTCCTAAAAAGAGACCTGACCAATTAAGTCTGGATTCGATCAAGTCTCCTGAAACGAAAACGGAATCTAAAGCAGAAGGTGAACCCTTTTCTGATGAGAGATCAGTCTCCACTCCGGGATCAGGGGACAGGACTGTAGCTTCCGGGAAAGATTCGCCTGCCAAAAAGCAAATTCAAAAGAAACCTCAGAAGACATTGTTCGACTTCTAGTTTCTTTTCTATTTCAGTTTTTCATTATTTCTGATTAAAACTTATTTTTCCTCTAAACTGTTTCCGGG
>DACO01000098.1:1538-2671 GCA_002508635.1 Methanolobus sp. UBA118 | reverse complement strand
GGATTCTTCTCACTGTTCACATCATCGGTCCCTATGATACAGGATTTCGGAAAACTTCTGATGATAGGTATACTGATGTGTTTCCTCTCCTCTCTCTTTGTAGGTGTTACGGTGATCTACGGTCTTGACAGGCTGGGAGATAACCCGATCATCAGAAAACTCAAACCAGGATCCGGTCCAAAGAAAAAAGAAGTTAAAACACAGGATGAAGGTCCTGATTTCCTGGATCGTGTAATCGGAAAGACTGCCGCGATCTCAATGCGCCATCCACTGATCATACTGGCAGTTGCAGGCCTGCTCTGTGTTGGTGGTATCTATGTTGATACAAAGGTTCCCATAAGTACGGACACCGAAACCTTTGTTCCACAGGATATGCCGGGACTGATAGACCTGCAGCATATGAGTGATATCCTTGGTGGCAGCGATGAACTGAATATCATTATAAAGACCTCTGATAACGCAGACCCCGAACTGCTCAAATGGATGGACGAGTTCGGTCAACATGAAGTGGACGGCAGGAGCCATGTATATGGTTCCAGCAGTATCGTAGATGTCGTCAAAAGCATGAATGGAGGAACTATTCCTGATGACAGGGCAGAAGTGGTCGCACTTTATGAGCAGATGCCGGAAACCACCAGAGAAAGGTATATGCACGGCAACACAATGACCATGCTCAACCTCAATATCGGTAATGCCATGGGAGAACTCGGGCTGGAAGGGATCGAAGCTCTCGGGGATGTGATAGAAGAGGATATAGCATGGATGTCTCCTCCTCCCGGAACAAGTGCCACAATCACAGGCGGATCAATGGTCTTTGTTGAGGTCATAGCCGCACTGACATCAGGAAGGACGCTCATGACACTGCTTGGTCTGGTACTGGTATTCTTTGGTCTGCTAGTAATCTACCGTGACTATCTCAAAGCTCTGACACCTGTCATAACAATGGCAATGGTAGTTGGCTGGTCGGGTGGTATCATGTACTACTCGGGAATGGAATATAACCCCATGACAGCGACACTGGGTGCACTGATCCTTGGTGTGGGTTCTGAGTATGCGGTGCTTATGATGGAGCGATATTTCGAGGAAAAGGAAAGGGGTGCAAGTCCCGAAGAAGCCATGGAAGAGGCCAGTGT
>DACO01000098.1:735-1258 GCA_002508635.1 Methanolobus sp. UBA118 | reverse complement strand
TCACCTTTTGTAATCACGAGTAGTTTCGGTATGATAACCGTTATCGATGTTGTACTTGCATTGCTGGCGACATTTGTCATATTCCCTGCAGTGATAGTATTCCTTGATACTCACCGTGAGAACAGGAAAAAGAAAAAACAATTGAAGGATGTAACGCTAACTCCTGCCACAGGTCCGGCTAAGAATACTCCGGAGGTAGACCTTACATGAATAATTTCAGTAAAGCAATGAACAAAAAAAGAATCATTTCAGGTTCTCTGTTTATCTGTATCCTTCTTGCAACTCTGCTTGTCCTGTGTATGCAGCCGGCAGGTGCGAAGGATTACATCCCTCTGCCTTATGAATATACGGAGAACTATTACAACACTTATGGCGAACCGGCACTTTACTCATCGGTTGTCGGTGATACGGAACTCAGCAGAGGTGAGACCGCTCAGATTAATATAGTCCTTGCAAATCGCGGTATCTTCAAAGGTGTGAAAGCAGACAAGGATGTAGGCAGCTCCGAAGTGCTTCACCAGCT
>DACO01000098.1:0-386 GCA_002508635.1 Methanolobus sp. UBA118 | reverse complement strand
CCCGATCCCCTTACATTTACATTAACTGTCTCGAACAATGCTCCTGCCGGAACTTACCTGTTGGAGTTGCCGGTAGAATACGAATACCAGAGTGACGTCAGGATGACCACCGATGAGGTTGCACAACTGGGTCTGTCAACTGACCATGCAAATTATTATAAAAATGCCAATACCACAATGCAGATTCCTGTGATCGTGGAACCTGAAGCAAGATTCGAGGTAAGTGAGGTATCCGGAGATCTGGAAGTAGGTCAGAGCAATGTCATCAATGTGACTTACACCAATATAGGAGAGCTCCCTGCAAAGGATGCTGTGGCAAGGGTAATTGTAATGAAACCTCTCAGCTCGGAGAATACGGTAAAAAGTCTGGGAACCCTTCAGCCCGG
>DACO01000065.1 GCA_002508635.1 Methanolobus sp. UBA118 | reverse complement strand
TATGCTAAGATAGGTGTCAAGTTCCCACTGGTGGACCTGTGCCTTATAGTCGTCCCACTGGGCAGTCTTGGATTCAATGTAGTTCACGAATACATGCTCACCAAGTACATCCTTGACGAAGTCACTACCAGCCATAAGGTCAATTGCTTCCTTAAGGTTACCTGGCATGGATTCGATACCTCTTGCTTCTCTGTCTTCCTCGGAGAGCTCGAAGAGGTTTACATCGGTTGATGTTCCTGCATCCATTCCTTTCTCAATACCGTCAAGACCTGCACAGAGCATTGCAGCGAATGCAAGGTATGGGTTACATGCCGGGTCCGGGCATCTGAGTTCTACCCTTGTACCCTTTCCTCTTGTTGCAGGGATCCTGATAAGGGAACTGCGGTTTGCTGAAGACCATGTACAGTAGATAGGTGCCTCATATCCCGGAACAAGTCTCTTGTATGAGTTGACTGTTGAATTTGTGATAGCAGCGAAGTCACGGACATGTGTGAGGAGACCTGCAATGTACTGCTTTGCAGTCTCTGAGAGCTGGTCTGATGTGTTTGGATCGTAGAATGCGTTCTCTCCATCCTTCATAAGAGACTGGTTGGAGTGCATACCTGAACCGTTTTCTCCAAAGAGTGGTTTTGGCATGAATGTTGCGTAGTAGCCCATGTGTGATGCGATGGACTTTACGACATACTTGAATGTAACAATGTTGTCACATGTGGTAAGTACATCACCGAATCTGAAGTTGATCTCGTGCTGTGATGGAGCTACCTCGTGGTGGGATGCTTCGATCTTGAATCCCATATCCTCAAGAGCGAAGTCTATTGCTCTTCTTACATCCTGTGCCTTGTCAAGAGGTGTGAAGTCGAAATATCCACCGTGGTCTGTAAGGTTTGTAGTTGGATGACCATTCTCATCGAGCTCAAACAGGAAGAATTCACACTCAGGACCGATATTCATTGTGTAACCCTTTTCTGCTGCCTTCTCGATAGCTCTTTTCAGGACGTATCTTGGGTCGCCTTCGAATGGCTGACCGTTTGGTCTGTATACATCACCAATGATACGGGCGACTGCGCCTTCCTGAGGTCTCCATGGGAGAATTCTGAAGGTTGTTGGGTCTGGCATGAGGATCATGTCGGACTCTTCGATCCTTGTGAAACCTTCGATTGATGAACCATCGAACATTACACCGTTTTCAAATGCTTCATCGAGATCTTCTGCAGGGATTGCCCAGCTTTTGATCATACCCATTGTGTCGGTGAATTGGATTCTTATGAATTTAACATCGTTCTCAGTTACAGCCTGTAACACTTCTTCCTTTGTTACTGGATTTGATTTTACCATTTTGATTACTCCTCTATTCAGTAGGGGTTGTAAGTATCCCATTACCTATTATCCTCTATAAATAAGTATCGCTTTGCAATCGGCATGAAAATCCCGTTTCTAACTCCTACAAACAAAGAGAGCTTATAACTAATAAACATGCACGGTAGAGTTTTTATTTGGTACACGGAAGAATAAGTCCTCCAATATGCAGACATTTTACCAGTAAACTAAAGGACATCAGAACGTGGAACAAAATCAAGCGATAACCCTGACCGGGGTTTCGGACCATTTTTTGTCGGAAGGTTTATCAGATTTGCAAAAAATACAAAGAAGGAGCTATTATTTTACTTCACGAGAAAGCTCTCAAAAATGTGATTACCATGTCTTACACATCACAGGACAATGCAGGCATATCAAGCGGAGTTAAAAATGCCTGCAAGGATATATTCAAGTGTATGCAGTGTGGCGTATGCAGCGGCAGCTGTCCTTCCGGCAGGCATACCAGCCTTAACATCCGAAAACTTGTCAGAAAAGCTGCCAGGAATTCCGATGTGATCCGGGAAGAGGAATTATGGATGTGCACCACCTGTTACAACTGCCAGGAGCGCTGCCCGAGGAACATTGATATCGTAGACGCAGTACTCGGTATCAGGACACTTGCAGCACATGAAGGGATAATGCATTCCGAGCACAGAAAGGTCAGTGAACTTCTCCTTGAGCATGGTCATGCAGTGCCAATTGATGAGGAGAACAGAAAAAAAAGAGTTGAGATCGGACTTGAGGAGTTACCCGAAACCGTCCACAAGTACCCGGAAGAGCTTGAAGAGATAAAGAAACTCCTCAGCTCCTGTGGCTTTGACAGATTGCTGGGAAAGAAAAGGAAAAGCGAGCTGGAAGAGGAAGTAAAATGAAAGGACTTACAATCTTTCTTGGCTGCCTGATACCAAACAGATATCCCGGTATAGAGATGGCAACCAGGTTATGTCTTGCGAAACTGGATATCGATTTTGTCGACCTTGAAGGTGCTTCCTGCTGCCCTGCCCCGGGAGTGTTCAGATCTTTTGACGAACCAACCTGGCTTGCTGTTGCAGCCCGTAATATAGTACTTTCCGAAGCTCTACAGAGGGACATGCTGACCATATGCAACGGATGCTTTGCTTCACTGGCCGATGCAAACCAAATACTAAAGAGCGAGCCGCAGCTAAGGGAGAAGACCAACGAACATCTGGCAAAGCTCGGAAAGGAGTTCAAGGGAAATGTCGAAGTCAGACATATAATAGAGTACCTCTACAAAGACGTAGGTACCGATAATATAAGATCACATGTGGAAAAGCCCCTTGACCTCCGGGTTGCCGTGCATTACGGATGTCACCTGCTCAAACCATCAAGGAGCAGGGGGCTTGGAGCCTTTGAACGCCCAGAGTTCTTCGATGAGCTTATCGAGTGCCTGGGATCCAAAAGCGTGGATTACCCGGATAAGATGGAATGCTGCGGAGCCGGCGGAGGAGTACGTTCGGCATTAAAGGACGATTCCCTCAAGATGGCAGACCATAAACTCTCGCGGATTAAGGAGGCGAATATAGACTGTATAGTCAATGCCTGTCCTTTCTGCCATATGCAACTTGATGCGGGCCAGGAAGAGATAAAAGAGAAGACCGGAACAGACTATAATATACCGGTATTGCACTACACACAGCTTCTGGGACTGGCAATGGGTTTTCCCGCTGAGATGCTGGGGATAGACCGCAATGTCACTATCAATAAAGAGTTCATTGAAAAGATAGAACGTATATTACTATCAGAGGAAATGGAATAATCGGGAAAAAATCTATATTATAGTATCCTGAACATACGATCCCACCAATAAGTTTAAGAAACTGAATGCTATTACAGTGTACCGCGATATGAGCGTGTGGCCTAGTCAGGATATGGCGGCAGCCTCCTAAGCTGCAAGCCGGGGGTTCAAATCCCTTCACGCTCGCTATTTTTCCTTTAATGATTTCCGGAGATCTATGATTGATAATAAGAAAGGCTATTGTTAACGATATACCAGGTATAAAGAGCATCATAGATAACTATGCAAAACAGGAGCTGATGCTCCAGCGTTCTTTAAGTGAACTCTATGAGTTTACCCGCAGTTTCTACGTCTGTGAGATAGATAACGAGATCATAGGCTGCTGTGCCCTTCAGGTAAGCTGGGAGGACATGGCAGAAGTGATGTCCTTTGCCGTAAAGAAAGAATATCGTGAACAGGGTATCGGCACCGAACTTGTAAGATCCTGCCTTGATGAGGCAAAGGACCTTGGAATAAAAAATGTATTTACGCTGACTTATGCAGTTCCCTTCTTCGAGAAGCAGGGTTTTAAGATAATCGACAAGCAGCTACTTCCGCATAAGGTATGGAGCGGATGCATAAAGTGTCCCAAATTCCCGAATTGTGATGAAGTGGCAATGCTGAAAGAGATATAAACCTGAATGTTACAGGGGCTTCTCAAAATAAACAGCCCCTTCCTCTTCTTTTACCCTGATAAAACCATGTCCCAGATAGAGTGATATGGCCTTTTTAAGAGACGGGTCGGTCTTAAGTTTTGCAAGCGAATAATTCTTCTCTGCGAATTCAAGTGCCTTTCTGAACAGGGCAAGTCCCAGACCCCTGCCTCTGCATTCTTTTTTAACATAAAGCCTTTTTATCTCACAGATACCTGAGCCAAGGTTCCTTACCGCAGAGCTACCTGCTATCTCTCCGTCAGCGATAGCCAGGAAGAAAGCTCCCCCATTTTCAATATAAGTGTCTTCGATATCATCAAGGTCAGAGTCCTTCAGAGAATCACAGACAAAGCCTTCATCAGAAAGTACACCGATAACAAAAGACTTTGCTTTTTCGGAATATTCCGGAGAGAATGGTATGATATTCATTTGAGATATGCTCCGGGATCTTTCAGGAAATCAAGGGCAAGTGTGTGAAGTAACCGCACACCGGTCATCAATACATCCTCATCTATATCAAAACTTGATGAGTGGTTCCCTTCAAGAATTCCTTTTTCTACATTCCTTGTCCCGACAATGGCATACATCCCCGGGACTTCCTGCAGATAACAGGCAAAGTCCTCGGCACCGAATATAGCACTTGCTTCCGGGTTGACCGTCGGGAAGATGTCTTGCAGCAATCCAGTAGCTTTCTCTGTGAATGCAGGATCGTTATAAAGCACGGGATATCCGTACTGGACATCAAGTTCATAGGAAGGAGTTCCTGCATGGGAATTATACGAATATGCCTCCATGAGTGAATCAAGAAGCAAGGACATAGAGGTTTCTATAATCCCGGTATCTTTATCCGAGAATGTTCTGAAACTGCCTACGATCTCCACTTCATCAGGAGTCCTGTTGAATTGTTCACCACTGTTTACAGTACCGAAACCAAGTACGTGATCCGACGGATCTATTTTTTCGCTTATGCCTGACTTCAGGGACGATATGAACTCAGCAGCTATTGCTATTGGATCAACACAGTATTCGGGAATTGAATGATGCCCCCCTTTTCCGAATATCTTTACTGTGAAGCGGTTGGAGCTTGCCATGAAGGGACCCGGGCGCAGGTTGATAACACCGACATCAACATTCCCGAAGATATGCAGGCCGATGACAGCATCAACACCTTCCAGACCACCTTCCGCAATTATCCGGGCTGCTCCGCCGGGAGGCACCTCCTCGGCAGGCTGGAATATCAGCCTCACAGAACCATTGAAAGAGTGTCTTTGCTCCTGCAGCAGCCTTGCTAGCCCCAGCACGATAGCCATGTGGCCGTCATGCCCGCAGGCATGCATTACACCCGGATTCTCTGAAATATAATCTTTATTGAACTCCGTCTGTATCTCAACTGCGGCGAGTGCATCCGTGTCGGAACGAACTGCTATGCATGGACCCGGACCTTTACCACATACATTGGCAATGACCCCGGTATCAGCGATTCTTTTACATTTTATGCCGAGATCTTCAAGCACAGATATTATTCTTTCCTGTGTCCGGTACTCGTTGAAACTCAGTTCCGGGTCACGATGGAATTGTCGCCGAAGATCTATTATCCATTCATCAAGAGCTTTCAACATATTCACCTATCAGTATTTCAGAACAAATACACAACTAATGGATATAATCAGATCTATTTAATTCATTTGAAAATACATGAATCATTGCAAACCGTTTTTATGCATAAGTACAATCTATTGTAATCAAATTGAC
Source organism: Methanolobus sp. UBA118 (assembly GCA_002508635.1). GTDB lineage: Archaea > Halobacteriota > Methanosarcinia > Methanosarcinales > Methanosarcinaceae > Methanolobus. The sequence goes on along the minus strand of DACO01000065.1, from coordinate 6,208 downwards.
AAAATAAAGCATGGATGATACCAATGACAAAAACAAGGATAAGGGATTTCCTTATAACAGAAGATGACTGGATATTTGCAGTTTCTGATTATTTCCATCCTCATGGCATAAGGTCGACCTTGAGGTATGTACCGGATGAGAACGGGGAAAGAGAGCTCAACGGGACCCGATACAAGAAGTATGATTTTGATGTTTCCTTTGATTTCATGCGTGAGAACAGACCAGAGTGGGTGGAAGATGTACACGTGGTCCCGGAAGACAGAATCAAAAAAATCCTGCGACCAAACGATGTTATCGAAAGCTTAAGCAAATCGGACAGCCGTGTTCAGGCAATCGTCAGTACACTTAAAAAAGCAGGCGTACCGGAAGATAAGATGGGAGTCACAGGCTCGTTCTTACCCGGCCTGCAGAACGAAGGCTCTGATGTTGATTTTGTGGTCTACGGAGCAAACTGGTTCGTTGCACGTGATGCCATAAAGGATGCAAAGCAGGAAGGTGGACCCATCGAGGATATCGACGAAGAGATGTGGAAGAAGATATACCGTAAGCGGATACCAGAGATCAGTTTTGATGAATTCGTCCTCCACGAGAAAAGGAAAGGAAACCGTGGGATGGTTGAAGGGACATATTTCGACCTTCTATTTGTGCGGGACTGGGAACAGATAAAAGAGCCGATCCGCAGGGGAGAAGATATCGGAAAAATGAAGATCGAAGCGAAGGTGACAAATGCAGATCTTGCCTTTGACAGTCCTTCGGTATACAAAATAGAACATGATGAGATTGACCATGTACTCTCCTACACTCACACATACGCAGGTCAGGCTCTCGCAGGTGAGACCATCGAGGCCAGCGGCACGGTGGAGCAGGTCGGCGATCTCAAAAGACTTGTTGTGGGCACATCGAGAGAACCTAAAGGAGAGTGGATTCGTTCTCTGACGCTTCTTGAAAAAGAAGGATTTATCTGAACAGTTCTATCAAAAAATAAAGTCAGCAGGTGGCCGGATCAGCCGCCGCCTGTGAACTGCCCTATGTCCACAGATTCCGGACCTACGCCATATTCGCGCATGTATTCTTCTGCTTCGGCGGCGGTCCTGGTTGTTTCGGTCTTTTCCTTAAGTTCGCTCTCATCTGTTATGACAAGGGTTTCCACTTTATAGTAGAGTTGGGTACTGTCAAGAAAAGCCCAGATGCCTTCTTCATCCGATCTTATATCAACAACCCTTCCAACGGTACCGGTATTAATGTACCTTACAACTGTCCCGGCTTCTATGGGGTCCCCGTTTATGTCTGAAGTAGTCAGGTTTTCTGTTTCTTCCGCCAAATAAACTCCTCATTTGAAAATAAAATATGGAACAAACAGGATTAATACCTGTCTGTTGATCACTCCTGTGAGATCTCACTGCGCAGCTCACCAAGGGTTGCAACCCTTTCGGCAAATGCATTGTGCCTGTGGATACTCTCCTCGTTGATCTGCTTTATGGTTACGATCGCTTCATCCGGTAGTTTGGCGAACTCCCTTACGACATTCTTTGCCATTGTGCGCACACAGTCCTCAACAAACTTGGGGTTGTTGTGTGCTGTCTGGACAACCATGGCCTCGTCGGAGCGCTTGAGCAGCTCATATACGCTTGAGCTCATTGAATTCTCAATGATCTCAATGATCTTTTCGAGGGAGACAAAGTTGTTACCTTCCACTTCAATGGAGATTATACCCCTACCACGCTGGTTATGGGTCGCCATGGGCACCCTGTGAAGGAACTTGGCGATCTTTGTGTTATCGATCCCCAGTGCTTCCAGCTCCTGTCTGGCGTTATCCCTCATGATCTCCTGGGCGCAGGGACATGCGGTCATTCCTACGACCTCGGCACCGATAAGTTTCTTGACTGCCATTTTCTCCACATCATCGCGCAGTGCGATTGCTTCGGCAAAGATGTCAACAACTTCCTGACATTCCATCTTTGTGGATGGTGATTCTCTTTTTATCACATATTCGCTTTTCAGTATAACCTCAGCACGTGTTGCGTATTCATGACGCGTCAGAAGACTCTGGGCCACATCACTGCAGAGCTGCTCAATCTCATAGACAGGCAGCTTGACAGCTTTTTCAAGAACCTCATCAACCGCTTCGAAGTTGCGGGAAAGGTTTGCTCCCTTCAGGTGAGAAGGAAGGTCCACGAAAATATCAAACGTAGCTATAAGAACAACAGGACGTTTTTCTTTTCTCTTGACCTCAACGAGCTTCTTTACGTTGGTGACACCTACACGAGTAAGGTTGATTGGGATTTGAGGCTTATTAGCCTGTATATCCGGTAGTTTAACGACTGGAACTTCCATGATATTACCTCAAAATGAAAAATAAGAGTGTAAAGCTCTTCAGTAAATTACTAATAAGCACTTGAAATGGACTCATTACATGTAAATGTTGTGTTAAAAAAGAAATGCCGGAATGATCTCAAATATGGATAGTTACATAGTAAAATATTTACTTAGAATAATAAGTAAGCCCTCCTGATACCATAATACATAAGAAGAATAAATCAAGTTAATTTGTCTTGTTGCCTAATAGCGCTCAAGTGTAAAATAAACTATTGCAAAAAATACTGAAATCAGCTCCATCCGGGGATTTTTCGCTACATGAAATTCACTATTGTGATAAATCAGGTACAAAAGACTACATTAAAAGAAAAATATATATACTTTACATGCCAAATACGGTAAGCAGTGGTAATCGCATGATGATTACGAGGTGACAAGATGTCTGAAACAAGAAATTTTGTGTTAAGAGATAAAAAAGGAAATGAACACGGGGTGTTCACCGGAAAGCAGCCACGCCAGGCCGCACTTAAGGTAGCAAACAGAGGCAAAGGTACAAAATCAAAGCCAGAAGATATCAGGCTTCGTGAACGTGGAACCAAGAAGATCCACATATTCAAGGGATGGAGAGAAATGGTCAACGCACCAAAGAACAAACCTGACTGGATGCCTGACAAGATCAACAAGCCATTCGTAAAGAAGGTAGGAATTGAGAAGCTCGAAAAGCTCTGATCATTCATAACCCATACAGATGGGTTTCTTTTTTTAATTTGGCATTTTATAGAGCCAAAGAAGTTTTAAATCGTTAAAGGTAAATTCATACCATTCACAGGTACTGGGACAGATACATCTCCCTTCCGTTTCCCGGCAATGACACAGGTAGTAACATGACACTCAAAAGAGAGAATGTGCTGATAGAGGCACTTCCGTATATCAGGGATTTCCATAATTCTGTAATGGTGATAAAGGTCGGCGGACATGCAATGGTCGACCCCGAAGTAATGAGCGACATAGTGCAGGATATCGTACTGCTCAGATTCGTAGGCATCCACCCGATAATCGTTCACGGAGGAGGACCCGAGATCACGCAGAAGATGGAGCGCATGGGAAAGAAGCCGGAGTTTGTCGGCGGATTACGTATAACCGACGATGAGACCCTGGAGATCGCAAGGATGGTACTTGTAGGTAATATCAATACCGAAATAGTCTCCCTCATAGGCAAACACGGAGGCAAGGGCATAGGACTTTCCGGAAAGGACGGAAGGATGATCATAGCAAAAAAGAAGCCATCCCAGAAAGTTATCATCGAAAGTATCGAACATGAAGTGGACCTGGGATGGGTGGGAGATACCGAGATCATAAACCCGGACCTTCTAAACATCGTCATAAAAGAAGGATACGTCCCGGTGATATCACCGATCGCAACAGACCTGAGCGGGAAGGCCCTGAACCTTAATGCTGACACCGTTGCAGGGGACATTGCCGCTGCCTTAAATGCCGAAAAACTGGTCCTTATGACCGATGTACCCGGCCTGCTGAAGGACATCAATGATAAGTCATCCCGTATTTCAAGGGTTACCATAGATGAGATCGAGCAACTCATAGAAGAAGGGGTTATTTCCGGCGGCATGATCCCAAAACTCAGAGGTGCCGCAACTGCTGTTAAAAGTGGTGTTGAGAAGATCCATATCATCGATGGAAGCATATCCCACTCTATTTTACTCGAACTGTTTACAGATTCCGGGATTGGAACAATGGTATACAGTGACTGAAAGGGATATGTTCCCTTTCAAAAAAAAAAAATTATTTCAAGATCAATCTGTAATGGGTGCGCCGAAGGTGTGATCATCCAGCTGCAACACACATTCCCAGAGATCTTTACACTCACAGTCAGGGACTTCCAGAAGGGAAATGTCCTGCGAGAGTGAGAACTGCCTGATCAGATCAGCTACATCCCTGCTACACTGCTTGCAGTTATGGGGACCTCTTTTCGAGCCAGCACCCACAGGGTCGGAGCTTATAACCATATCAGGAAACTCAGACTTGGTCCTCTTTAGTATCTCGATTATACTCCACAGCCATGGAGGACGGTACTGTCCCTTCTGCCAGAGCCTCTCAACATAGGTACCGTTCTGGATGTTACACAGGTTTATCGAAAAGGTGTCACTGAACGGGGCTGCATCCTTTACAGACTTTACCATATCCTCAAGTGCCTGTCTCTCGGACAGGAAGAGAGGTTTGAGCATCAGGTATGTCTTAACAGTGGCACCGTTCTCCCTGGCAATCACCGCAGCCCTTTCGAAATCATCGAATGTGAAACCCTTATTAATAGATTCCCTGCGGATCAGGTCCGAGCTTGTTTCAAGACCCATTGCCACCTCAAAAGCTTTTCCACCGAGATATTTACTGCAATCCTTCACCGCCTCCTCGCTGACGAACTCCGGACGGGTTTCCGCAAGCACCTTGCTCACCCTATCATCCTTTTCCAGAGCTGATAGAATACTGTGCCTTACAAGAAGCGGAATTTCCCTTATGTCAAGGAAGCTACCCGAGGTGAATATCTTGACCATGAAGTTCTCGAAACCGGATGCTTTTTCCATGGCATTCTCAAGCTGTTTTATAAGATCAGTATCGGAAGGCGGGGTCTGCGCACTGTCATATACATAGCCGCACATGGTACAGCCTCCGGCCTTACCCCACCAGCATCCCGATGTCCGGAATATGATGGTAAGGGTATCGATCTTTTGACCATCTACCAGGTCTACTCCTGTCCATGCTGCGCACGGCTTATCAGGAGCGGAGGGTTTTACCCTCTGTCTGTTCCTAATTTCAAGAACTGCTTTATTGAGTGACATTTATTCGAACTCTATTGTCGCCGGGGGTTTTGGAGTAAGATCATAGACCACACGAGAAACTGTCGGAAGTGCGGCTGAGATACGTGATTCGATCCTGCTGAGTACTTCCCATGGCAGCTCCATGGCCTCTGCGGTCATACCGTCCCTTGAACCGACAGCCCTTACCGCAACTATCCATCCGTGGACCCTTACATCACCCTTAACACCGGTGCCTTTGCCCACAATAGCGGCAAATGTCTGCCAGGGGTGGAAGCGCTCAACAAGTTCTTCCTCAACGATGGCATTGGCCTCTCTTACTATCTCAACAAGTTCTTCTGTGACCTGCCCGACTATCCTGACAGACAGACCCGGGCCCGGGAAAGGCATCCTCTCTGAGATCTCATGGGGAAGATCAAGGGCACGTGCCACTTCCCTTACCTCATCCTTGTAGAGATCCTCTATCGGCTCCACAATAGCCTTAAAATCGATCACAGAAGGAAGACCACCCACATTGTGGTGTGACTTTATGCCGCCTTCGGACTCTATCCTGTCGGGATAGATGGTTCCCTGTATAAGGCAGTCTGCCTCCAGTAACTTTGCTTCCTCTTCAAAGACACGTATGAAGGTCTCACCCACTGCCTTGCGTTTCTCCTCTGGATCCTCAATTCCTGCAAGGGCTCCGAGGAAGCGGTCCTTTGCATCAATGACCTGAAGGTTCATGTCACAGAAGATCTCTTTTATCCGTTCGGTCTCTCCCTTTCTCATCAGGCCTGTGTCTATATAGATCGGTGTGAGCCTGTCTTCTATTGCACGGTGTGCCAGGATCGCGCAGACTGAACTGTCAACACCTCCCGAGAGTGCTATGATAGCTTTGCCCTCGACCTGCTGGCTTATCTTCTCTATAGCTTTTGGAATGAATTTATCTACTTTTACCATGAATACGAACTCCGGTAAACGATTATTCAGTGATTTTCAAATCAGATCAATTCAAACTGATCTTAAATACGTTCAAATGAGATTTACTCCTCAGATATAAGTTCGTATTTATTAATGCTCGCCTT
>DACO01000168.1 GCA_002508635.1 Methanolobus sp. UBA118 | reverse complement strand
GATTATATAGAGGACGGCCACAAGCTGACCCCGACCGAGATAAGGGACAGGTTCGAGAACATCCCGGACGAGGATGTAAAGGTACTTGGAATGGACCCTTCAAGCGCAAGGCCGGAGTGGATGGTGCTTACCGTACTTCCGGTACCACCTGTCACAGTCAGGCCATCCATTACACTCGAATCAGGCCAGCGCAGTGAGGACGACCTCACCCACAAGCTTGTGGATATTATACGTATAAACCAGAGATTCCAGGAGAACCGTGATGCTGGTGCCCCACAGTTGATCATTGAGGACCTGTGGGAACTCCTGCAGTACCACGTGACAACCTTCTTTGACAATGAGGTCTCCGGCGTACCCCCTGCAAGACACAGGTCGGGAAGGCCACTTAAGACCCTTACCCAGCGTCTTAAAGGTAAGGAAGGAAGGTTCAGGGGAAGTCTTTCAGGTAAGCGTGTAAACTTCTCCGCACGTACCGTAGTATCACCCGAACCGAACCTCAGTATCAACGAGGTAGGAGTACCTTTCGAGGTTGCCAGACAGATGACAATACCCGAAAGAGTGACTACCCGGAACATCGAGCTTTTACGCATGTATGTCTTAAGAGGAAACGAGGTCCATCCGGGTGCCAACTATGTCATACGTGATGACGGAAGGCGTATCAGGGTTTCCGAGATCAACAAGGAAGAGCTTGCTGAGAAGGTAGAGGTAGGATGGACAGTTGAAAGGCAGCTCATGGACGGGGACATTGTTCTGTTCAACAGGCAGCCATCCCTGCATAAGATGAGTATCATGGCTCACAGGGTCAAGGTACTTCCATTCAAGACATTCAGGCTCAACCCTGCCGTATGTCCGCCATACAACGCTGACTTTGACGGTGACGAGATGAACATGCACGTTCTTCAGACCGAGGAGTCAAGGGCTGAAGCCAGTATTCTCATGCAGGTTCAGGAGAACATTCTGTCTCCGCGTTTCGGAGGTCCGATCATCGGCGGTATACACGATCACATCTCAGGACTTTTCCTGCTTACAAGGAACGAGAACGCGATCACAAAGACTGCAGCGCTTGAGCTGCTCAGAAAATCCGATATAAGGGACCTGCCGGATCCTGCAAGCCACTCAGAAAGCGGTGAACCGCTGTGGAACGGTAAACAGATATTCAGCCAGATCCTTCCGAAGGGACTCTACCTGGAGTTCCCGGCACAAGCCTGTTTCAAGTGTGAGACATGCAAGAAGAAGGACTGCGAATATGATGCCTATGTTGTCATAGAGGACGGAGAGATGCTCCAGGGTACCATTGACGAGCAGGCAATCGGTGCTTTCAAGGGCAAGGTCCTTGATAAGGTCATGAAGGAATACGGTTCCGAGGCCGGCGCCAAGTTCGTAGATGACTTCACAAGGCTTGCAATCCGCGGAGTGATGAAGACCGGACTTAGCTTTGGTATCAGTGATGAGGACATACCACACACTGCAAAGGTCCAGATTTCCAATCTCCTGAATGAAGCTGAAGAGAGGGTTGCAAAACTCATTGAAGCCTATGAGGCAAAAGAGCTTGAACCATTACCAGGACGTACCCTTGAAGAAACAATTGAAATGAAGATCATGCAGGAACTCGGTAAAGCCAGGGACCAGACCGGTAACATTGCAGGTCAGCAGCTTGGTCTTGAGAACTCTGCTGTGCTGATGGCAAAGTCAGGTGCAAGGGGTTCAATGCTTAACCTTACCCAGATGGCAGCCTGTGTAGGACAGCAGGCGGTTCGTGGTGAAAGGATAAGAAGAGGTTACTCGGGAAGGACACTTCCGCACTTTGACAAGGGTGACCTTGGAGCAGACGCACACGGTTTCGTAAAAGCCAGCTATAAGAGCGGTCTGAACCCGACCGAATACTTCTTCCACGCAATAGGTGGTCGTGAAGGTCTTGTGGATACTGCGGTCCGTACATCACAGTCCGGTTACCTCCAGAGAAGACTTGTTAACGCATTGCAGGATCTTGAAGTACAATATGATGGTTCCGTGCGCGAGACCCGTGGTGTCGTTGTACAGTTCAAGTACGGAGAGGATGGTATAGACTCCACAAAGAGTGATTACAGCAAGCCGGAAGCAGTCCACCATCTTGTCAAGATGGTGACAGGAAGAGAGGTGGTATAAGATGAGCATCAGTGAAGCTACGATCGATTCAATGATCGAACCATTGGATCTGCCTATGAATATTAAGAAGACCCTGAGGGAAGATGCCATCAAGGTCGGTGTAACGAAGAAGGAGCTAGAGGATATTATCGAGCGCCTCATGGCCAGCTACGAGTATGCCTGTGTGGAGCCATGTGAAGCTGTGGGAGTAGTATCCGCACAGTCCATAGGTGAGCCGGGTACACAGATGACCATGCGTACTTTCCACTACGCGGGTGTGGCCGAGATCAACGTTACACTCGGACTGCCCCGTCTTATCGAGATCGTGGATGCAAGAAAGCAGCCAAGCACACCGATGATGACCATCGCACTGGAGGAAGGCTACGCCACTGACAGGGACATGGCACGTGTGCTTGCATGGGAGATAGAGGCAACACATATCGAGCACCTTGCAGATATCACAACTGACCTTGCAAACATGCAGCTTATCATAGACCTGCACGAGAAGACACTCATGCACAGATCCCTCACGGCTGATGATATTGCAGACAAGCTCAGGGATTCACTCGATGTGATGGTAACAATCTCCGAAAATGTTCAGAATCAGATAATATTGACACCGAATTCCCCTTCATACAGGGAACTTCTGCAGCTTGCAAAGAACATCCACAATATAACCCTCAAGGGTATCGAAGGTATCAAGAGAGTAGTTATCAGAAAGGATGGCGAGGAATACACCCTTTATACCGAAGGTTCACAGCTAAAGGAAGTTCTCCAGATCGAAGGTGTGGATGTCACAAGAACCTACACCAATAACATCGGTGAGATCTATGATGTATTCGGCATCGAGGCCGCAAGGAATGCGATCATCACCGAAGCAACCAACACACTTTCAGAACAGGGTCTTACTGTTGATATCAGGCACATAATGCTTGTATCCGATATCATGTGTTCCGACGGTGAAGTTAAGCAGATCGGAAGGCACGGAATTTCCGGAGAGAAGGCCAGTGTGTTCGCACGTGCTGCTTTCGAGGTCACTGTCAATCACCTGCTTGATGCGGGAATGCGCGGTGACAGGGACGAGCTCAACGGTGTGACCGAGAACATCATTGTCGGACAGCCTATTAAGCTCGGTACAGGCGACGTACACTTAATTTCCAGGTAAACAATATGATGTAACTTGGGAAGAACAACCAGAAAGTACATATAAGGAATCATTTATTAGAATACAAATCTCAAATTGATTATAAATGAGTTGATGTAAATGGATATTAACATTGATAAAGCACTTATCAAGGTCATCAGGACCGGAAAGGTCATTATCGGCTCTAACCGGACCGTTGATGCTGCTGAGAAGAATGAAGCGAAGATGGTAGTACTTGCGGCTAACTGTCCGCAGGAAATAAGAGAGAAAGTTGAGAGTACAGACGTACCTGTACTGAATTACCCGGGTCCCGGAACCGAACTCGGACCTGCATGCGGTAAACCTTTCATCATTGCAGCAATGGCCATTCTTGACAGTGGCGAATCTGACATATTAGCTGCATCTTAAAAGGGAGTTGCCTTACTTGAGTGAGATCAAGCTGTCTACAGAAGGGATCAGATATATTGCATTATTTGAAAAACTGACCGGAGCAACTGTCAGGGATTGTATAATCGATGACGGACGCATAATATACGTGATCAAGGCAGGCGACATGGGCGCTGCCATCGGAAAGAACGGAGATCACATAAACCGGATGAAAAAAACTGTGGATAAGCATATCGATCTTGTAGAATACTCAGAAGAACCTGTCACATTCATCAAAAATGCATTCGGCCCGGTAACTGTTAAATCAGTCAATATCGTGAACCGGAACAACAAGCGATTAGCTTATGTAGAAGTATCCAATAAGGACAAGGGGCTTGCCATTGGACGGAATGGAAAGAATATAGAAAAGGTCAAGCTTGTTGCTAAAAGGCATCATGATATAGATGACGTTATCCTGCAATGACAATTGCAAAGCCAACTCACAATAATACATAATCGGAGGACATAATTAATGCCAAATGGAAAATATGCAGCTCACACCCTCAAGCGCGTTCGCAAGAATGCAAGGTGGAAGGACCCAAGGTATAACAGACGTGCACTGGGTCTTGACGTTAAAGCTGACCCTCTCGGAGGAGCACCTCAGGGAAGGGGCATCGTACTTGAGAAAGTGGGTGTAGAAGCAAAACAGCCGAACTCGGCTATCAGGAAATGTGTAAGAATACAATTGATCAAGAACGGTCGTCAGGCGACAGCTTTCTGCCCTGGTGACGGTGCCATTAACTTCATTGATGAGCACGATGAGGTCACAGTCGAAAGGATTGGTGGCCGCATGGGTGGTGCAAAGGGTGATATTCCCGGTGTACGTTTCAAGGTCATCGAAGTGAACAACGTATCCCTCAATGAGATGGTCATCGGCCGCAAAGAAAAACCAAGGAGATAATTCATATGATCAAGTTATTCGGCAAATGGGATTTCGCAGAGGTCGAAGTCGCAGATCAGGGAATCAAGAGCTATGTGAACTTAGACCCTGTGATCCTTCCACACAGCAATGGAAAGCATGCCAGGCAGCAGTTCAACAAGTCCGACATATCCATTGTCGAGCGTCTGGTGAACAATGTAATGCGCAATGAGCAGAACACAGGCCAGAAGCAGACCGCACTCAGGATAGTTGACGAGGCCTTTGACATCATTAACTCAAAGACAGAGAAGAATCCTGTACAGGTACTTGTGGAGGCTATTGCCAACGCGGGACCAAGAGAAGAGGTCGTCAGGCTCAAGTACGGTGGTATATCCGTACCAAAGGCGGTAGACACATCATCACAGAGGCGTGTGGACACTGCACTTAGATATATTACAATGGGTGCCAACCAGGCATCTTACAAATCAAGAAAGAGTGCAGCCTCCTGCCTTGCATCAGAGCTTATCGCTGCTTCAAACCGCGATGCTAAGTGCTTCTCGATCAACAGGAAAGATGCAAAGGAAAGAGTAGCAAAGGCAGCACGTTAACGCTGATCTTTTATTTCAGGCAAAACTAGATTCAGGTAATTAACATGGGTAGAAGAAAGAAGATGGTTGAGCGTGTCACAGCGCTTATGAAAGAACCAGAAATGATTCGTAACATAGGTATTGTTGCACATATTGACCACGGTAAGACCACATTATCAGATAATATCCTCGCCGGTGCCGGCATGATCTCAAAGGAACTTGCAGGCAGGCAGCTCTTCATGGACTCAGATGAAGAGGAACAGGAAAGAGGTATTACAATCGACTCGTCCAACGTATCCATGGTGCACGAGTTCGATGGAGATGACTACCTCATCAACCTTATCGACACACCGGGTCACGTAGACTTCGGTGGTGACGTAACACGTGCAATGCGTGCTGTGGACGGAGCAGTAGTGGTTATCGATGCAGTAGAAGGTACGATGCCACAGACCGAGACCGTACTCAGGCAGGCACTCAAGGAACACGTAAAGCCAGTACTGTTCATAAACAAGGTAGACCGTCTCATCAATGAGCTCAAGGTCGATTCACAGGAGATGCAGATCAGGCTCGGTAAGCTGATCGATCACGTGAACAAGCTTATCAAGGGAATGAACGAAGAGCGCTACAAGGCAGGATGGAGAGTCGACGCAGCAGAAGGTACTGTCGCATTTGGTTCAGCTCTGTACAACTGGGCTATCAGTGTCCCTATGATGCAGAAGACCGGCATCAGTTTCAATGATGTTTACAATTTCTGTCGTGACGAGGACATGAAGTCACTGGCTGAGAAATGCCCGCTTCATGAAGCAGTTAACGACATGGTCATCAGGTTCCTTCCAAGCCCGATCCAGGCACAGGAAGACAGGGTCAGTGTAATCTGGCACGGTGACAGGAAATCCGAGATCGGACAGTCCATGAAGAATGCTGATGACGAAGGGGACCTTGCGTTCATGGTCACAGACATCTCAATGGACCCACACGCAGGAGAAGTCGCAACCGGAAGACTGTTCAGTGGTTCACTCTCACGTGGTATGGAAGTGTTCGTATCAGGTGCTGCAAAGAAGAACAGGATCCAGCAGGTAGGTATCTTTATGGGTCCGGAAAGGATCGAAGTGGAGAACATCCCTGCAGGTAACATTGCAGCAGTAACAGGTCTTAAGGACGCTATCGTCGGTTCAACAGTAACCAGCCTTGACGGAATGACGCCGTTCGAGAGTATTACACACGCCAGCGAACCTGTAGTCACAGTGGCTGTGGAAGCAAAACACATGAAGGACCTTCCAAAACTTGTCGACGTACTCAGACAGGTAGCAAAGGAAGACCCCACACTCAGTATCACACTTAATGAAGAGACCGGTGAACACCTGATGGCAGGTATGGGCGAACTTCACCTTGAGGTCATCGGCCACAGGATCCAGCGTGACAAGAACGTTGAGATCACAACAACCCCACCGATCGTAGTATATCGTGAAACCATACGCGCCGGAGCAGGCCCTGTTGAAGGTAAATCACCAAACAGGCACAACAGATTCTACGTTATCGTCGAACCACTCTCGGAAGATGTCAGGAAACTCATCCGCAGTGGAGAGGTTTCAATGCGCATGCCGGAACTCGAGCGCAGAGAGAAGCTCATGGAAGCCGGTATGGATAAAGATGAAGCTAAGGGCATAGTCGATATCTACGAGAGTAATGTTTACCTCGATATGACCAAGGGTATCCAGCACCTGAACGAAACCATGGAACTCATCCTTGAAGGATTCGTAGAGGTAATGAAGGCAGGACCTCTCTCAAGAGAGCCATGTATGGGCGTAAAGGTCAAACTGGTCGATGCCAAGCTTCACGAAGACGCGGTACACAGAGGACCTGCACAGGTAATCCCTGCATCAAGGCAGGCAATCCAGGCTGCAATGCTCATGGCAGATGACACACTCCTTGAACCATACCAGAAGGTATTCATCCAGGTACCCCAGGAACAGATGGGCGGAGCTACCAAGGAGATCCAGGGACGTCGTGGAATCATCATCAACATGACAGCAGAGGGTGACATGACCATCATAGAGTCCAAGGCACCTGTAGCAGAGTTGTTCGGTTTCGCAGGAGACATCAGGTCCGCAACCGAGGGACGCGCGATGTGGAGTACCGAGTTCGCAGGATTTGACACACTTCCAGCAAACCTGAACAGCGAGATCGTCGGTTCCATAAGAGAGAGAAAGGGATTGAAGAAGGAGCTTCCACAGGCATCTGACTTCCTGAGTCAGTAATTGTGGGAACTGCAGCACGTCTGCAATCCCCCCTTTCGTCAGAAAGGTTTAAACGTGAAAACATCTATTAGGACAAATCAAATTGAAGTAATTATAAATCAATAAAGGAGATATTTAAAATGGCAGCTGATAAACCACACATGAACTTAGCGGTTATCGGTCACATTGACCACGGCAAGTCCACACTTGTCGGTAGATTGATGTTCGAGACAGGAGCAGTACCTGCTCACCTGATCGAGAAATACAAGGCCGAAGCAAGAGAAAAAGGAAAAGAATCCTTCGCTTTCGCATGGGTAATGGACTCCCTGAAAGAAGAGCGTGAGAGAGGTATCACAATCGATATCGCTCACAAGAGATTCGACACTGACAAGTACTATTTCACCATTGTGGACTGTCCAGGTCACCGTGACTTCGTAAAGAACATGATCACTGGTGCATCCCAGGCTGATGCAGCTATTCTTGTAGTAGCAGCACCTGACGGTGTAATGGCCCAGACAAAGGAGCACGTGTTCCTTTCAAGGACACTCGGTATCAACCAGCTTATCATTGCTGTGAACAAGATGGACGCAGCACAATACAGCGAGGACAGGTACAACCAGGTAAAGAAAGATGTCAGCCAGCTCCTCGGTATGGTAGGATTCAAGGCAGCAGATGTTCCGTTCATCCCAACCTCAGCATTCGAGGGTGACAACATCTCAGGCCCAAGTGAGAACACACCATGGTACACCGGCCCATCCATCCTTGAGTCACTCAACGCACTCCAGGAACCAGAGAAGCCAGACAAGCTTCCACTCAGGATACCTGTACAGGACGCATATACCATCTCAGGTATCGGAACCGTACCTGTAGGCAGAGTAGAGACAGGTATCATGAAGAAGGGAGACAATGTCGTCTTCAACCCAAGCGGCTCCGGTGGAGAAGTCAAGTCAATCGAGATGCACCACGAAGAAGCCCCACAGGCAACACCTGGTGACAACATCGGATGGAACGTAAGAGGTGTAGGTAAGAACGATGTCCGCAGAGGAGATGTCTGTGGTCCTAGCGACAACCCCCCATCAGTTGCAGACGAGTTCACCGCACAGATCGTAGTGCTCCAGCACCCATCCGCGATCACAGTAGGATACACACCGGTATTCCACTGCCACACTGCACAGACCGCATGTACACTTCTCGGACTCAACAAGAAGCTTGATCCAAAGTCAGGTCAGGTCAAGGAAGAGAATCCAACCTTCATCAAGGCAGGAGATGCAGCAATCATTACCGTAAAGCCAACAAGGCCAATGGTAATCGAGCCAGTGAAGGAAATCCCACAGCTCGGAAGGTTCGCCATCCGTGATATGGGTATGACCATTGCAGCTGGCATGTGCATGAGTGTCCAACAGAAATAAGACACTCTACTATTCCTTTTTTTTAGGGGATGAACATGTCACAGAAAGCAAGAATAAGATTATCAGGGATCAGCCCGGTAAACCTGGACGGAGTCTGCGAACAGGTAAAAGCAATTGCGGACAGAACAGGGGTAAGTATCTCAGGACCGGTCCCGCTACCTACCAAAAAGATGGTAGTACCGGTCAGGAAGAGTCCAAGTGGCGACGGAACCGCTACATGGGATCACTGGGAAATGCGCGTACACAAGAGACTCATCGACATTGCAGCCGATGAACGTGCACTCAGGCAGCTCATGCGCATTCAGGTCCCAAAGGACATCAACATTGAGATAGTATTACAGAACTAAAAACACTATAGTTATTGTTTACAATAACTATACACCTTAAAACGTTACAGAATCTTCTGTAACACCCCAACTCTTCTTTTGAATTTTTTATTGAAGACGGTAGTCTTTGATTAAAGATTACGTTCACACTGTTAAACTTCTGAAATCTTCAATATTTGTACGTACTTCAATTCTCTTAAATATAACTGTCAAAATACATCAGTAACGTAGTTAATATATCAATTAAAGACTCAATTTAATTGGGGTTATATAATGACAGAACGGGTACTGATATTAGGAGCAGGTTATGCCGGCTCGGTTGTGGCCAATATCCTTGCAAGAGAGTTCAGGAACAAAATCGCAAAGGATGAACTTGAGATAGTTGTTTTCGATAAGAATAAAACGAGTATAAATCAGGGCGGTTTTACATTCCTGCCATTTGATCTCTATACTCCGGAGGATATTATCCGGCCAAGAAAGAAACTTATAAGCCCGAGGGTGAAATCCATATACGGAGAGGGTGGAGAGGTTAGTGCAGTGGACCTTGAGAAAAGGGAAGTTACCGTGAAGGACGGGAAAAAATACAGATACACCTACCTTGTTATCGCAATGGGCTGCAGAGCCGACATGGAAGCAGTTCCGGGGCTTGCTGACGATCTTAACACATTCTATACTTCAATAGAGGATGCTCTGAAGGTGCGGGACCTTGTGAAGAATATGGATGGCGAAAAAGTGGCAATATCTGTCGCCTCCATGCCGATACCGTGTCCAGGTGCACCTGTTAAGTTCACCTTCATGCTTGACAGTTATCTCCGTAATATAAAAAAGAACAGGGATGACGTACAATTGACGCTTGTCTGGCCAATGGAACCCATAGGACCACCTGAGTTCAATAAGATGGTAAGCGGACAATTCGAGGAAAAGGGTGTAGAGGTCATCAGGAACTTCCAGCTTGCGAGTGTGGATGCCACAAATAAGGAACTCACCTCAAAGAACGGGGAAAAGGTCAATTATGATCTCCTTATCGCTGTGCCTCCCCACAAAGCACCACAGGCACTGATAGATTCGGGCCTGACAGATGATAAGGGATGGCTGCCTGCTGACAAGGCCACACTCCAGTACAGGGGACCGGCAGGAAACTTCGACAACGTCTATGTACTGGGAGACCTGGGACCCGCTGATATTCTCAAGACAGGTATAGGAGCACATTATCAGGCAATCGCTGTGAGCCAGAACCTGATTAACCGGATCTACGGCAACGGTATGGAAATATCTTATGAGGGTGAAACAGGATGTCCGATCATAACAGATACCGAAACTCCGACCACACCTGGTAAAGGCTATATTGCCACATGGAAATACGGAGTACCTCCTGCACCATTCAAGCCAACAAAGCTGGGCTGGTACCTGTATCGTATGTATTACCACGTCCACTGGGACATGAGTGTTAAGGGATTATTCTGAGGAGGAATCGACATGTCAGACGAAGTTATTACTAACCGGATATCAGGAATTGAAATTGCACCTGAGGATGTTGAAGCTTTACTGGACCTGGTAAGAACCTCAAGGATCCTGCAGGATTATATGAACGATCAGACAGCGCACGGCATGGCTGAGATTGCATCAGTCTATTTCAAACTCATCAATGCAATGATCAGTACCGATCTTGTGGATGTGATCGAGAGAGGAGTGCAGGACCCGCAGCTTGACAAAGCCCTGCTTGATCCTCCAAAAGCAGGAGTTGCGACTTTACTCAAAGAGATGCAGGATGAGGACTTACAGAAAGGCCTTGGAATCATGCTGGAGCTGTTGAAGGCTATAGGCAGGGCGGCCGGGGATTGAAAATACTTTCAGGTTCCACTTCAGTGGTGGAACCTATTTCCATATTTAATCTCAATCCCTACCAGAATAAGTACGGTCATTCAATCCCAAGGGTAACTCGATCATGAATGTCGCACCACCTTGCTCATTATCCCTGACACTAATTGTACCATTATAACGTTCTATGGTCTTTTTCACAATATAAAGACCAAAGCCGGTGTGACCTGTCTTCCCGTATTTGAAACCCTCATCGAATACCTGCGTTTTGATATCATCGGGAATGCCGCTGCCGTTGTCAGAGATGGATATTTTACAGGACCCACCCTTCTCTCCTATGTTAATATCTATCCTGCTTGCACTGCCATGCACCAGCGCATTGCTCACAATATTATCGATCACCGAGAAAAAGGCCTGGTCAATCATCACAAGGCAATCTCCTTCAAGACCGAACTCTGCATCATACCTATCGATAACATTGGTTACCACACTTTTCACACTCTGCAGATCAAGCTGCTTATCGGGAGACAGTGCGTAGTCCATATCCCGCATATTCCGGATCAGTGAGATACTTCTCTGAACTGCCTGACGGGACATATCAATGAATTTATCTTCATATTTGTCTGAAAGAAGGTCCATGGATACTGTTATAACCTGCAGGTCGTTGGCAATATCATGCCTCAATATACGATTAGTAGTACGCAGCATATCCGTTAGTTTTACCTGCTCCTCCCTTGAGCTGAATATCTCATAATAGCGCCTTATATTGGATATTGCAAGACCAGCAGCTTTTGCAAGGTCAAGGGCAATGCTCAAATATTCGTCTATATACCCGGGATAGGTGACCTTGCGGACCCCTACTATGCCGAGGATATCCTCCTTACTGGAAACCTTTACAGCAAAGCCATCTTCAGCATCAAATATGAGATAATCCGCATTCGATCTCTTCAGAGAGTCAATTTGCCCGGGATCCACAGTCGAGGAATTGCACTGCCTTCCACATGGCTGGCTCCGATCGAAGGGGATATAGAATACTTCCCCTGGTGCGAACAATGTATCAAAGAGTCTGCATATGGAATCAATGGCTTCTGACTCGTCGTTCATATCGGCAATATCCCTTATGAAATCAAGGGACATGGCATATGAGGCGGCTTTCCTCTGTGACAATTTCAATTGGTTCTTCTTTTTCTCAAGATTTCGACGAAGGATCATGTTTTCAACACTAAGGCTGAAGCGAGCAAGTTCCGTATGGACTATCCTGGATGGAAGATCCGTGATTTCTTCAAACTCCTGAGTCCTGGTAGCGATATCGGAATATAATCCGGTATCCAGCACAAGTACGGAAGAATATTTCTCAACATTGAAAAAAGGCATTTTGTTCTTATCCGTTCCCCTGTATTCCTGCCATTGCTCCAGACATCCGGGAAGTAAAACAAGAGTAGCCGAATCCGTATCATTCTGCAGGACAGATTCTGATATGAAAAAATCATGGAAGTTTTCAACGGTATTAATACTCAAAGATCCCGAGTAGTCATCGGTTGATGATGCCTTCACGGTGCATTTCCTTTCGCAGAGAACAAGTATGTCGTTATCGCAATTTAGATCATCAATGATCTCATCAATCTTTTCGTCATTTTGAGAGTGGTATCTGGATGGGAAAAACACCGGCTTTATACCCCTGAACTTTTCCTCAGAAGAAAAGATATGCTCGACCTCACGCCTGATACAGTCACAGGTCAGAAAATACAGGTCATGGAACATACTAAGCCAGCCTTATGGGGTAATTTCCCCATTTCTTAACGGATTCCGACAATGTCATCAGCACATCCCGGCTGACCTGGGACGGTATTTCCCCGTGGTTGTCCGAAAGGATATAGCCTCCTCCTTCGGCCGCCTTTTCAATTGCATTTCTGACATTGTGTTCCACATCTTTTGTCGACCAGCGTCTCATCTCTATACCATTGAGATTACCAAGTACTGCCATCCTGCCTTTAGATGCAGACTTTACCTCTTCCAGATCTTCTAGTGCACTCGTACAGATAGCCACGGTACCGGTCTCTGCAAGATCATCAATTAAAGGCATGCATCTTCCCGAAGCCATATGAGTTGCCACCGGGGCATTGATCCTGGAAATGCTTCTTCTGGCAACCTTGAAACCGGTTTTTCTGTACAGTTCAGGCGGTATGATGGTCGTAGAAGATACAGGGTCAAAATAACAAATTGCAGTAGCTCCTGCCTCGATCTGGGCATTAGCCCACTGCACGCTGAACTCTTCATTGATTACCATCAGTTCCTCAAAAAGGGCAGGTTCCTCATAGATAAGATCAAAATAACTTCCAAGACCCATCTGCATGGAAGGCAGAGAAAACGGCGAGATAACAACACCTATGATAGGGATATCTTCTCCTGCAGCTTCTTTAAGCAATTCCGTGCTTCGCAGCACGTCCCCCAGCCTTTCGGATTCATAAACATCCGGTGCCTCAAGGGAACATATTTCCTCAAGCTCCGAGATAACAGGTTTTCCTGCGTTCGGGGGAGCATCATCAAAAAAGATAGACTCACCGCCCCAGGCTTCCATCTCAAGAGATGCATAGTAAAAAGAATACAGGCAGTCATGTCCGTATCTTTGCTGCATCCTGATCTGGGCCTGTGCAAGCATCTCGGGCCTGGAAAAATATTCCCTGACGGATACATTGAATTCCCTGGCACCCTGAGTGGTCAACAGAAGGAAAAAAGGAACCCTGTCAGCTTCTTTAAAGGACAGGGAGGTCAGAACCCTTTCCATTGGAAGCATCTCATCATTATTCATTGAACTATCCCCATCAAGCTGTTGATCTGCTCAAAGGATTCCATTGCATCAGAAGCCATTGAATCGGCACCTACCTCTTTCCACAGGTCATGATCAAAAAGGAATGGTGCACCTCCGACCAGTATCTTTGTATCAATTCCTTCCCTGTCGAAAACAGATCTTAACTCCCTGACTTCGGAAACGAGATTGAGCATAAGTACGGAAACAATGATCACATCCACCCCGTCATTCTTGATATTCCGGGCAACCAGCTCCGCTTTCATATCACCATAATCAAGAATCTTAAAGCCACTGGCTTTGAGAAATGCTGAAAGGATACGTTTTCCAAGCATGTGTTCATCCCCGAGGGTAGTAAGACCTATTACAGGCACATCTCTTCGGGTTGAACTTTCAGGAGGAAGTATCGAGTCCACAATATCCTCACTGATCCTGCTTGCCATGTACTCCTGGGACAATGCAATATCACCATCTGCCCATTTGCTGCCGATCCTCTCAAGGGCCGGAGTAATAACTTCTTTTATAAGCTCAAAGGCATTATTCCCGTCGTATAAGTCCATTATTATCTTATTTGCAACCACTCTGTTCAGGGAAATAAGCGCATCCTCAAATTTTAAAGAGATTGTGCTGGCATTTTTAATGGGTACACCACCGATATCAATGTATTTTTATAATTCCACCCAACAGTCCGTATTAACAAAAAGTATCAAGGTCATTTTATTGTAATACTGTTACACATATCGGAAGAAGGCCTTTATTTGCTTTTTGGTATGAATATGTAACAAAATGTATAAATAAAGATAGCAGCATAAGCAAATAGAATTTGTTCACGATTGTGATACAGAATAATGGTTTAATATTTAAACCTGGAAGAGAAAAATATCACAGATAAAGGTAGAATCCATGAACGTTATCAGCAAAGAGAATCCTGACCCGGTTTCACTCAAAGAAGAGATTGACAGGCTCAAGCAGGAAAAGGATGCCATAATACTTGCTCACAATTACCAGATCCCTGAAGTACAGGACATAGCTGACTTTATCGGAGACTCACTGGAGCTTGCCAGAAAAGCGGCCACTCTGGAAAATGATGTTATTGTCTTTTGCGGTGTTGATTTTATGGCTGAGACAGCAGCTATTCTCTCTCCTGATAAAAAAGTCTTGCTGCCCGCGGCTGAGGCTAATTGCCCAATGGCGGATATGATAACTGCAGGGGAGTTGAAAGTCCTGAAAGAGAGATTCCCTGACGCAGCAGTCGTCTGTTACGTTAATACCACAGCCGAGGTCAAAGCTGAGAGCGATATATGCTGTACTTCCTCCAATGCAGTAAAGGTTGTGGAATCACTGGAAGAGGACAGGATTATATTCGTTCCTGACAGGAACCTCGGATCTTACGTCGCAAGATTCACCGATAAGGAAATACTTCCATGGGAAGGTTTCTGTTTCGTGCACGACAGGATCACAACCCTGGACGTGGAAGAGGCACGCAGGCAACACCCGGATGCAGAAGTGCTCGTGCATCCCGAATGCAGGGCAGAGGTAATTGACCTTGCTGACGAAGTCTACTCCACATCAGGAATGATCAAACATGTCTGTACAGGCCCAGGCAAGGAGTTTATAATCGGTACGGAGATCGGAATACTGCACAGGATGAAAAAAGATTGCCCGGACAAGGAGTGTTATCCGCTGTCCCCACAGGCAATATGCACAACCATGAAAAAGACCGATCTCTCCAGAGTGTACAGCTCCCTTGAGAGTCTTACGCCAAGGATAGCCGTCCCGGAAGAGACCGCAGACAGGGCACGCAAAGCAATAACCAGAATGCTGGAGGTCCGCTAACAGGAAAAACGGCTCATTCGTCATCTGAATTTGTGCTGCAAATACTGCAGTCGCATCTTTTACTATAGTTAAGATATTCCATCTCGGAAGAAAGGCCGTTCCAGATCAGGAGTCTGTCCGTAAGCAGCTCACCGCTTCCAACAAGGTATTTGATAACCTCGTTTGCCTGCACCATGGCAATTATACCCGCGGTGGCGCCAACAATGGGAAAAAGCTCACCCGGCGGAGCGGAAGGAAAAAGACAATGCAGACAAGCAGTCCTTCCGGGTATTATGGTTGTTGCCTGACCGTCGAAACCCCTGACAGCCCCGTGCATGAGAGGAATTCCTTTATCCTGTGATACCCTGTTAAGAAGAAAACGCGTATCATAGTTATCCATGGCATCCACTATGAGATCGGAGTCTCCTATGAGTTCCGACACGTTTGACCCGTCTATGGTACAGTTGAAGGTCTCTACCTCAACATCAGGATTGATAGAATGGATTTTCTCTTCAACGGAAACTACCTTCTCTTTGCCGATATCGGGATTCCAGTGGAGTACCTGCCTGTTAAGGTTGGAAAGGTCTACGGTATCCTTATCTGCGATCCTCAGATGACCGACACCGGCAACAGCAAGGTACAACGCTACCGGACATCCGAGCCCACCTGCGCCTGCAATGAACACACGTGCATTCTTCAGACTTCTCTGTCCTTCTTCTCCAAAGAGCATGATCTGACGGGAATAGCGTATTAGTTCCTGCTCACTCAACATGCTTTCAGATTTACCTCAAAACTAAAAAAACCTGCTCCTGCAAATCATGCAAAAGCTACTTTAGTATAAAAAATCAATTCTCAATCGTGAATCGATACTGAAAACATCTATTTAAGATCAGAAACGAGTAGATATTATGAAATTACCCTGCCAGATGATAGTCTGGGATGTACTTCCCGCCATAAGAGCAGCAATCGCAGAGGAACTTGCCAACTGCGGCCTGAGCCAGCAGGAAATTGCAAAAGAGCTCGATATGGCACCTTCAGCAGTCTCACAGTACCTGTCCAAGAAAAGAGGCTACAAGATAGTATTCGAGGACGAGATAAAAGAATCCATACATGTACTTGCACAGGACATAAAAGACAAGCGTGTAGAAGACCTGCCTGCCAGAATATGCCGGATATGCATGCAGATGCGTGAAGAAGATGATCAGTGCAGTCATCAGAAATAGAGATTTTTATTCAAGTCCGCAGCTTATCCGTGAGGAGACATCCTATGAACATAAAAAACATCAGAAATGATTTCCCGCTCCTCAAGGATCTTGCCTACATGGACAACGCCGCAACCAGCCTTTCTCCTGAAACTGTTATTCATGCAATGAACGAATTTGAAAGGCATTACCGCTCAAACGTAGGAAGAGGAGTACACAGGCTGACAACGGTCTCAACCCAGCGTTACTGGGATGCACACAGGAAAGTAGCGGAGTTCATAGGCGGTGAAAATGGCACTACTGTTCTCACCAGGAATACCACAGAAGCTGTCAATATGGTTGCCCGTGGAATAGAGTGGCAGCGTGGAGACAGAGTTGTGAGCACCCTGCTGGAACATCACTCAAATTTCCTTCCCTGGATGAAGCTGGGTGAAAAAGGAGTGGATCTGGCACTGATCGAGCCTTATCCGGATGGCAGCATTGATCCTCTTGCCTTTGAAGATGCAATCGATGATAATACCAGACTGGTGGCACTGACCCATGCATCCAACGTCCTTGGGAATGTGCTGCCGGTAAAGGAGATCGCATCGATATGCCAGGAACATGGAGCAAAACTTCTGGTGGATGCCGCACAGTCGGTTCCACATATGCCAATAGATGTAGAGGAGATAGGATGTGATTACTTTTGTTTTTCAGGCCATAAGATGCTCGGACCCACAGGAACCGGCATACTCTGGATGAAGGAAGCGGATATTGACCCTCTTTTACTCGGAGGCGGGGCCATTGA
>DACO01000015.1:9843-13732 GCA_002508635.1 Methanolobus sp. UBA118 | reverse complement strand
GATTTTACTCAAAAGGACGGCATGTCACGTATACTTGATTCCAAATGGAAGATAGCCATAGGTGCTTTCTTTCTTTTACTTCTGATCATACAAATATTCATATTTCTGCCCCTTGCAGACGGACTGGTACTGGGGCTTGTCTTTGCATACATCTCCCGGCCTATATTCCATAAACTTGGAAGATTTCCACGCATGGGGGCCTTGATTGCAACAATGTTCATTGTTGTGCCCGTGGTTTTCATTATAGGTTCAGGCCTTTTCGAGATATTCCGGCAGATTGGCTGGATTATAGATAATCAATCAGAGGTACTGAACTTTTTGCTTGATACTCTCAGGACGATTGATATTCCTCCCAGCTACACCGATAACGTACAGCAATTGATATGGGACTTCTCAACTTCCTTCTTATCACTGGTAGGCAATGCCGGAATTTTTTCCTATGCATGGAATCTGATGATGCTTGGTCTCAATCTAATAGTAGCGATTATTGTGTGCTATTTCCTGCTGGCTGATGGGCAGAAATTTTACGATGCAGTAATAAATGTTGTTCCTTCACAATGGAAAGACTCGGCGGTCAGGTATTTCGAGCATCTGGATATCATTCTGCAGGGTATTTTTATAGGAAATGCATCAGCAGCACTTGTAGTAAGCCTGCTGTCATTGATAGTTTTCTATGCATTCGGTTTCCCCAATATACTGGCACTGTCGGCTCTCATATTCATAGCATCGGTAATTCCCATGTTTGCGGGATATATGGTCCTGCTGGCTCTCTCAGTTTATCGTTATCTTGATCAGGGTCTTGAAAGTGCCGTAGTGTTTTTCGTGGTGGCATCGATAGTGATCTATGTTCCGCCAGAGCTTTTCCTGCGCCCATATCTTGCAAGCCTGAAATCACATATTCATCCTTTACTGATCCTTCTTGCTTTCCTTGGCGGTGCCTTTGTGGGCGGTATAGCAGGATTTTTTGCCGCACCCATACTCCTTGGTGCCATTGTGGCCGGGTACCGGGTATATGTGGATGAAGGATCTGATGTTTACGCTTATCCTGGTAATGTATCGCCGAATCCGGAAACTGAAACATCTGACTGATATCCTCTTTTTTACTGTTTTTAGTACGACATTTTCCGGGGAAACCTGAAAAGATTAATAAGTAATGGTCTGATTTAAGTTAGCATTTATCTGAAAGGTGAACCCATGCAATTGCTGTTAATTCATTCCGATTACATAGAATATGAGGTCAAAAAAAGTACCCCGGTTGCTGAAAAGATTGAAGAGTCATTCAGATCCGGCAGACTTGATGAGGCCCTTACCGCTTTTATCGCAGTCGAGAAGGTTGATGAGTCAGGTGTGGAAGAGATTATCGACAAGGCCGTCAATGAAATAAGAAACGTTGCTGGGCAGGTTAAAGCGGAGAACATTATGCTTTATCCGTATGCACACCTCAGCTCAGATCTTTCGTCCCCGAAGATCGCTGTCTCTGTTCTCAAAAGTATTGAAAAGGAACTCTCCGGGGATTTCAATATCAAAAGAGCACCATTTGGATGGTACAAGGCTTTCAAGATAAGCTGTAAGGGGCACCCTCTGTCCGAACTTTCACGTTCCATTGTGCCTGAAGGCAAGTCCGTGAGCTGCGGAGAAGGTGTGCTTGTTTCGGAGGAGAAGGAAGAGGTAGTTTCCGAAGCACTCAAAGCCGAAAGCACAGCCAGGTCCTACTGGCATATCCTCACTCCTGACGGTGAACTGCACAGCACCGATGATTTTGACTTCAAAGGACATGAGAACCTGAGGAAGTTTGTCGATTATGAGATCTCCAAACAAAGGGCTGTGGAAAGAGCTCCTCCGCATGTGGATCTTATGCGCAGGCTCGAGATTGCCGATTATGAGCCCGGGTCAGATTCGGGTAACATGCGTTACTATCCCAAAGGCAGGCTGATCAAGTCACTGCTGGAGGACTATGTGCTGGATGAGTCCTATAAGGTTGGTGCCATGGAAGTTGAGACTCCTCTGATGTATGATATGGAGCATCCAACTCTGAAGAAGTACCTTGACAGGTTCCCTGCACGCCAGTATTCGATTGAGTCCGATAAAAGGAACATGTTTTTGAGATTTGCCGCATGTTTCGGTCAGTTCCTCATGAACCATGACATGACGATTTCCTACAAGAACCTGCCAATGAAGATGATCGAGATGACTCGCTACAGTTTCCGTAAGGAACAGCGCGGGGAACTCGTGGGCCTCAGGCGCCTGCGTGCGTTCACAATGCCGGATATGCACAGTCTCTGTACTGATATGGAGCAGGCAGTCTCACAGTTTGATGACCAGTATAATATGTGCATCTCGGTTCTCGACAAAGTGGGCATCAAAGTCGATGATTTTGAAGTTGCCATCAGATTTACCAGGGATTTCTATGAAGAGAACAAAGATTTCATAACAAACCTTGCAAAAACCGTGGACAAACCCGTACTTGTCGAGATGTGGGACACCAGATTCTTCTATTTCGTACTCAAGTTCGAGTTTAACTTCGTGGATGCCCTGGCAAAGGCAAGTGCACTTTCAACCGTCCAGATAGATGTCGAGAATGCGGAAAGGTATGATATCAACTATATCGACACTGACGGATCCGCAAAGAGGCCAATAATACTTCACTGCTCTCCAAGTGGTGCCATCGAGCGTTGTATCTATGGGCTGCTTGAGAAAGAGGCCATGAAGGCTGAAGCAGGTGAGGTTCCGATGCTTCCTGTATGGCTCTCTCCGACCCAGGTAAGGATAATTCCTATCTCGGAAAAGCATATGGACTTTGCATTACAGGTGGCGGATCAGCTTGACTGCCGTGTTGACATCGATGACCGCGAGGATACCGTGGGTAAGAAGGTCCGTGAAGCAGGCCGCGAATGGGTGCCCTATGTGGTCGTTGTCGGTGACAAGGAAGTTGAAACAGGCAATATCAATGTGACTGTCAGGGCGGAATCCCAGGCTAAAAAACCAAAGAAGGTTGAAATGACAGCTGAAGAACTCAATGCCAGAATACAGTCAGAGGTGCAGGGAATGCCGTATAAGGGTCTGCCCCTTGCAAAACTTCTGTCCTCAAGGCCAAAGTTCTTATAATTCACAGATAAATTAAGCTGTATGCAGGATGTAGACACAAATGCAGGGGCATCTGCCTCTGCAACTGTTCTTGTTTCCGGGAGAGTGCAGGGAGTATATTTTCGTAAGTTCACTGTAGATAATGCTACAGATCTCGGGCTTACGGGCTTTGCTAAGAATCTTCCGGATGGCAGGGTGGAAGTAGTAGCGGAAGGTAAACGTGCCGATATTGAGAAACTGCTGGGGCTGCTGGGAGAAGGTCCCTCACATGCGGCCGTGAAAGATCTTGATGTCAGCTGGTCTTCCTATTCGGGGAAATTCACTGACTTCAGGATACACAGGTGAGATTGTGTTCTCAATTGTCATCTAGCTTACTTTCGATATATGTGGCAAGGATTGCCCTCTTAAATATACTTAATTGATGTTTCCGGAATGGTAAACTTATGTTCGATATAATTATTGTCAGGTATGGAGAACTGGCCCTGAAGAGCACCGGTGTCAGGAACTGGTACGAGAAGATATTGATGAGCAATATTGAAGCAATGCTCAAACAGAACGGTGTATCCTATTCCGGGATAAGCCGTGAATGGGGCAGAATATTCGTACATAGCTCCGATTCCAATGCAGCCCGGTCTGCAGCAGATGTCTTTGGGGTTGTTTCCACATCTCCTGCCTATACCACAGATCCTACGATCGAGTCCGCATCAAAGATGTGTGCAACAGTGGCGGATGGTTTTGTAGGGCCTGGTGAATCCTTTGCTATAAGGGCAAAGCGCACGGGCAATCATGATTTTTCATCCAATGA
>DACO01000015.1:7834-9581 GCA_002508635.1 Methanolobus sp. UBA118 | reverse complement strand
GTATGGATGATGCTTGAATCAAAAGATATCGAGCCCTCGGTGGATCTGACAAAGCCTGACAGGGAGATATTCGTGGAAATGCGTCAGAATCATGCATACGTTTACACGGAAACCGTAGACGGTGTGGGTGGCCTGCCTATCGGTACGCAGGGCAAGATGGTGGCTCTCGTGTCAGGTGGTATTGATTCTCCGGTGGCTACATGGCTTCTGATGAAGCGGGGTGTGGAAATTGTTCCAATCTACTGTAACAATGAACCTTTCAGCACCGAACGTGCAAGAAAGAGGACGATGGATTGTATTGAGCAGCTTCAAAAATGGTGTCCGGGTCATCCTTTGAAAATGTACGAGGTTCCCAACGGTCGCAATCTCGAAGCCTTCATTGACAAATGTGAAAGGGGTAAGACCTGTGTACTCTGCAAGCGTACCATGTACAGGATAGCTTTTGAGATCATGAAAAAAGAAGGTGCTTCAGGTATAGTCACAGGTTCATCTCTGGGTCAGGTCGCCTCCCAGACGGCAGCGAATATGTATGCTGAGATATACGGGATCTGTGCCCCTATCTATCATCCGCTCATCGGTCTTGACAAGAATGAGATAATAGATATAGCAAGAAAAATAGGCACTTTTGATATTTCCATAATGCAGGCAGGAAGCTGTCTGGCGGTTCCCGAGCGTCCTGAAGTCAAAGCCAAATCCACATCTCTTCCGATCGAAGAAGAAAAAGTGGATATTGAAAGCATGGTTGAATATTCTGTAAGCAATGCTAAAGTTTCCAAACTGTGATCATATCTCAGGTTTCTGATTTTATTTTCAGGAACCTTTTTGTTACCATATTTACTTTTTTGTATCTTAATCTTGTTTTTTTAGTCCTTGTGCACAGATTTAAAAATTTAACTAATAATCGAAAATAAGTCTCATCATGCCTTCATCATGTTATATGGTTTAGAGTGTTGAGAGAAATCCTTATATATCATTATTTCCTATGCACAGTTAGGCGCACAAACTCACAGCAAATGAATTTTAGCACAAATTTCATCCTTTATCTCTCGTCCATTCCCTCAATTATTCCCGTGCGCCTACACTCTTTTTCAATGATCTTATTCCTTTTAGTTGAACTTGGATCTTTCCGGAAAACCTTTCTCCATGTTCAATAGCAAATTTTATATAAAAATGAGATATATAATTGTCTAATAGCGATTAGTTTTTCCTGTTGTAGTTGATTTCTATGAGTGAGTTTCCCTGGGAAGTAAAAAAGAATTCCGGTAAGGAATCGTCTGAAGCGGAAGGAGCCGGTCCCGATAACCCGGGTTCTGAGAAAACCGGTACAAAACCATCTATTCCTGACATACTTGCCAATGCATTTTCCGAAACTCCCATGGAAGAGGTCAAACCGGAATTCCCTTCTCAATCAGGGATGCCTGATGAACAAAGCCAACAGTCAGCTCCTCCAGGTTTTGGAAATATAGCAGACCTGTCTGAAATCAGCTCTGCCGGAGATCAAATTCAGGGTTCGCCACAGGCACCTGTGGATGACCTTCCTCCTTTCATGCAGCCGGGGAACAACACCGAGCAAATCACTGAAAATGAAGGTACTCCATCTTCGGATTCAATTAACATCGACGATATCATTAATATGCCTCCGGTTTCAGGAAACATTCCGAATGAAAATCCTGAAGCTCCTAAAAAGAAATCAAGAAAATCTCCTCCTCCGCTGTTCAAACCAGTGTTGCCTGGTGATGAGGATGAG
>DACO01000015.1:5505-7562 GCA_002508635.1 Methanolobus sp. UBA118 | reverse complement strand
TTTGAAAAGCCTGCTTTTTCTCCTGAAACTTCTCCTGAAACTTCTCCTGAGACTTCGGTCCCTGGAGGAAGTAATGTTCCAGCTGATCCTTTCCAGGATCAAGCTCCTTTTCCGGAGGAAGCACCGCAGGATATGTTTCCTCCTCAGGAAAATATAGGCCCTGAAATAAAGGACGAACCAGAAAACCCTTTCCCAGAAACAGCAGAGCCTTCAAAAGACCCGTTTGCTCAGGCTCCTTCTCCGGATAATCCATTCTCATCTTCCATGCCCAATTTTAACGGGCAACTACCTGACTATGTTGAACCTTCTGCTAACCCATTCTCTGATTCTTCCGCTTCTCCGGATCCTGTTACAACTCCCATTCCTGGTACTGATAATCCATTTTCAGATCAGTCCACTCCTTCAGACAATACAACACCGGATACTGAGAAAGATCCTTCAAATCCTTTTTCAGAATCTCCCGGACCTTCTCAGAATCCATTCCCTGGACCTGCTAGCCATTCAGGGGACCCTTTTTCAGGACCGGGGCAGCAGGCTGCAAGTCCGTTTCCTGGTTTTACTCCTCCAGGTTCCAGTCCTTTTCCGGAACAGGAGTCCAACACGAAAGGAAAACCCAATCTCTCAGGCCTTGTAAGCTCTATTGGTGAATCGGTGAAGCTTGATGAAATTGCCAGGAATTTTGACGGAATCGGCGGAAAACTAAAGTCCGTGTTCGCCAATCTTACAAAGGGACAGAGTCTGATTGAGAGGATGGATGAATTAACCGATAATAAGGAAACATCGACAGATGAGCTTAGAGAATCTCCTTTCGATGCAGATATTCCAACAAATGATCCATTTCCTGAGCCTGCTTCTCCTGAAACAGATTCTTTCCAGTCAACTGTCAGGCCGGGTGTTCCAAAATTTGAAGATAGTCTGGCACACGCACCTGAATCTGCAGGTGCTTCTCCTTTTGACGAAAATGCGAAAGAAGGGTCTTCCGGGGATATTCGTAAAGTAACATCTGTGTCAGAACCTCTGATGGAGCTAAAAGAGGAATACAGGATCGATCCCTTCGAAGATCTTAGCGATGAAGAGGGTGAAGCTCCAGTTCCCGGTACAGGTGAAGATATAACAAGAACAATTTCGGTGGGGAAACAGGAAGGGGAAATTGCTTCGGATTCATCTGCGGATGGTCTGTCTGATCTGTCTGTAGAACTGTCTGACAATCCCTTGGATCTTTCTGATAATCTCAATGAAAAGTCCGGAAAAGGTGAGGTGGAAAAGCCAAAAGCGGTTTCGGAATCAGAAATTGCACGGATGGGACAGATGTCTACTGATATTGAAGGTCTCAGGTCAGAGCTTGAAGTAATGCTCTCGCGTTTCGAGAATGTGGAAGGCAATGTCTCGGATCTGTCGGAAACAGTATCCGGCTTTGGTCCGCTGATATCATCTGGAAAAGAGAATGAAGAACTGCTGGCAGGCACTGCCGGCAAGGTCGAGTCTCTTGATGGAAAAGTGGATGCCCTCGAAGGAAAGGTCTACAATATCGAAAGCTCACTGGTGAGTGTGCAGGCCGATAATGAGGATATCAGGTCAAGCCTTACAAGGATAGAAGAAAATGTTGCGGAACTTGTGAATTCCTATACTGCCCTGCTGGTACAGGTGCATGAGTCTGCCCAGGAATCCGATGCAAGGTTCTCGCAGATTGAAAATGCGCTGGAGGTGCTTGAGCCATTTGAGACTCGCTTCTCTGCAATTGAGAAATCCCAGGAGGAGGCAAGGTCCACATCCATGGAACTGGCTCGGTCGGTGAGTTCTCTTGTGGACGAGCTCGGAACGACATCTTCAGGTTTCGATGAGTTTAAACAGGATTGTGAGTCCAGACAGGGTAAACTTGAGGAGAATATGGGCTCGGTAACCGAATATCTGGATTCCGAACTTAAAAAGCTGGGCGCACGCAGCTATAAGGGATTTGGGCAGAACGTACATCTTTCCAGTATAATGAAGAATTCCACCAATATGAAACTCTGCATGGAATGGCTTGAGTTTTTGATGGAGCTGGCAGGCAGGAACAA
>DACO01000015.1:2315-5182 GCA_002508635.1 Methanolobus sp. UBA118 | reverse complement strand
ACTCCTGATGATCATGTCAAGTCCATCTGGTTCATTGAGAGCCTTGCAGGTATGAAGGTCGATAAGAACAGGCTTTCTGTGATCGAGCGTGATATCGAGAAGGTCAAGAAGGGTAACGAGATATATGGTATATAAGTCAGTTTTTCTCTTTTGTGCTGAAAACAACTTGCTTATGAATTAATAAAAGAAATGCTGTGAGCCTGATTGGCTCACAAAAGTTGATTCTTCCTGATTTTATGCTGTTTCTGTCACGTAGCTTTCGGAGCTCTGGTGAGTTTCTCCTGCAATGTCCATGGTTGCACCTGCCAGGAATATCTGGCTGAGGGGTGCTGTGATCAGCAAACCGATTAGCAGTGCGATTGCACCGATAACATTGAGGACTGCTATTATCACATAGATGATTATAGCTTCACGGGGTTTTCCTTAACAATCTCAAAGGTCTCCTTTACAGCATCAACACCATCGTATCCTTTTATAACAAGCAATGGCAGACCAAAGATAAAAACAATTCCGACTATTGTGCTCAGGATCGAGTGTATTTGTCCGGCTATACCCAGTACAACAAGATATATGATCATGTATATCCAGCTTCGGATAAAGTTTCCATCCTTGAAACCCTGAAATACATCATTGATCTCTACTGGCTCGTTTCTTGCTCCCTTCACGGCCATGTATGTAAATCCATAGGCAAGGGGAGCTACTGTTACTATTAGTATCGAACCGATAAATGCTATCAGCGCACCAACTGCATAAGTAACAATATTGTCTTTCTGGAAATTCCAGGCACTTTTCAATAAACTTTCATAATCCATTATAAACCACATCCTTAAAATGGTTATATAAATGGTCTCATGTAAAGTATATATACTTTTTTAAAATTTAATTAAATTGAAAATCAAAAAAAGAAATAAAAATGACGCATGATGCGTCATAAGATTATGCCATTCTGACGCTCATGTCAGCAATCATCTGCTGGCTTGCGACGTCAATTATTTTGACACTGACTGTTCCAGTTCCACTAATGGCTGAACCTACTGGTGGGCGGGAATCACTGACATTATCTGCAGATAGATAAAGGGTTTCTCCTGCATCAAACTGTGTATCCAATCCACCTACAGTAGTTCCATTTACAACTACTGAGGTGTAAGCACTTCCCATGTTAATGGCGTCTCCGCCTTGGTGTTCAAGCTTAATCCATTTATCTGTCGAATTACCATCAGCGCTTGCTCTCAGGCTTGCCTGTGGTGCCTGTTCAGGTGGTCCCATGCCGAATACGAATGCTGCGATAACTGCAGCAAGGGTTACAGTGATTGCGACCATCAGGATTACACCGATGACCGGGGATACTGCATCCTCTTCCTTTAAGAATTGGTTTGCTTTACTCATGTTCTGTTCCTCTCTCATTCAAAAGTCTACACTTTCTTTTGCTTTTTTTTCTGGACAACTTTTTCAAGTTTCTTTGTCCACATTTTATCGTCGAGGTCGGTGTATTCGCACTCGAGATAATGTTGCACTGCCATACTCAGGGCTTCTTTTGTAGACGACTCATTACACTTTTTCTTAAGAGCCGCCAGTTCATCCTCTGTGAGTACCGTTTGTGCGTGTACAATCTTTACCATTGTATCTCCTGAGTGTTCGACTTTGAATCATTTGATGAGCACTGCTGCTCAATCATCATCATTATAATAATTATGTAGTTGGTATAAATACTTTTTGTGTTAATGATGAATGAGCTTTATGCCCCTTTAGTGCTATAGATTTCATTTTATATTAATGTTATTATATTCTGGAAGATTAGTGATGATTGAGGTGCAGCTTTGCTCATCAAAGCCGGAACAACGTAGAATATGTAATATTGGTTTCTATATTATATATTTAGAGTTAATCATCATTATGTCTTAGCAAATATATGCGGATACTTATTTGAAAATTCTCATTATGCCAGCAAACCAGAAATACAACTTAACACATTATAGATGCAGGTACTTATTGTTGTGATCAGGAAGAAACATATCATGGTTCCAAGTCGTTTCATAATTACAGTTATTGGTATTGATAAAGTCGGTATTGTTGCAGGTGTGACAAAAGTTATGGCAGATTTCCATGTAAATATCGTGGACATCAGTCAGACAATCATGGAAGATCTGTTCACGATGATCATGCTGGCAGAAGTAAAGGAGGATAATTTTGATCTTGTAGCATTCCAGAAGGCTATGTCTGACGAGGGTAGTGAATTGGGTGTTGAGGTAAAAGTCCAGCATGAAGACACCTTCCGTTTCATGCACAGGATCTAAAGGAGGTATGCCCGTGCTAATTCATCCGGAAGAGATCCTCGAAACCATTCAGATGGTGAGCAATGAGAATCTGGATATCAGGACTGTGACCATGGGAATTAGCCTGCGTGACTGCGGCAATCCTGATATTGATGTCCTGAATGAGAATATTTACAGGAAGATCACTACCTATGCACGTGATCTTGTGAAAACAACCGATGCGGTGGAGAATCTTTACGGTATACCTATAATAAACAAAAGGATTTCAGTCACTCCCATTGCAGTGGTTGCCGAAGGTTGTGATACGCCCGATTTCAGTTCAGTGGCCAAAACGCTGGACAGGGCTGCCGAGGATGTTGGGGTGGATTTTATCGGAGGCTTCAGTGCCCTCGTACAGAAAGGCATGACTGCAGGTGATCTGAAACTCATAAAGTCAATTCCTGAGGCACTTTCTAACACAAAGAAAGTCTGCTCATCAATCAACGTGGCAACAACCAAAGCCGGAATAAATATGGATGCTGTCTCACTCATGGGTGATATCGTAAAGGAAACGGCACAGAGAACTGCTGATCAGGGAGGTATCGGGTGTGCATC
>DACO01000015.1:1093-2048 GCA_002508635.1 Methanolobus sp. UBA118 | reverse complement strand
AATCCTTTCATGGCAGGTGCATTCCACGGGATCGGTGAGCCAGAGTGTACTATTAATGTAGGCGTAAGCGGCCCGGGAGTGGTGAACTCGGCTGTACGATCACTGGAAGATCCTACACTGGGTGATATCTCGGAATGCATCAAGAAAACTTCCTTCAAGATCACACGCATGGGTGAGGTGATCGGAAGGGAAGTAGCAAAACGTCTTGATGCGAACTTTGGTGTTCTTGACCTCTCCCTTGCCCCGACCCCTGCCATCGGTGACAGTGTTGCTGCGATACTCGAAGCAATGGGTCTTGAAAGTTGTGGCACGCACGGTACCACTGCCGCACTCGCTCTCCTGAATGATGCTGTCAAAAAGGGCGGAGCCATGGCATCATCCTCAGTCGGCGGCCTGAGCGGTGCTTTTATTCCAGTGAGCGAAGATGCGGGCATGATACGGGCTGTAAGGAGGGGCTCATTAAGCCTTGAAAAACTGGAAGCCATGACCAGCGTTTGCTCGGTGGGTCTGGATATGATCGCGGTTCCAGGTAAGACGCCTGCCTCCACAATATCCGCGATAATTGCAGACGAGATGGCAATTGGTATGGTCAACAAGAAGACAACTGCCGTACGTCTCATTCCTGCTCCCGGCAAGGATGTCGGTGATACCGTGGAATTCGGCGGACTTCTGGGCACTGCACCCGTAATGCCCGTAAATGAATATAGTTCGGAGAAGTTCATTGCAAGAGGTGGCAGGATACCTGCGCCTATCCAGGCATTGACCAACTAATATTGGCTCCATCCGTTCAGGGATACAGGAATATCAGAATTGGAAGGATGTAAAATATGATCATAACTTTTATCGGTATGCCGGGTGCGGGCAAGAGTTCAGCTGGTAAGGTGCTCGCCCGACGTCTGGGTTATTGTTTTATTGATACCGATGATCTGATTAGGGAATACTCGGGTGCGGCCCT
>DACO01000015.1:0-861 GCA_002508635.1 Methanolobus sp. UBA118 | reverse complement strand
AGGGAATACTCGGGTGCGGCCCTTCAGCAACTCATTGATGAAAAAGGTGATCTTGCTCTGATAGATGTGGAAAAGCACTGCATCCTTTCACTACAGTTGGAGGATGACTGCATTATTTCCACGGGCGGTAGTGTGATCTATTCAGAGAAAGCAATGCATTTCCTTCAGGAAAACTCATGTATTGTTTTTCTGGACGTGCCCTTTGGTATAATCAAAATAAGGCTTTCTAATCTGGACACACGGGGAGTCGTAGGTTTGAAAGATAAAGGATTATATCAGCTCTACAGGGAAAGGTCCCTACTTTATGCAGAGTTTGCAGATATCAGGATAAAAGTCAGGGGTAAGGACAAAATCAAGGACGTTGTGGAGAAAATAGTCATGCAGCTACCAGATAAATTGTGATTTTTCTGGTAACCAGTGGCTATCTCCTCTGGCTGGCATATTTTTACTTTTTTTCTTTCTTATTTTTCCACCATATTTTCACTCTGGTCGAACGGGCATCATGTATATAATTTCCATGCTCATTTTTTAGTTTGCTTTCAAGGTATTGTTCAAGTATCTTTTTCTGCTTATCATTTTTCAATGCGAAATGGTTTGAAAGATTTTCCATAGCTTCATCCGGAGTAGAATATGCTTCGGTTCGTCCAAGAGTGAATGTTTCCATATTGGGATAAATTCCCATCTGGTACAGGACATTATATAGTACATCGCATTTTGGGCTGGGTTTGTATTCTTTTCCGTGTAATTTCGGCCATATTTCCTTTGAATATCTGTCCCATGATCTTTCACCTGCAAACCAGTAGAGGTAGATGTATCCTGAAGAAACCGCTTCCATGTTTTCTATGGCCTTACGGATATCAG
>DACO01000201.1:6973-8856 GCA_002508635.1 Methanolobus sp. UBA118 | reverse complement strand
TACGCCTCAAGAAGTTCAACATTCATGGGCTCATCGTCTGCAATTAGTATTCTGGGTCTTACAGATGGGGTCATTTCAATCAAGCTTCAGCAAGTTCAGAGACACCGAAATGTCAATATAAATTATACAAGTACCAGAGCTGCATATAGATTTAATAGTAATTATACATATCCGTAAAAAATAAGGAAAAGATATGTGCCGGCAATTAACTTACTGACAACAATCAATCTGTTTTACATCATGATCATGAGCATAAGCATATAGGCATGCCGAGGCACTTATTTATACTTCCGACCAGAATTTTAATTTGATCAGACCAGGCATGTATGATGCAAATATCCTGCTACGACATGGAGCAGATCAAAAAATTTAGTCTGGCCTGAAAATGGAGTATGAGCTAACAGGGGGACCATGTCATTATTCGAAGAACTGACCTGTCTTTTATGGTCAAGGTACTCTGTATAATACTGGTAACATGCAACGTTGCAGCTACCGGCGATATTGAGAAAGAGCCCGCCGACATTTACAGCCAGAATAACGTAAAGACAGCTTTGCATGTGCCTTACTACGACCAGGGAGATACAAGCTGGTGTCTTTATTCCTGTCTTTCAATGATGCTCAGCTACAATAACAAAAATGTTGAACCATGGGAAATTGCCTCATATTTCGATTCGGGGCATGACGAGACCTTCGAAGGCCAGTACAATGTATTTGACAATTCACTGGAGAACTATTTCAGCGAAAAATGGTCTATCCAAATAAAAAGAACGGTGTGGGGTTTTAATATCGGTAATTTCGATGTTGAAAATTTCGATTCCCGCATTAAAGAAAATATTGACAGAGGACAGCCTGTTTTGCTTGCATTCCAGTACACTGACCCCTCCGGTACAAAGAAAGGACATGCTATTGTTGCAACTGGTTACGATGAAGAATGTATATATCTGACAGATCCCAGTGGTGCTATCACAGAGGACTTCTTCGCACATAAAGAAAGACACATAGCAGTACCCGTTAGCTGGTATGAGTTCAATGAGAGACTTGTCAGAGAAATAATGCTGACAAACCTTGCATTTACCATAGAGATTACAGAAGCTGCACCTTCAAGCAGTCCGGAAGGGTCTATATATCTGGTTGACAGCACAGACCATAACTACAGTCATGTGTATTTTACAAACCGCTCCAACAAAAATGATGTTGGCCTTTTGCGCCTTGACGGAAAATATGAAAACGGTTACCTTATTGTCAGGCAGGACAATACTTCCAGAGAAAGGAAGATCTCTCTACAGGACAGCATGAGCCTTTACTTTACAGTCGCCAACCCGACCCCAGAACAGAAAAACTATATCGTTGCCAGTGAAGTGGTCAGCAAAGAATCCCGCAATAAGATAGATAATTTCTTTTTTTTCAACCGAGATAGAAGTTGAAGGTGGCAAAGATCTCTCAAAGGGAATCAACTATTCAAACCAGATTGAAAAGCTTCCCGCCGGAGACTATTCCTTTACCTTAACCCTTTATAACGATAAAGAAAAACATATTGATTCGCTATCATTCGAGCTATATATTCCCTGAAACCACATCAGTACTCAGGAATCCTTTGATCAATAGAGGAATATTAAATGGACTCCAGATAGTGAATAGGCGAATATATACAAGTCAACAATATAAATATTAATTAGATAATTACACATCAAAAAAATACCACACAAACCCCCGTATTTCCACTGGAGAATATATAGTAAAGTAATGATAACAAAGGTCAGACTTTAATTACACCTTTGCTTAAATTATAATCCAGTATGAAATTCATTCAAGATATGGTTAAATACAATCGATTTACTTTTCTAATTTGCAGATAGAGGCGCCGGTAGTGCCATGTCTGAATA
>DACO01000201.1:0-6668 GCA_002508635.1 Methanolobus sp. UBA118 | reverse complement strand
TGTATTGGGCAAGGTTTTGGGAAGATGAACGCAACAGGATACTAAGAGAAGTACCGGTACATGCTAACGACAAAAATGAAGCAACAAGGTTATTCAGACACGATTTTCCGTATATAAGCAGTTTTGAGTTGATCTCGCCTTATAAACGGATGGACAGATAAGCAAGTCCCGTAAGGGCAGATTGCGCAAAACTGTTTCACACCGTTCCTTCTTTTTTTCTGATTACTTTCTTTTTAGCTTCCGGTAATAGCCACAGGACATGTATAGCCAGTGACAGAGCATTCCTCTTAACGACAATTATTACTAAAATAAGCATATAATAAGGAAATGGGAGTAAAATGATTGAGATAATACAGGGTTTACCAGATAAAGTTGTAGCAGTTCGCCTAAGTGGTGTGGTAAAGGGAGAAGACTATGACAATATATTGGCTCCTGCAATTGAGGAAAAATTGAAGGATTACGAGAAGATCCGTTTACTCTATCAATTAGGTCCGGATTTTGAGAAGTTTAGTCGGAAGGCTATGCTGGAAGACGTAAAACTTGATGCACAGAACTTCACTTCATTTGAAAAGATTGCAGTTGTAGCCAATGTGGAATGGATGATCACTGCTATGGAACTGTTCAAACATATCATTCCGGGAGAAGTAAAGACATATAGTAACGAAGAGCTCACCGAAGCTAAAACCTGGATAAGTGAATAGATCTTATTTCATTTAATGCAAACAATATAGAAAGAATCATTCATTTAAATTGAAGACACACGTCTTATCAGAACAGGAACCCTCACTTTCCAGTTCAAGTGTAGAATGTTCTATCCCATAGTCCTCCAGCTTATCTTTAATTAATTGTCTTATTTTATCAGGGCTCTGCAGAAGATACTGGTCCTCAACGATAACATGAGCTGTCAGAATACTTATTTCTCCTTCAAGTGACCATATGTGCATATCATGGACCTTCTTTGTCCCTTTGACCGACAGGATCAGCTTGTTGACCTCATCTGTGTCGATGTGACTGGGAACACCTTGCAGAAGAAGATTGAATGTTTCCCTTGCATTTCTGGAAACTCCCCATAGTACAAAGGCTGTGAATCCTATAGTCATTATAGGATCTATGATCGGTGCGTCCCAGTATCTCATGATCACTGCTCCGATGAGAAGGACTATCCACCCCAGAATGTCCTCCAGAAGATGCCAGGACAATACTTTCTCATTCTGGCTTAGCCCCTTTTTCAGCCTGAAGTATCCCAAACCGTTAATAGTGACACCTATAAGTGCGATTAGAATGATTCCTCCGGCGTCTACGGGTTCAGGATTAAGCAAGCGGGGAATTGCCTGGGATAATATGAATAATGAACCTGCTACAAGCACTACAGCAGCGAATAGAGCAGACAAAAGAGACAATCTCCGATATCCAAAGGTCATTTTTTCAGTTGCAGGTTTTTTTGCCTGCCTTTCTGCCAGCCAGGCAACTATCAATGCAAAACTATCAACAAAGTCATGAAGTGCATCTGCCAGCAGGGCCAAACTGTTTGTCAGAAGTCCTCCTACAATCTCAATTAAAGTGAAAAGAATATTTAAGGAGGCAGCAAAGCCCACGTTTTTTTCTCTGTCTGCCATGGACAAATATTGATCAGTACCGTTTTTAAGTCTTTTGTCATTTGTTTAATAGCTAGTATTCAGTAGGCAAGACAGATAACTAGAAAATAGAGAAAAATCTGTAATCAGTCTTTAACCGTCATCCCCGATAGCATCCACCGGACAGCTGGATAGTGCTTCATCAGACAACTCTGTCTCAGAATCACCTTCTGGTTGCTTGTAGACATAGGCATGTGTGCCATCTTCTGTCATTTTAAAATTATCAGGAGCAGTATCCACACACAATTCACATCCGATGCATTCCTCATCAACGTAGTAAGAACCTGAAACATTTTCAGGAACCTTGTTACTATTATCAGCCATATTCAATTCCCCCCGTAGTGAATATCAATAAAAAGAAGAGGCTCGCAGGATAAGTTTTTTTCGATAACAATGCTACCTGTAAACAGGGACACAGGCTATCGAAGAGGAAGAAGTCACAGGCGGTGAGATCCTTGAAGACATCGGGATAACAGATGGAAACGGAAATCAGATAACAATCAGTAAAGAGGGTTATGACCCTTCGGAGATGGAAATACCTGTCGGCGGAACCATTACATGGGCAAATGAAGGTAGTACCGTACAGAGTGTGGTTGCCGATGACGGGACCTTTGATTCAGGAGAGATAGCAGAAGGTGAATCATTTAGCTATACTTTTGATGATACAGGAATTCACCAGTACGGTTCCGATCAGGAACCATTGTTTGAAGGTGTGATCACCATCACAGAAAGCGGGGAAGCCCTGCAGGACGATCAAAGCGGGAACACCACAGTAGTACCTGCAGATGGATAAGTCCATTTTCAATGATATATGGAACCCATTCTACTACCTTTCATTTTTTCTTAATTAACTATTTGATGTTTTTAGAGGTTCGCTGAAAGTAAAGATTACTTCTTTTATTTTTTAATATATATCAGCAGGAGCAATAAATAAGAACTATCTTATAGAACAATATTACTTGTTTAAATCAATTTCATCAATTACAGGTAAATTTCACCATCAGTAACCATGAATAAATATATAGGAACAAAAAATGAATTACTTCCTGTTAATAATAATAACTATAATCGAATACGGCAAGCCTGTAATATGATAAAAAGACTTATAAAATACAATTGATATACACCTACGGTAAGGGGGTAAACTAATGCAAAAAGCAATTTTGATATTTGCATTGCTAATAGTCATGTTCCTCACTATCGGATGCACGGATAATGGTGCAGAGGATGAACTGGAAGATGACGAAGAACTAGATGTAGAAGATGAAGAACTGGGAATTGAAGAATCGACTGATATTTCAAGTTCAGACTATTCTCAAAATGCCGGGGGAACAGGAAATACGTTCACTTAAGCAGCTTGTGCTCTGTATTTAGATAAATTATGAAATATAAGAGATAAGTCCATTAATTTATAGAAGGGAGTGAATCTATGCAAAAGCAACTGATAATACTATTTGCAGTGCTTATAGCTGTATTTGCGGCTATAGGATGTACAGATACCGAGGATCAACCAGTTGACAACGAAACAGCAACACCTGATGTTGATATAGAAAGTGGAGATGTCGACGTAAACACAACACCACCGGATGTTGATGTAGAAAGTGGCGATATTGATGCAAATGTAACTCCGCCGGATGTGGATGTTGAAAATGTACCTGATGTTGAGGTAGATACAGAGAACGTAACTGTACCTGTACCTGATGTTGATGTGGAAAATGTACCTGAAGTCGATGTTGATGCAGACGTTAATGTAACGACAGATGTTGTGACCGGAGAAAACATAATAGAAATTAACGACAACGGATTTGATCCTTCTGATATTGAAATTTCCGTGGGTGAAAGTATTACATGGACAAATGAGGATAATACTATCCACAGTGTAGTTGCAGACGATGGTACATTCGATTCCGGTGAACTTGATGAAGGCGAAGAATTCAGCTATACTTTTGATGAAGCAGGAATTTACCAATACGGATCTGATGAGGATTCCTCATTCGATGGTATAGTTACCGTCACAGACCAAGAAAACATGGATACTGTAACTACAGACACAAGTGATAACATGGTAGTACCCGCAGATTCATAATTAAATTGTTAAGTAAAGAAGTTACTGAATTTGTTTTCAGGTTATATTATTAACCTGGAAACAAAACATAATTTAATAGATTTATTAGGAAAGGTTTGGGTATGAGAAAGCAATTATTAATATTATTTGTAGTGATGTTAGCTGTGTTTGCAGCTATAGGGTGCACAGACACAGAAGATCAGCCAACACCAGAGGAAAATATCACAAGTGATGAAGAAGAGATCACAGGTGCGGAAGAGGACATCGAAGAAAATGTAAGCGACGCTGAAGATGAGATGATGGAAAATGATTCCATGGATGAAGAAGAAATGGACATCGTGCAAACAGCGAATGATGCAGGTTCCTTTGAAACACTTGTACTTGCCCTGAATACTACAGGTCTGGATGAAACCCTTAGCGAAGAAGGGCCATACACGGTATTCGCACCAACGGACGACGCTTTTGAAGAGCTTCCTGAGGGAACACTTGATGCATTAATGGAAGATGAAGAACAGCTCTCCGAAGTACTTACTTACCATGTGGTTTCTGGTGAATACATGGCAAGCGATCTAACTGACGGGACCACACTTGAAACCGTCCAGGGTGAAATGATCACTATTAATGTCACTGATGACAATGTAATGGTCGACGATGCAAATGTCGTACAGCCAGATATTGTAGCCAGTAATGGTGTGATTCATGTCATAGATGCTGTAATACTGCCACCTTCGATGGCTGAGGAAGACATGATGGGAAATGATTCCATGAATAATGAAACTATGGACTCTGAAAACGGAGACGTAGTAGTAGTACCAGTAGATTAAGAGCTGGGACCATTGAAGTAATCATATCCTATCAATAAAAATATGACACAATTTTACAGGCAGCAGATTTTTTAAAACTGCTCCTGACATACTTTTTTTATAAACTATAGTTAGAGTTTATACTAAGACATACCGGAAATAAGATGAAAATTATCCATCCAGACTTTCCTGTAGCAACAACCATACAATTCTAAGTGGTGCTTAAAATATTCAAAAGTACGTAAGTTACTGAATTTGTTTTCAGGTGATATTATTAACCTGGAAACTAAACATAATTTTATATTTATTCATGAAGGGGGTACTTTATGAGAAAGCAACTGATAATATTGATTACAGTACTGTTAGCTGTATTTCTGGCTATTGGGTGCACATCTACAGATACTGAAGACCAGCCGACAACAGAGGAAAACATCACAGGTGCAGAAGAAGAAATAACTGGCGCTGAAGAAGATATTGAGGAAAACATAACCGATGTTGAAGATGAGATGATGGAAAATGATTCCATGGACGAAGAAGACATGGTGGAAGAAGAAAACGATACAATGGATGAAGAAGAAATGATGGACAACGAAACCATGGAAGAAGGAGAAACCATAGTCACAATCACTGGAGATGGATTCGAACCCTTTGATACCCAGATAACTGTTGGTGACACCATCACCTGGATGAATGACGATAGTATGGCACACACTGTTGTTGATGATGAGGGAGTCTTCAACTCAGGAGATATTGAGCCTGGAGAATCTTACAGCTATACATTTGATGAAGCAGGAACTTACACCTATACAGCCGGTGAAGACGAGACATTTGAAGCCATGATAACTGTCGTTACCTCAGATGGTGAAAATATGAGCGAAAACACCAGTGGAGATGTAGTTGTAGTACCAGTGGATTAATAGAAGAAAGAACCTTGAACTCATCAAACATCCAGTATTTATTGCACGATGTTTGCAGGCAGTAGGTTTTTTAAACTGCTGCCTACAGGCTTTTTTAGCATTTATTGATAAACATGCAGAGCAGATATGCCGGAAAAAAGGCTAGAACTATCTTAATCCGAATTTCTTATGGCACCAGCGATGCAAGCCGAAGTGGTGCTTAACAATATTTAAAAGTACGTAAGTTACTGAATTTGTTTTCACGTGATATTATTAACCTGGAAACAGAACATAATTCAATATATCTATTCAGGAAGGGGGTACTTTGTGAAAAAGCAACTGACAATATTGATCATAGTGCTGCTAGCCGTGTTCATGGCTATTGGATGCACATCTACAGATACTGAAGACCAGCCGATAACAGAAGAAAACATTACAGGCGCCGAAGATGAGATTACAGGTGCCGTAGAAGATATAGAAGAAAATGTAACTGAGGCTGGAGACGAAATAATGGAAAATGATTCCATGGGCGAAAATGAAAGCATGGACGAAGAATTGATTTGATCGACAAAGTAAACTGAATTACAAGATATTATCATGTAGAGCAAGGGGGTTAATTTATGAGAAAGCAATTTTTAATATTGTTTGTGGTGATGTTAGCTGTTTTTGCAGCTATCGGATGCACAGACACTGAAGACCAGCCAACTGAAAATGAAACGCCTGTAGACCAGCCGACTACAGTACCAAATGATGAAGAAATGACGGGTGAAGAAGACATGATGGAGGAAGAAAATGATACCATGGGTGAAGAAGAAATGGTTGAAGAAGAGGACATGATGGAGGAAGAGAATGATACCATGGATGAAGAAGAAATGATGGAAGAAGAGGACACGATGGAGGAAGAGAACGATACCATGGATGAGGAGGAGATGATGGAAGATGGAGAAACCATGATCACGATTGATGGAGATGGATTTGCTCCTGCCGAGACAGAAATTTCCGTTGGTGAAACCGTTACATGGACAAACGAAGATAACACAATTCACAGCGTAGTGGCAGACGATGGTACATTCGATTCCGGTGAACTTGATGAAGGCGAATCATTCAGTTATACCTTTGACGAAGCGGGAACTTACCAGTACGGATCCAATGAAGACCCGTTCTTTGATGGTACAGTAACCGTTGCCTCCGAAGAAGGAACTACTACCACCAGTACAGTCACAAATGGTAATATAACAGTACCTGCAGATGCATAAGATCTGCAAGAACT
>DACO01000067.1:3000-5765 GCA_002508635.1 Methanolobus sp. UBA118 | reverse complement strand
ATAGCAGCCATTCTAATCGAAGATTTTATAACTGGCTATTTAGTCTTGCATACCTATAACGCTAGAAACGGAGATATTTTTTTGAGTACTATAAGTGAAAAGATCTTTAGCCGCGCGGCG
Source organism: Methanolobus sp. UBA118 (assembly GCA_002508635.1). GTDB lineage: Archaea > Halobacteriota > Methanosarcinia > Methanosarcinales > Methanosarcinaceae > Methanolobus. The sequence goes on along the minus strand of DACO01000067.1, from coordinate 5,645 downwards.
GGAAAAGAAGTCAAAGCAAATGACTTTGTTATAGCGGATGTGGACTACGCCATGGCCCACGACGGGACCAGCGTACTTGCCGTGCGATCTTTCAGGGAAATGGAGATAGACAAGGTATGGAATCCGGAAAGGATCGTTATTCCATTTGACCACCTAACTCCTGCCAATACAGACACAACCGCTGCCCTGCAGGCGGATATCCGGGGATGGATAAAAGAGCAGAATATCAGGAACTTCTTTGATGTAGGAGAAGGCATTTGCCATCAACTGATGCCTGAAAAAGGATTTGCCCTCCCAGGAAAACTTGTTGTGGGAGCCGATTCGCATACGTGTACCTATGGTGCTTTCGGAGCGTTCGGAACCGGCGTGGGAGCAACCGATATGTCAGAGATTTTCGCCAGCGGCAAACTCTGGTTCAGGGTTCCTGAAAGCATCAGGATCACTGCCGAAGGAAAACTTAACAAAAATGTCTCTGCCAAGGACCTTACACTGAAGATCATCGGGACACTCGGTGTTGCCGGCGCTACCTACAAGGCTGCTGAGTTCTATGGGAGCACGATCGAAGACCTTTCCATGGCCGGCAGGATGACATTGTGTAATATGGCAATTGAGATGGGTGCCAAGACCGGCATTGTACCGCCTGATAGAACCACATTTGATTACCTCAAGGAACGTGCTGTGGAAGAATACGAGCCCCTGTACGCAGACGAGGATGCATCCTATGCAAAGGAATACCATTTCGATGCCGATGAGCTGGAACCCCAGGTCGCCTGTCCCCACAATGTAGATAATGTACACAATATCTCAGACATACCTTCAACCAGAATAGACCAGGCATTCATAGGAACATGCACAAATGGCAGACTTGAGGATCTCGAGGCTGCTGCGGACATACTCAGAGGAGAAAAGGTTGCGGTCAGAACCATAGTAGTACCCGCATCAAGGGAAGTTTTGATCGAGGCCGTAAGAAAAGGTGTTATCGAAACGCTTCTTGAAGCAGGTGCGATTATCGGATCTCCGGGATGCGGACCATGCCTTGGAGGACACATGGGAGTTATAGGAAAGGGCGAGGTATGCATATCAACCGCCAACCGTAACTTCAAGGGCAGAATGGGCACCGGCGGATACATTTACCTTGCATCCCCGGCAACTGCCGCAGCCTCTGCGATCACAGGCGAGATAAGCAGCCCGGCAGATATTTAGAGATTCAGCCGCTATTCTATATAACAGGGAATCAGGTGAGTACATGACAACAGAAATTGACAGGGATAAGCTGACGCATCTGCTTGAACACTGGATAGAACATAACCACAGTCACAGCAAGAGCTTCAAAGAATGGGCTGAAAAAGTGAAAGAAGCAGGTTATGACGAACTTGCAGAAGACATCCTGCTTGCAGAAAATAAAATGGACGAGTGTTCGGTGGTTCTGGAGAAAGCCAGGAATAAGTTGTGACCCCGAACCATACCTGCTTTTTTCTACTTTTTTAATATCTAATCATACAGGCAGGACCTGAAACACAGGAATCTGCCTGTACTGGTTTAAACAGGTTCCTAACGCCCCAGCTCGGCGTGTGCCCTGGCAAGATGCCCTGCTGCCTGCGCACCTACCAGTGAGATCTCACCGGCCAGCACTGCAGTTGCGACTATTTCCGCAAACTTCTTTGAATTGCTTCCTGGCGGGTTACCCGAGCCTTTAACACCAAGTATATTGAGGCAGTCGGTCTGCGGACCAAGCCCCGTACCTCCACCCACAGTACCTACAGGTAATGCAGGCAGGGTCACGGAACAGTAGAGATCCCCATATTTTGTAATTTCCATTGTCGTGATGGCAGTACTGCCTTCGACCACATGGGCTGCGTCCTGTCCGCATGCGATGAAGATTGCAGCTATGATATTTGCCGCATGTGCATTATAACCAAGAGAGCCGGCACGTGCGGAGCCAAGGAGGTTCTTCCTGTAGTTTACCTCGACCATTGTATCAGGATCACATTTTAGCCGGTCTTTGACAAGTTCTGCAGGAATAATGACATCTGCAGCAACTGTCTTTCCCCTACCCAGTATGGTGTTTACAGCAGCAGGTTTCTTATCTATGCACATATTACCGGAGAGGGATACTGGTATGGCACCGAACTCATCCTCGATCAGTGTTGTCAGAGAATCGGTGGTGATAGTCACCATATTCATTCCCATGGCATCCTTGGTATCATATGAAAAGCGCAGATAGACGGTATTTCCTGTTACATAGGGTTCTACATCGATGAGTTCTCCAAACCTTGTGGTCTCAGACGCCTTTTCCTTCATCTGATTCAGGATACCGGGCTGTTTTACCCATTCTGCGAATTCCTTTGCCTTTACCACATCATCAAGTTTGAAAACCGGAGCCCTGGTCATCTGATCCTGGAAGATACGTACGTTTGCACCATCGGATTTTCTGATAACCGAGCATCCACGATTCACACTGGCAACCAGTGCACCCTCGGTGGTAGCCAGCGGGAGATAGTAGGAGCCCTCTGCGAACTCACCCTTTACATTCACAGGCCCTGCGACACCAAGCGGTATCTGCACCGCACCTATCATATTTTCGATATTGCGTTTTGTTACCTCTTCCACATTTAATGAATGGTCCTGTATATGTTCAAAGGATG
>DACO01000067.1:1836-2647 GCA_002508635.1 Methanolobus sp. UBA118 | reverse complement strand
TCATCACTGTTCAATTCATCTGTTAATGTCATATTGATCTCCAAAAAGCAAATCGAAACTAGTAGTTAAATATAATGGCTCGCAGCACATGCCCTTTTCGGTTGAATACCTAATGCTCAAAGGATATATTCCTGATTGTTGAAAACATTTTTACTACTCATTATAAATAAATACATGCGTTTTTATATTAGAATGGCATAATAAACTATGCTCAAGTAATTGAGGGATAGACAAAAAGGTTACCACAAAACTTAAGGCAATTACGAGTAGCCTTTTATGCAGCCAATACAGTTATTAAATTTGGGAACGAAATCAATATCTACTGAATTTTTCATTAGGTGGTATATGTGTCAGATGCAGACTTACCAGAGAGAATAGGGACGGGAATACCTGGGCTGGATGAAATGCTTCGCGGAGGTTTCTTTGCGGGCACTGCGAACGTAGTTTCCGGAGAGTCCGGTACAGGCAAGACTATATTCGGAACACAATTCATCGTTGAGGGAGCAAAGAACGGCGAGAATGTCATGTGTATCATTACTTCCGAGGAATCAAAATCAATTGTTAGAGAAATGAAGACATCTTTTAACTGGGACCTTGAGGAATATGTTAACGAAGGGAAACTCACCTTTGTGGATATCACCGATCCCAGCCTGCGTCTTCAGAAAAGTGTGGAAATTGCACCATCAGAGTTAATTAAAAGTTTCAAGAAACTTGTTGAAAGCAAGATAGAAGAAGAAAAACCCACAAGGGTATTTATCGATTCCATTGAAGCGCTCTTTCTGGCCATTGAATCCAATTACAAGCTGAGAAC
>DACO01000067.1:0-1500 GCA_002508635.1 Methanolobus sp. UBA118 | reverse complement strand
TCCATGTATGATCTTGACGAGATGGTTGAATACGGAGCGGATTCTGTGATCAAACTCGGACGCATCATCTCCGGAAATAACCTCCAGCGCTCGATCTATGTAATGAAAATGAGAGGTTCCGGAACTATTAATGAGGTCCGTGTACTTAATATCTCAGACAACGGGATGTCCGTACTGGCACAGTCGCCATACCTTGAATAAGTGGCAACAACGCCACCTTTTTATTCTTTTTGTTAAAAATATTTATAGCAGTTTTTGGCTAAAAACTTCAGAAACCAGAATATTATAATCTGAACCAGTCATTATCTTCAGTATCACTTTCATCAGAAAAATCCATATTCTGCACAGCAGAACCTGTAGTAGCAGCAATTGCATCTGCAAAATCCCTGAGATAACTTTTCTGGTTCAGACTGCCGTAAATAAACTTCTTTTCAAGCTGAATGTTTTGCTTTACCGTTTCTTCCTTTGGGACAATTGTAACCGGAACATCGGTCATCTCAAGGGCTTTTTCCATAGCTTTTCTGAAATCGCCTATACAATAGGCTATGCGATGCTTGTATTTGTTGCGTGTTTTTTCAAGATATGCGGCAAGGCGTTCACTTTCCATTTTGATAAAATCACGCTTAACGGCCGCAACATTGCATTTTCCCATTATGAACTTATAATCCATGAAAGGGTATTCCGTGTCCAGTTCCCGGGGAGTTATACCACAGGTCCCGAAGACAACAATGTGGACATCTTCTGGATCCAGAAGACTGAATATGACCTTATCGAATATCTTATGAGAAGGACTCTCATGATATGGCTTTTTCTTTGAGCAGGGAACAAATATACAGACGTCCCTCTCCGGGGCCTCGTATTCATCGAGTACCCATTCATTGGCACGTATCATATCAGGATGATAGATCAGTTCATCCGTGTCCAGTGGCTTGTCCGATCGTTCGTTCTCGGGTATTATAGGGGTCAAGGGAGTGAAGTATCCCGGCAAACTATATATATAATTGACGCAGACAATATACGGTTTTGCATGAACCATACAAGGGCGCAGGATCAGCCCTTTTTAAGAAATATTTTCGAGAGAGGACAGATAATGGCAAGTTCAATCCCTGAGATGTTAAGAGCAGATTGTAAATGCGAAGATATGGCTAAATGCGTACTTGGCCTGAAAGAACTTGACATAAGTACTTACAAGAAACTTCTTGAAAACGGCCCAATGACGGCAGAACAGCTCGGAGATCTTCTGGAAAGGGAACGCAGCACAGCCTACCGTTCTTTACAAAATCTCATCTCGGCAGGCCTCGTTTACAGAGAGACAAGATCCATAGATATCGGCGGTTATTACTACGAATATGTGGCAATCGAACCAGCCAGGGTCAAAGAGATGATAAGGAAGACCGTTGACGAATGGTACCGGAAAATGGGCGATCTCATCGAGAACTTCGACAAAGAACTAGTTAAGTGAAATCGTTCCGGCTCTGCAGAGATCCTGCTGAACAACAA
>DACO01000121.1 GCA_002508635.1 Methanolobus sp. UBA118 | reverse complement strand
ATCGAGACAGGACTGACACCTCAGGAAGAGTACACAATATCCCGGGTGAATGAGACAATCGACCTGATGAACGATAAAGGAGAGCAGGCGTTCCCGGAGTTCAGGGAGAACAATAGCGAATGGTTTCATGATGATTTTTACATATTCGTCTGGAAAACTGACGGAACTCGCGTCGTCTATCCGCCTGACGTGAGCGGTGAAGGGGAGGACATGAGCGACCTTGAGGACTACAACGGCAAACCTATAGGGCAGCTCTTTATCGACACAGCACTGAGTGCAGAAGGTGAAGGAGGGGTCGATTATTACTGGCCAAAGCCCGGTGAAACCGAGCCATCAATCAAACATACCTACATCAAGAGAACGTACATTGGAGAAGAGGCATACCTTGTGGGAGCAGGTTACTACTTGGATGAGTGAAAGTTAGCAAATATTCCGGAAAAGTCAATAGTAGGATTATCCCTTTAAGCCATTAAGGACAGCTGCAATCCGACCTTCAGCTGAAGAAGATCTGGAATCTGGAATCTGATAGCAGATGAAACTCTGCCAATAACCCCTTAATACCCTGATAAAAAATATTTTTTCTCTATTGCAAAGGGCAAAAGTTCAAATCCTAGCGGTAGAATAAATGTTAGCTTGGTTAGTGCAGGAGCAAGTGCATCGAATGGGAGGGGCATTCGATTGATGTTTAATATTTCCTGAGCTTACCGCATACAGCTGCAAGGACAGGAACACACCGAATTAACTGGAGTTCGGTTCCGTATTGAAAGAGTGTATAGCAGTAAATGTCCAGAGTCTCGCGGGGGTGTATGTATAACGAGACTGAGTATTGCAGTTGAAGACATATTCGCTGAGTGCCTACTTTGTAGTATAAGCCAGAAATATCATTTTAGTTGGAATACGGTCCGGGAGGTTTTCAGCTAATGTCCCGCTTTGTACTGCGGCCTTTCGGACAGCAGAATCTGATACAGGAAGAGATAATTGCCTGTAAATCCCCGTGTGTTTTCCTGACATCCTCAGGAAAGAAGATATTCATTCCTCCGCTTGAATCGCTGAAAAAAGAATATGAAAAGGATGCAGGAAAACGGTTCAATTATCAAACCGATTGATCTGCACAATTATAGAATCCTGATAGATAGATCATACCGTTTTAACTTAATTATACAGCATGCCAGAACTGCTGGACAGAGTTGATTATTGCGACAATATTTGTTGTTTGTCAACTGTGTCCGGCTAACAATGGAGTTATGTAGATGTTAGCGATCAAGTCCGTAGTGAGTAGCCGGGATTCGAAGGGCTTTTAAATCCCTCCCCAGGTTCAAGGTTTTTTTCAAGTTCGTCAAGATGTTCCAGTAGCGGCATCATTTCATCCGCAATGACCTCTCCTATTGTTGTGAGCCCGTATCTTTCACCATTATCAGAAACAAGATAGTATTCCTGTAGCGTGTTCATATGGAAAAGCAATGTCTCTTCATCAGCGTTCATATCTCTTAGTAACATTTCCAGGTCCCTTGGGCCCTCCTTTAAGGCTAATAAGGAATCAAGCCTCATTTCGGACTCAAGCAATACATCCAGTAAAGATTCTTTTTTCAAGGTTTTTCCCCTCCAGTGCCACACAATCAAAAGATGTGTTCATCTTCTGACACATGACACAGGGAGTATACAGACCTATTACTACTTAATATTTATCTAGGTCGATATATATAATTTATTTATTTTCAGAGGAACAATATACTATATATCAGTAAATATCGCTATACTAGATCAATATTTAGATGAAACTGATATTTTTCAGAACATAATAATACCAAAATACAATAGACTATAGATAAATAAATTTTTATTAGGCAGATATTCTTTTGCATTTACATAAATATGGATGCCAGGACAAATTACCCGGGTGAAAAATATTGATTCTTACCTTGATATACCATACCCTGAAACCAATCACTTGACAGAAGAAGAAAGAATCATCTGCTGAAAAACTTCACAAACCAAGATAGTTCATCTCTTGTTGATAAGAGATATCTCCCTAATACTTATTTTAACTTCATTGCACGGAATTTGAAAATATTCCAGGATCCACAATACATAATTTATAGTTTTATGGTATTGTGGAAAAACTTTCCACATACATAGTTTGTGATTATACCATTGGACTAATATTATACTGTCAAACTATATCTGCTATCACACCATTATATAAAGTACCGCAGAATGTAGTTGAAGGATTCTTGTGAAAAGATCCTCTTACGATTTTTCTTTGAGTATTCCTTGTGGAAGAGGGAGGATTGAAGAATTCTTGTCGAAGGATTCTCTTACAACTTTTCTTTGAGCATTCCTTGTAGAAAGGAAGCTGTTGAAGAAATCTTTCCAAAAGTTTACTTTCAACTCTTTTAAGCTTCCCTTTTTAGTAGGAGGCAAACTGAATGAACGATAAATCACTTGAAACAGTGATAACAGCAAGAAATAGGAATATACTTCTATCTCTTGAAAATGGGCCAAAAAAATCTGATGAACTTTGTACAGCTTCAGGTATGGACATAATGGCTTTTCTCTCAATCATAGAGTTACTGGAAAAGCATAAACTGATAACAAAGAAAGCAGATTCATACAGATTAACAGAGATGGGGCAACTGGTTTCAGACAAATTAAATCCCAATCTACCCATTGATAAAGTTGTGGAGAATGTTTATGATTACTGGCAAAACCGGAACATAAATTTTATTCCTCAGCAATTGCTGGAAAGACTATATGAAATGGATGGCTTGACTGAAATTCAGCCCAGGTTATCTGATATCTTCGATCATAATGAAGAGGCGCATGAATTATTCAAAAGCTCAAAAACATTTGATATGATAGCAGTCTCGATTCGTCCTTATTTATCGGATCTTTTAAGAGAAATGATAGACAGTGAAGTAAATTTGTCAATCATTTTTGATCCACGCCTTTACAATAAACTTTTAGTAGACGAACATGAGGAATTAATTAAACTAATCGGTAAGAGCCAGATCAAGCTTTATAAATATCCTCGGGACATAGACTTTGTTTCGCTTAAATTAAGTGAATCCTGTATGTTGTTACAATCTTTTACAAAAGAAGGGGCATATGACTATACACAGCTTATGAGCTGCAGTCCAGTAACAGTAGCATGGGGAAAAGAACTGTTTGAGTACTATCTGAAAGACTCTACGTCGATTACAGAGATTACATAAATAGTATTCATTCACATTTCATATGAAATGTTCAGCATATCCAGGTCATCCGTTAAGGACAACCGCCATATTACTGACAGTCGCAAGAAGGCCGATACCGGCCACCGCATATCTTGTGATGTTCCAGTAGTAACGATTCGCATTTTTGTAAACATGGTACAATAGGAACATAAAGCCAATTTTCAAAGGTATCAGTATGGCGTATCCGTAGATACTGAACATATGTGACAACACCGGATTCCCCTCATAGAACATTCCGGTCTGCAGGGCACAAAAAGTGGTCAACGTATCCCCGACCACATACAGGAGTAAGACAGGTTTGATATCCTCTATAAAAGACATTTGATCCCCTTCTCCTGGATGTCCGGGCTGTATATTCGGCAGGCAAGCTCATTCATATAGTATTTCATATCGTACACCATTTCAATTTAAATCCAACAACCCCGGTTCCAGTATAACATCAGAAATAATATAAGTCTTTCGATATAATTTTATGATGTTGAGAAGATAATAAAGCAGGTATAGAAGTTTAAGTTTAAAATTGAACCGATAATTTTAGATTTTTGCCGGACATTTTTACAAGAACAGAGTTCGTTTAACATCAGAATTCGAGCATTAGATAAAAGAAATAAATCAAGCCTCGGGCGGGATTTGAACCCGCGACCTCGTCCTTACCAAGGACGCGCTATACCCCTAAGCCACCGAGGCGCAGAATAATTCTTGGGGCGCTGGCACATAATACGCAGAATCAATTAATAAGGTTTCGGTCGGGAGATCGTTGTTTATAAAAAGATCAGAGTTCCCAGCGGGAATCCACCGGGAAACGCTCGTTGATCCACATCAGGACACCATTATGATGGACAATCCTGTATGAGCGTGACAGAACCGTATCCGCTCCGAAGAGCGGCTCATCTTCTATGAGCTCAATGCCCTCGAAATCCCTGCGCGTCTCTATATTGTGGTCACGCAGAATCCTTCCGATGGGGATATCGGCTTTCATCATATCGCACTTTACGCCTTCGGGCATCTTCTCAATTGCGGACAGGGATCGCGCATACACATGCGGGATATCCCCTGACATGAGTGTGACCACACGTTCATTGATATCCGCACCGACCTTCACCTCAAAGATCTCTGCCATCCTCTCATCCGCAGGGATTATATGCTGGAATTCCGTCACAACCGCAGTCTGGTATCTGGTCATGATCTCCAGCAGGAAGGTGACCGATCCGTCGGTCCCTGCACAAACCCTGAGACATGTGGGTATCTCAAAGCTTTTCAGTTTTTCAATAAAATCCATATTGAACAGATTCCGGTTTTGTTAAAAAGCAAGTCAATTACTTTGAGACTTACTTGGAAACTGCCTTCTTTGCCTGCTTAAGACGTTCTTTGGCAGTGTAGCCTGTTGCGTTGTAAAGGAAATCCCTGAAACGCTTGTTAGAATCCAGAATAAGTTCATCATCCGTGACGGAAGTGTCAGAAACCGTATCAACAACCAGTTTCTTACCCTCTATCCAGACGGTCAACTCGGAAAGAATGCCGTAAGAAGTAACGAATTTGTCATCCTCTTTCCTGATCTCACTGGGGAATGTCTCTGTAAGACATTCGTATATCCTGTCCATGTCCGGCTTAAAACCGCGCTTTAACTTGTATTCCTGCATTTCAATCAGACGAATATAACAGTCTTAATGCGAATAAATTTACCGGTAGAGATGAAGACAGAATCTCAATGAGAACACACATGGAAAAATTCTTACTCAGCATCATATTGCATCAATTACCGGAATTAAAAAAGAGAGCATCCGCGGCGAAAAGATACTTCCGTATACCAGGCCCCCCTTTTCTGAAAATAGATTGCCTGGCTGTCATTTTTCCAATTATACGAGATATAGCAGAATTAAGCAGATCTTATGCAATTTAGAAGAGTTTAAATGTAAAATAGAACATACAATAATTGTGGATTCCGTCAGTATCCTCAGGATACGTAGTATAAAACTGGTCGCCACTTAAAAGCACCAGAATCCGTAAGGAACTTACTACGGCGGAATTAAAGGGGAAATCAGGGGTAAAGTATGGTAGATACAGTTGATATGCTGATATTCTGGGCTGTGGTCCTTGCACGCTTCTTTATTCCGCTTGCTATTCCCAGATACCCGCTACCGGGTGTCATCGCGGCCCTTGTACTTGATGGCATCGACCAGACGATATTCCAGCAGTTCACAGCCCTGCCCCTTGAAGGATATCAGGGATATGATAAGGCCCTTGACATCTATTATCTTGCTATCACCTATCTGTCCACAATGCGTAACTGGAATAATCTCTTTGCCTTCGAGATTAACCGTTTTCTATTCTATTACCGACTTGTGGGAGTGGTGCTTTTCGAGCTTTTACAGATAAGGACATTGTTGCTTGTATTTCCAAACACCTTCGAGTATTTCTTTATCTTCTACGAACTTGTCAGAGTTAAGTGGAACCCCATTCAGCTTACAAAAAAGCAAGTCATAGCTGCTGTTGCCTTCATCTGGATATTTATCAAGATCCCACAGGAATACTGGATACATATAGCCCAACTTGACACGACGGATATGATAAGGGCAAATCCCTGGACAATACTGATTCTTGTCGGGTGGGCAGCCATCGTCATACTTGGTGTCTGGCTCATACTCCGGAAGATGCCTGCACCGCAAAAGGGATTTTCTATCGCAGCAGATCCGATTCCCAATGATATAGGAATGAGCTATACTATCGGTAACGAAAAATCTTCAAAGCATTTCTTTAACAGCGAACTTGTCGAGAAGATCTTCCTCGTATCCCTGATCACTATAATATTCTCCCAGATACTTCCAGAAGTCAGGGCTACGAACTACCAGCTTGCTATCGGAGTAAGCTTTGTAATTATACTGAACACCATATTGAGTCACTGGCTGACTAGACACGGAACCAACTGGAGATCCATTCTGCAGGAATTCATTTTCATGTCAGTAGCAAACTTCGGAATCGTTCTTATATATGTATTCTATCTCATGTCCAGATACGGTGGTTCGGTAAACCTTGAAACCACACTCTTTTTCATCCTGTTACTGACACTGAACGTAGTACTGTATGACAGATATCGTCCAATATACGTTAAACGCAGGAAAAAGACAACTGAAGATTGATCTGCAATCAGCTTTTACATGAACATAAAAATCAGATCAACACATCAGGAATAAAAGTTCTACATTTATTGAAAAAGAGGAATTAAATAGAAAAGGAAATGTCCATAAGGCATTTCCCGAAGCTACGTGTAAGTTGTGTCAGAAATCATGAAGAATTTGTATCTTCTGTGGCACTATCCTCCATGGTTTCATTATCATCTTCACTGGTAGCATTCTCATCAGTCACGTTATCCACTACAGTGACATTGTCATCGGTAGCGTTGTCCTCCTCAGTTATGTTGTCCTCTATAGTAGTGTTGTCATCCATAGTGGAGTCTGTTACCACAGTAGTGTCCGTTTCCTCGGTCATATTTGACATTTCGGACCCTGCCAGGGTCATCATGTAAATATCCCAGTTATCGTTGCGATGATCCATCCACACGATAATGTCCTCATAGATTGAGGGATTCCTCTGGTCAGATTCGTTTGACGTGACCTCTAATTCCTCTTCTGACGAGATGTTATACATATAGACGTCCCAGTTGTCATTACGATAGTCCATCCATACAACCCTGTCATCATATATCTTTGGAGACCATTTTATTGAATCATTGCTTGTCAACTGTGTCTCTTCCTCTGAAGTGAGATTGTACAGGACAACCTGCCTGCTGTCATTGCCCTCATCAACCCATACCACGCTGTCGTTGTAGATAGCAGGATCACGCTGATGTGATTCGTTTGTGGTCAGTTCAGTCTCTTCTTCAGTTGTGATGTTATACATGAAGATATCACGGTTGCCATTGCGGCTGTCTTCCCAGACGATCTTATCATCATAGATAGCCGGATGCCTCTGGTTGGATTCGTTGGTCGTCACCTGGGTCTCTTCTTCGGAACTGAGATTATACATATAGATATCCCAGTTGCCATTGCGACCATCCTGCCAGACCACTTTGTCCTCATAAATAGCAGGGAAATATTGTCTCAATGCATTTGTGGTCAGTTGCATCTCTTCTTCCGAAGATACATTGTATGCGAATATATCCCAGTTATCCTCACGATCGTCCATCCATACGATAGTGTCTCCATAGACTGACGGATAGTATTGTCGTGATTCGTTTGTAGTAATATTCATTATCTCTTCGTCGGACAGATTGTACATGGCAATATCCCAGTTATCATTACTGTCATCCATCCATACGATCTTGTCATCATTAACGACAGGGAAATACTGTCTTGATTCGTTTGTCGTTATCTGTGTTTCATTTCCCTGGACCATTTGTGCAGTTACAGTTCCCGCTGACATTAAAAATAGTACAGCCAAAAAACATAACATTACACCTAGCCTGATTTTCAATTCTTAAAACCCCCTAGTTGCAATCCCTGATTCTGAATTTCGGATTGCTTGATTAATAAGCAGTTTGTGAACTTTTATTGTTTTTGAATCATAGTTCACGATAACTGTTTTTTACCTTAGTTTAAAAGTTGAATTAATGGGTCACAGGGTTTCCAGGAAATTCTCTGCTATTTTTTGCATGTTACTTTTCCTTTCGGAGTCCATCCTCTCATAAGCAGAGACCATCATGCCCATTCGGAAAGTCTTCCGAAGAACATCTTTATTTTTGTCAATGAATCGCCAGTAGAGAGCATCCCATACATCGCACCAGCTACCTTTGCGATAATCACTCATCTTCAATATATAATTAGATCCCGATATGTACGGTTTTGTCGATAATGTACCACCATCGGCAAACTGGCTCATACCATATATGTTCGGCACCATAACCCATTCATATGCATCAACGAACAACTCCATGAACCATCTGTAGACCTCATCAGGATGAATCTCGCACAGCAACATGAAATTACCGAGAACCATTAGTCTTTCTATATGGTGGCAGTAACCGTATTTGAGCACTTTTCCGATCACATCATCCACAGCTTCGATTCCAAGCTCACCAGTGTACCATTTTTCACTTAGCTTTCGCTGATGTCCGAAAAAGTTCCCTCTCATGTCAGGTCCGTGATACATACCTCTCATAAACTCACGCCAGCCTATAATCTGTCTAATAAAACCCTCTATACTCGACAGAGGAATTGTATCCCGGTTATTTTCATAATGGTCCAGAGATTTTTCAACTACCTCGAAAGGTGTCAGCAGGCCGATGTTCAACAGAGGAGACAGTACTGAATGGAAAAGAAAAGGTTCTCCTTTTCTAATCGCATCCTCATATGGGCCAAAATCCTTCAGGCGATATTTAAGAAAATCATCCAGCCATAGTAGCGCATCGTCTCTAGTGGCCGGAAGATAGAAATCATAACCGTTTCCCGGATGGGATGAGAACTCCCTCTCAACAAATTCCACCACAGCCCCGGTATGAACATCGCCGGAAAACGAAGGCAGAGACGGAACAGGAACAGAATCCGGCAGAACTTCCCTGTTTTGCTTATCAAAATTCCATTTCCCACCTGCAGGCTTTCCATCTGCATTGATAAGATATCCCATCCTTTTTCGCTGGAAAATGTAAAAGTTATTCATCAGCAGTTTTTTCGTATCTCCCCTGTAGTTTTTGAATTCATCAACAGAGTTAATAAAACCGGGAGGAGCAACTGTTTCAAGGATTATTTCCTTTTCCTTGCATAAAGTCCTGATAAGCTTTGAAAATCCCTCATCCTCAAATTCATAGGTAACGAGTTTCTCTATCCCATGATTTTCAAGAACATAAGCCAGTTTCTCTTTATAGCTTCGATCGGTAGCATCCTCAATTCCGTAATAGACAAGATCAAGTCTCTCAGCCAGCCAGTCCCTGTATGACCTCATGGCAGAAAGCATCATCACGAGTTTGTGTTTGTGATATATAAAACGAGTACAAAGACCCCTGTCCTCAGCCATGAAAAAAAGAGAACTGCTTTCAGGCTCGACAGCGGACAGATCATGAAAAAGACAATTGCCGGGAATCAGAACCAGTTTATCATAGGTCCCGGAACCCATGGAATTTATAAGTGGCATACCAGACCAAGATCAAGTAATCTACAGCAGCATTTCAAAATCAGCTTATTTCAGTACCATCTTTCCCTGATCTCCCACAAGCCTGACCTGCTCTACCCCGGAGAGTATCATCTCACCAAGTTCCCTGATCTCACTCCATGAAGGCGTCGGTCCTTCATGTCCTTTGAACGGAAGATCGAATTCAGGATTACTCATGAACTGGTAAAGCATGACCTCGGAAGCACCTTCCAGATCTGGCATAATACGTGGCATAGTTTCCTTGTTCACATATTCCGGAATGACCCTTATCCATATCCTGAGCCATTTTCTGCGGGCTATATCCAGGGATTGGTGCAGCAGTTTTACATATTTCTTGCTGCGCTCCTCAGACATGCCTGTTAGCTCCATAATAGGCTGAATGTCGTCAAGCGGAGCCTTTATCTCAAGCACAAAACCCTCTACATAGGGGAGAGCTTCCTCAAGTACGGCAGGTCTCATACCATTTGATTTTAAAATAACCCTTTTACCATTTTCATGGAGCTGCCTGAGCAAAGGCATTAGATCCTTCTGGAGAGTTGGTTCCGCTCCTCCCAGATAAACATTTTCGGTTGTGGACCTTTTTGCAAAATCAACAACATCTTCAACAGACCATTCTTTCATTGGCTGATGTATATGCACACAATAAGGACAGCGCATGTTACATCCTGCAAACTCCACCCTTATCTGTCCCTTGGCATCTGATAGATCTATCAGTCTCATTCAAATCCTTCCCTTACATACCGGTAGGACCGCATCAGAGATATCATTATCCATTACTTTCAATCGTGCTTTTAGCAAAGAAAAGATACTTCAACATAGTCAGTCAGTTTCAGGAAAATTTCGTTCCCGCAGCGATTATTATTTATCCGGCGCGGACCATCAAGCCTTAAGACAAGGTGATAAAATTGGTCAAAAAATTACAGATTGAGGATCTAGAGGAAAGCAAAGCCAGAAGCGAAATCGGTGAAGATGAACTGGAAGGCCTCTATGATCTCATAATACCACCCGGAACCCCCTCATATATAATCTATGATCTGGTGGAAGAGTTCGAACTCGAGCCACTTGACAGAAAGGTAAGCGTTACTGTGGTAGAGCCTACCGAAAGAGAAGTTATCGTGCTTCGTGGAAGTCTTGAAGAAGTACAGGCTGCTGAAAAGTTCCTGAAAGAAGAACTGGAAGCATGGATCAACAGCGAATAAGCGAAAGCCATGCTAAAATTATTTTATTACGATCAGATCAGAATTTATCCGGCTTAAATTTCGATTCCGGTTATTTTATCCTTTGAGAAATCAAAAACCGTTGCTCTTCCATCGTCATCGTAGATGTCAAGCTTAGGTGTCTCTTCGATCTTTCCGATTACGGCAGCAACGATACCGCATTTTTCAAACACTTCAATGCATTCTGCAGCTTTTTCCTCTTTTACGGTCAAAACGTACCCTGTGGCAGGATATATCTTGAGCCATTGCTCGAAATCCACATTATCCGGCCTTGGTATCTTCCTGAGGTCCACGGATGCGCCCACCCTGCTCACCTCACAGAGCATTCCAAGGGTGCCGATGGTACCGGGATTGCTTATGTCCTTGCCGGCTGTTGCAAGCTTTTTCTCGCCAATCTCCTGCATTACCATGAACCTGTCACGTACAATTGAAGGATCTTTGAAGGATGTTGTATCCCAGCTATAGGGAGAATTCTTTCCAACCCTTCCATCCATATCATAGGCCGCAATGACAAAGTCACCCGGCTTTGCAGTGTCACTCCTGATCACGCAGTCCTTTTTGGCTATACCTATGATGGAAACAGCCAGGGAATTATAGGGCGTGTCCGGGTGCATGTGGCCTCCGACCATGGGTACACCGAACTTCTTTATCCCGTCCCGGATACCCCTCATAACCTCTTCGGTGGAGTCCTGGTCACTGGATGACATGACATTTACCATCGCCAGGGGCCTTCCACCCATTGCCGAGATGTCATTCACATTGACAACCACGGAAGTATAGCCGGTCCACCAGGGACTTTTATTGACGATCTTGCCCCATATGGCATCCGCTGCGAAAAGAATGACATCATCGGTTCCGATATCAATAACAGCGGCGTCATCACCGAAATCCACAATAGCATCTTTGTACTCAGGACGTACTGTCTCAAAGATACTGACAATATCAGATATCGGTTTTTTACGGGTTACCCCTTCGAAGTTCCTGATGCTTTCCGCAAGCTCTTCAATATACAAAAAAAACACCTGCACAATGATGATAGAGTTTTTAGATTGAATGCAGACACAAAATAAATAGGTTTCAGTGAAAAGGCCTAAGCCTTCTCATCCGAATGCATCTTCTTTTTCATATCAAGTTTAATGACGTTACGGCGTTCCTCACTCATCTGCGAGAGATCCTTACCGATCAGACCGTAAGCATCTGACCTGCACTGGCGACAGTGTCTCATCTGCTGTACATAGGGTGCACATGCATCCTGCACGGCCTTGCACTCGGCAGGTGAAGGAGCTTCCCTGTCAGCAAACTTTGCCTGACAGATGAGGGGCATCACATTCATGATATAAACACCGAGATCATTGATCTTCTTTGCGACCTCGATAATATGCTCATCGTTGATACACGGGACAAGCACCGTATTCACCTTCACCACAAGATCCGCCTCAACTGCAAGCCTGATACCTTCAAGCTGATTCTTGATCAGTATCTCCGCGGCCTCAACGCCCTTGTAGACCTTTCCCTTATAGGAGACATGGCTTATGAGCTGTGCCTCGATCTCAGGGTCGATTGCATTCATCGTAACGGTCAGAGTTGTAACACCTGTCCTGAGAATGTCAGGCATTTTCTCAGGCAGTGCAAGCCCGTTGGTACTCAGGCAGAGTGTCACATCCGGAAACTCGCTCTTGATAAGTTCCAGTGTCTCGAATGTCTCATCGTTTGCAAGGGGGTCACCGGGACCTGCAACACCGACTACCTTTATGAAAGGATATTCACCGAGCACCTGTCTTGTCTTCTCAAGAGCTTCCTCAGGACTTAATACTTCACTGGTAACACCGGGTCTGCTCTCGTTAACGCAGTCAAACTTTCGATCACAATAATTACACTGAATATTGCATTTCGGAGCTACTGCCAGGTGGATTCTCCCGAACTTGTGCTGGGCCTCTTTGGAATAACAGGGATGTTGTGCTATTACTCTCTTGACTTCCTTATCCCTGGAAATTTCCATTTCACATTCTTCTGATTTTTGATTATCCATATTTACAGCTCCTTGGCAGCTCCTGTAAATTCAGCTCAAAATAAGCATTAACCCATAATATAGTTTTGTGTCATCCTGCACACTTTGTCTAAGGACATATTTCACACCACTTGCCCTGTCCTTCCCAGATCTTCAGGGACAGCGGGAAATCAAGTCTTGACGAGAGAGTCGAATGCATATGTTCACAGAGATTCTCAACACTCGGGTACTCAAGTATCTCGTTAAGCAGCACATGGTCGTACTCTTTCAGGACTTCCTTGACGATCTTTTTGATCTCATAGAAATCCATGACCATCCCGCTTTCCTTCTTTTCGCCTTCTATCACGATCTCAACCTTGTAAGTATGCCCGTGAACCACCCCGCATGTATCGTGTTCCGGGAGGTAGTGGGCACTGTCAATATAATCTATTATTCCTAATTTCATTTTCATTACAGGCACCCCCACATCTTGTGGGTCTGTGGTATTATTTTCGTATCAACATAATCGAGTAGATTTTTCTGGAGATCCAGCAGGTAGCCTGGATCTGGCAAGCTGTCCTTCTGAGAAACAGGCTGTAACACCAGACAAGAAATGTAACCTGAAATAGCTCCGATCACACCTTCGATATCATCTGCATCCGTATCCTTTGTGACAACTATCTTACAGAAGCAATCCCTGTCCTTTGTTGTTTTGAGTATCCTGAAACACTCTATGGTTTTCTCAATGTGACTTTCGAAATCCTCCACCGAAGAAGGAGGTATTATTTTAACATCACCGGAGACAAAGGATAACTTATCCTTTACTTTCTTTGCCAGATGAGGCATGGTCATATTGGATTCGAGATACAAAGGACTTGTTATGCTCATATCTGCTATGAAATCCGCATGAAGAAGGGGCTCCCCTCCTGTAAGTGACACCGAATGTGTATTATCAAAAGAGGAAAGCATCCTTTCAACAGCGTTTGTGGAGAGCGGATTGTCCAGATACTCAAAAATATCGGACCCTGGCTTTTCCTCGAACCTGCAGGTTTCAGGATCCTCTGTCTGTGTATCACAATAGGGACAGTTCAGATTGCATCCGGCAAAGCGTACGAACGCCTGCCTGGAACCAACATACGGACCTTCACCCTGCACAGAGCAGAATACCTCGCTTATGGGAGCATACATTATATCACATCAAGTGGACGGGATTTGCGGAGGTCTTTTTCAATATCAAGGAACTCATCAAAATACGCATTTGCTATTTCCCGCAGAACTCTACTGACCTCATCTCCTTCTATTCCCATTTCATCCAGGCTTCCGTAGTGATCATGAACCACATTTATACCGAAATGGATCTTCTGGGAAACAGAGGATGTACTTGCAATGGACACAGTAAGCTTTTTACCCTTTATGAAAAGATCATCGCCCATTCTTTCTATATCCTGGAAGCGGGATGAGAGAATCTCACGGACAATTGCTGTGAACAACCTCTGCCTTGCATAGATCAGTTTGAGATCGGTGGAGTCGAAATGTTCGATTATAAAATGTAGCATGTCCGTGGAGAATATCATATCACCCTGTTTTCTGTCCTCAAGATCTATCATATGCTCAATTTTCACATCACATGAACCCCTGAAAGCTATTATAGAATCCGACTGTAAATCCGCCAGATTATATGCCCAGAGTGATGATATCTGGCTTCCGTCATAATCGAGCCTTTTATCAAAAATTATACATTCCATATTATCCCAGCACAGCCTATTCAGGCAATACACCAAGTCTTACCAGCAGAGGATCAGCCACGCCTGCTTCATCAAAAGCACGCTTTCTTCTCACACAGCTCTCGCATGTACCACAGGGAACATCTTCTCCGTGATAGCAACTCCAGCTGAATTCTAGAGGAGCGTTAACTTCCATTGCCTTTGAGACAATTTCCTTTTTGTCAAGTCCTATAAGAGGTGACATAACCTTTACCTTATTCAGTGTGGAATAGGAAAGAGAATTATCAATGGCATCGATAAAGTCCTGAGAATTATCCGGGAACGTTACAGCTTCTTCCTTATTGAAACCCACAATAACATAATCGATCCCCATACTTTCTGCAAAACTTGCAGCGATATTTATCATTACACCGTTGCGGTTGGGTACCCAGACACTCTTTGCGGACTCAACACATATTGAAGGGTCTGCTTCTTCGGATATCTTCTCAAGAGACATTTCCGGCACATCACTGCTGGTATTTACAAGGGAAGTCCCAGTTATCCCGGCAAGCCAGCCAAGGCCCACTACCTCAAGCTCGAATCCGAAATGTTCACTTATCTTTTTTGCATACTCGATCTCACGGCTGGCTGAGCGCTGACCATAGTCAAACACCAGTGCCAGCTTAACTTCGGTATGCTCCATTGCAATCGATATAGCGGTAACAGAATCAAGACCGCTGCTTAAAAGGGCTATTGCAGTAGTGATATAAATCCTCCAGATAATTGCAGATTATAATTAGTATTCGCGGAATATTACCCAGAGAATACAGCTTTGATATAAGTAAGCATCGCTTTAAGCAACAAAGGTAAATAAATATAGAGCGTCTTATATATTCATCAACAAATAAAAGAGGGTTTTTTTGCCGGCTATTAAAGATAAGGAAGTTCTAATTGCTCTGATGCAGAAGATGTACTGGCTTGAATTACAGATGGAGCAAATGGGCACCTGGGAAGGGCGTCTGGAAATGATGGATGACAATTTAGAGGCTCTGGAAATATTGTCCCATGATTCTGACAGGCACGGATCAATTGTCGAAAAATGGCTTAAAAAAGCTAGCATTCAGATACCTGAGAGTACACCTAAAGGATTGCCAAATCATATTTTAAATTTTGAGGAACTCTCTTCCCCGGAAATGTTCAGTATGATCGTAAAATATGAGATCCTTGCATTAAATGCCTATAAAGACATGAAGAATGCAGATCCAGATGTCATAAAAGCACTGTTTGAGAAGGAAGATGACCTGGAGGAATTCTTTGAAGATCTCGAACAATTAATAAGAGACGAAGAAAAGCACGCAAGCATATGTAAAAAACAGATAGGCGGATATATGAAAGTAAAATATTGAACCGTAAAGAACGGTTCAATTGATATTAGACTTACTTACGCCTGAATATAAATGCCAGACCAAGGATTGCAAGCATTGGAAGTGCAACTGTCGGGAACTCAGGTATTTCTTCAGTTGATGGATATTCCTCTTGCTCTTCATCACTGTTCAGGTTGTTATTGTCGTCGGTATTGCCCTCTGTTTCGTTCCCGTTATCATTTGTTCCCTCACCAGACTCTTCATCCTCACCTTCTGTTCCTTCTTCTTCACCAGACTCTTCATCCTCACCTTCGTCTTCATCACCAACTTCTTCTTCACCATCATCTTGTGTCTGAGCAGCAGATGTACCACCAGAGAAACTTGCAGATCCACCACCCATTCCAAGAGGAGCTAAATCCTCTTCTTTTTCAGGCTCCTCTTCAGGAACATTATCCTGATCACTGGATGCTGTAGACTGTTGTTCTTCTGGAGCCGGAGTATCATCAAGGTTTCCAGTATCCACCGGAGCATCATCAACTTCCGGAGCAGGGGCCGCGCCATCATTAATCAAGCCGCTAAACAGGATAACGGCTGCAAATAGTATAACAGGAATAACAACCAGTTTAATATTCATTTTGTACCACCTTTAACCAGATAATAATTTAAATTCTAAACTTTCTTACTGATTTTTATTAGATTAGTTCATTATATAAACTTTTTTCTAATATTTTAAATGATAATCATCATCATTATGATATATCATTGAAGGGAAAGGAATTGTAAAAATTGGTAAGCATGTATAAATAACAAGATACTCAGATTAAGTATTCAGAGTGGGAAAAAGACATCTGGAAGTAATAAAATTGCAGGACAGAAGGACAGAGCGGAGTGGGAGAGGAGCTAACAGGTTAATACATGAAAAAAGCCCGTATCTTCTTCAGCATGCATACAATCCGGTGGACTGGCACCCCTGGGGAGAAGAAGCATTCCGGAAGGCAAAGGCAGAAGACAAGCCTGTCTTCCTTTCGATCGGATATTCTACCTGCCACTGGTGCCATGTAATGGAGAGGGAATCCTTTGAGAATGAGGAAGTTGCACGCCTGATAAATGATACGTTCGTTCCGATCAAAGTTGACAGGGAAGAACGACCGGATATAGACAGCATATACATGTCCGTTTGTCAGGCACTAACAGGACGCGGAGGCTGGCCACTTACAATTTTCATGACGCCTGAAAAGAAGCCCTTCCTTGCAGCCACATATATCCCCAGAGAAAGCAGGTTTGGTGCCACCGGTATGCTGGATCTTATTCCCATGCTGCAACAGACATGGGCACAAAAGCGTGAGGAGCTTATATCGAATGCAGACCAGATAGTCTCAGCAATTTCCGAATCTTCAAAACAATCACAGGAAGCAACTCTGGACAGGGATGTTCTGGAAAGAACGTACCAAATGCTACATAATAACTTTGATCCTATAAACGGAGGTTTTGGAAGCGCACCAAAATTCCCAACCCCGCACCACCTTACATTCCTGCTTCGCTACTGGAAAAGGACAGGCGATAATGACGCACTTGAGATGGTGGAAAGAACACTCCAGGAAATGCGGCGTGGTGGAATATACGACCACATAGGATTTGGTTTTCACAGATACTCAACTGATAAACAATGGCTTGTACCCCATTTTGAGAAAATGCTCTACGATCAGGCATTGATCGCGATAGCTTTCACAGAAGCTTATCAAGTAAACCACGAAGAAAGATATGAAAAAGTTGTCAGGGAGATATTCAGATACCTGATAAGAGATATGCTCTCACCGGAAGGCGCATTCTACTCTGCAGAGGATGCCGACAGTGAAGGGGAAGAAGGAAAATTCTATGTCTGGACCGAAGATGAGATTGACGATGTACTGGAAAAGGATGAAGCAGAATTCATAAAGAAATTCTTCAACATCACTCCCGGTGGAAATTTCATTGAAGAAGCCACCAGAAGCAAAACAGGCACGAATATCCTTCACCAGAAGAAGGATCTGGAAAATTTTGCTGCAGAGAACAATATGGACTTCCCAGACCTGGAAGCCAGGTATGAGACAATAAGGCAAAAACTGTTCGACCATCGTGAGAAGCGTATACGTCCGGCAAAAGATGATAAGATACTTACTGACTGGAACGGCCTGATGATAGTTGCACTTGCTAAAGCTTCCGCTGCATTTGGTGATAAAGAGTATATGGAACTTGCCGTCAGGGTTGCTGATTTCATTATTAAGGATATGCAAAATCAGGAAGGCAGACTTTTACACAGATACAGAGAAGGCGAGGCCGCTGTAGAAGCTTTCCTTGAAGACTATGCATTTTTCATCTGGGGTCTTACTGAACTCTACCAGGTGACATTTAATGCAGAATACCTGGAACAAGCACTAAAGCTAAATGAACATCTTATAGAACATTTCCTGGATAAGGAAAATGGCGGATTCTTCCATACTGCGGACTACTCCGAGTCCCTGTTATATCGAAATAAGGATGTATATGACGGGGCAAGTCCTTCAGGCAACTCAATATGTGCACTCAATCTGCTACGGCTTGGACGTATGACAGCAGATACGGATCTTGAGGATCTTGCCAGGGGGGTCTTTGATGCATTCGCAAGTCAGGTTCAGAAAGTTCCACTTGGGTACACGCAGCTTTTGTCGGCACTTGATTTTGCTATCGGCCCCTCCAGGGAAATCGTAGTTGTGGGTGAATCCGGAGATGAGAATACCGAAGAAATACTGTCCTGCATCAACCATGATTTCATTCCGAATAAAGTGCTGATCTTCAAGCCTTCCGGAGAAAGCTCCGGAATAGAGAAGGTGGCAGGGTTTGTCAGTGGAATGGAAATGAAAGATGGAAAAGCAACTGCCTATATATGTGAGAACTATAACTGCAGTCTTCCTGT
>DACO01000122.1 GCA_002508635.1 Methanolobus sp. UBA118 | reverse complement strand
ACTGCCTGGCACATGGCACCGTGTACGAAAGCCTCCAGCTCAATATCCGTGTTTTCTCTGATATTCTGGATCTGATCAAGGCTGAGTTCCCTTGCAAGCACCACCCTGCTTGCACCCATGGATTCATAGAAACTGACAGTCTCCTGGTTTGAGACGTTTGCCTGGGTGGATATATGTATTTCCAGGTCATTAGCTGCTGCTTTCATAATGGCTGCCGGGTCCCAGACAATCACTGCATCAACCTCAGCAGATGCTGCTGTTTCCATGACATCGTTCAGTTCCTGCAGATCATCAGGGTAAATTACGGAGTTTACTGCAAGGTAAGCCTTTATTCCGTATCTGTGTACACTCTCTACAAAATTTGCCAGATTGCCGGTTGTGATGTCCTGTGCTCTTGATCTGAGACTTAACCTGTCAAGGGAGAAATAGACAGCATCGGTGTTATCCCTGCAGGCTCTAAGGGAGGCCATATTCCTGACTCCCATTGCAAGTTCCGGTGCTGATCTTTTTTCCATGTCATTTGGCATGGTTTATGGATATGAACTATTCTTTAAATCCTTTCTGTCACTAACTCAAGTGAGTTTGTTTAATTGTCAACTTTTATTCGTACTCGGGAACTTATATATAGTATTAAACACTATATCGAGTTGTCAAAGGATATTAGGTATCCCTACAAAGGACTACTATCGTAATAAACATATCCTGAAAGACAATTCAAAGTACATAGAGGTGAAAAGGTGGCTCCAGTAATGCCGTTGGTTATGATGCCGGAAGGCAAAACAAGCAAGATCGTATCTATCAACGCAGGTCGTTCCCTGATGAATCGCCTCATATCCATGGGATTTATCGAGAATTCTTTCCTCAGGATAAAGAGAGACAACATGGGTTCCCTTATCGTTGAACTGAACGGATGCAGTTATGCACTCGGAAAGGGAATGGCTTCAAAGATCATGGTCCAGGAATGCTCTGCATGATCCGGATTAACCTGGATACCTGTCTAATCTGATTCTTTTTAATTTCTTACTTTCTTCTTATTCCAGCTTGTATTTTGTTTCGGATTTCTGCCTGAGTTTTGCTAATACTTTCACCACAGTTTCTTCAATTTAATATACAGCGATATCAAATCTTCAGCTAAGTATGATCCAACAAGATGGAGTTATGTGTGAGCAGGTATGTCCGGTGCAATGGCTGAAGTAAAGGGAAGAGTGAAACTATGTCCTGATAAGCAGGAGTCGGTCTCTGAAGAAAGCATGGTAGAACAATCCCTTCACTGGCCCATAAGTCCCATGGACCATTCAAAGCTTCATTCAAAGGGCATAGATCATGAACATTATCCTACCGGAGTTATGCTTGATGTGAGGTTTTTTCCTTCCGTGGCATATGGGGTGCTTCCCTTAAGCCTTGATCACAAATATATATTCGATATCGAGATAGAATATCCTCTTTTTGACGAATCGGGCGATATAGAGATTGAGAACCTTGTATATACTGCAGGTAAAAAACTGGATGAAAGCACATATGAGCGTGAGTTCAGGCCGGCACGTCTGAAAACAGGGAAAGTGAACATCAAGGACCTTATTATCAGAAAAGCCCGGAAGGTGCTGGAATGTGATATCTGTATCAATGAGGTACTGGATGATGCCAGGCAGTGTATGAATAGATGGGATGAGGCAAGAGGGGAGCTGAAGGCATATAATGAAAGTGCCAGACGTGAATTTCTGAGAAAAGAACGTGAAACTGCCCTGCTATTTGAGAAGCGACAAAAAGAGGAAGCCATTCGTGAAGAGCAGCAACAGAAAAGTCACAACGAATGGATTAGAAAATGTGGCAGCTTGCGTCTTAATAAATGCCTGGAGGAGGGTTATGATTACAGAGAGCTATACTATGTCGAAAGAGGCATGGAATTGTTCGGGAAAGACTTTCGCCTTGATTATGATAACTCTGTTCTTGTTGAAACTTGCAAATGTCCTTCCCTTATGGCGCTTGAAACAATTGAAGTTCTCAGGAAAAAGGGTTTTTCAGGACGCTCAATATGGTTGCCAAAGGGCCTGAAGGCAGCAGATAATAATTATGATTCTGTAAGCTGTGAAGCTGTGCTTGTGTTTTTTGAAGACAGGGCCTATTACAGGACTTTCGGTGATTGATATCAAAATAGCAGGTGGAATTGAAATAAAGAAAGAAGTAAAGGGACAGTTATTATCCCTCACTTATGCGTATAGTAAGCCACAATTTCCTTACCAACATCGTCAATACGGCAGAATCCGAACCTCTCAAACTGGACCATATTGTCCAGTTCATTGGCTATCTGCTTTTCACCGATTCCGTGGAACTCGCCATCAGGTGATAACACGGTTACGGGTATTCCGTCGACAGGCGCCCAGTGGACAATTTTCATCTTTTCCTTCTTCACAGATTCTATGGAATCGTTCAGGTAAGCTGCCTTCAGGGGCTCAAGGGAAGTGATCTCTACATTGTAGAGGTCCTTTAGCCTTATCTTCGAGCCAACAGATAGCTTGTCTGCATCTTCCTTACATATGTACAGTTTCGGACCGGCCTCTATTTCACGGTTTCCACGCTCCTCTGTGGGATGCAGGGGTGGAGTTACTGTGCAGGTTTCTTTGTCTGTGATCTCGATCTCAACTGGGTCCCATACAAAGAAGTACCTGTTAGCTGTCGGGTCCACAAGTTTGCGGTTCTCTGCATAGAGTGTATCCATACTGATACTGATATCCGTTTCACCGACACCCATTTCTATAAAGAACTT
>DACO01000103.1:11416-11882 GCA_002508635.1 Methanolobus sp. UBA118 | reverse complement strand
TCGGCTATCTCATCCAGAGCTTCAGGGAGCCTGGTATCCTTCCATAAAGGAATATAGTGTAATTCAATTATCTCACCATCGGCAGAAGCAAGCTTTGTATTTGCACCACCGATATCAATTCCGATTATTTTCATAAAATATCCTCAAAGTCATCTTTTGTGAACGAGAACTCTCCTTCAAGGTCAACTGTGTCAGGAAGATCTCCTGATATGTTCTTCAGGAGAAGATCACCAATCTCGGCTTTCAATGTCCTCGCAAGTCCGAAAACAGCACTTGTTGGCCGTGGGTTCACATCGACTATATAACTATCCTTTTCACCATGTACGATGTCAATTCCGATATAACCGTTACATTTCAGTGCTTTTGCAGTAGCACCTGCAATATCAAACAGTTCTTTCTCATAATCTGTCCTGTAAGGTACCATGTTACCGTGATAACTTACACCCGAATCCGGGTTTTTGTGATC
>DACO01000103.1:1382-11067 GCA_002508635.1 Methanolobus sp. UBA118 | reverse complement strand
GAGATCCTCACACCCTCGGATGCACATCCGAATCTTGGTTTTATCAGGCACAGACCCTGATATTCTTTATCATAGATTTCTGGCACATTTATAGAACATGCCCGCAATTTCCGGGTGCACTCCAGTTTATCAGCACAGATACTAACAGACTCCGGCGAGCATCCCAGATTTAGCGTGTTATCCTTAATAATTGCCGAGAGTTCAGCAAGCATCTCATCCGGACCGATAACAAGCCCTGCATCACATTCTGCCGCTTCGCTCTCAAGTACATTTTCGAAATCTTCAATGCAGGATCTGATTGCTCTTCCTCTACTGAATTTCGGACCGGACGAAAGGTATACGACCTCATGCCCGAGCCTTGAGAAACTGTCCACAAGTGTCCCGAGCATGGCTGCGCCTTCCAGCATCAGGGTCCCTTCAAGACCTGCTCCGACAGCGTACTCTGCAAGAAGTATTTTCATGTTGCATGCAAGTGCATTATTTAATATATTATTTGCTATTACTAGGACTTGTTACTAATAATATAAATTAAAAATAAATATATACTATCAAGTGAATTAGAAGCAGGGATGAATATGGAATTTAATGCTGACAATCCGTTTGTGCAGGCTATTGCAGTATCCACCACACTGGCGATATTCATGATAGGCGTGGCCATGGGTATTATGAATCTGGCAGAAACAGGCTCTCCTTCTGTCCCCTTTCCGATCATACTGCTGATGTTCGCCGTAATCTTTATTGCAGGGTCGGTCTATTTTGAGGACAGGGGTGCGGATTATCTTGGGTCACTCATCGGAGGAGCCATTGCATCATTTGTTGCAACCTTTTCGGCAACAGCATTCTTTACGGGTATCAGGTATGCCATGGCAGAAGGTATCAGTACTGTCGGATGGGGACATCTGATCTCAGCCCTTGCCATATGTATGGTTGTGAGCATGCTCATAATCAGGACCCTTCAACATAAGCTACAGTCGGCTTACTAGTATCATATAATATAGATATTACCAATTATATCGATATTTTTTCAATTAAATCGTTTCTTTTTTTGCAAAAACCTTCTTAAGATCCGAAAACTATTTATAGAACCCCTAACAATGATTAGTGCGTACACTCAATCATACATTGAACTCTGGAGATATTGAGATGGATAAAGAACCTGAGAATAGTGGTGATCTTGGTTCGGAAACAGCGAACTCCGCCAAAGATGAGTGCCCGGCCGAAGATGAAGCCGCGCAACTTAGGGAAAAGCTGTTACGGCTCACTGCAGAATTTGATAACTTCAGGAAAAGAAGTATTCGCGAAAGAGAAGAATACCGCAAGTTCGCAGTCGAACAGATAATCACAGAGTTACTTGAAGTTTATGACAACTTTGAGAGGGCAATAGAATCTGCAAAACAGACGGATGACATTGAATCTGTCGTGAAGGGTGTAGAAATGGTCTTCAAACAATTCACTTCGATCCTTGAGAAGGAAGGTCTTCAAAAGATCGAGTGCCACGGAGAGGAATTCGATCCAAACCTGCACGAAGCCATAATGCATGTTGAACACCCCGAGCACGAAGAAGGAAAGGTCGTCAATGTCTGCAAACCCGGTTATTACCTCCATACGAAGGTGATAAGACCGGCAATGGTCGCAGTATCAAAGAAGCCCGATGAAGAAGAAAAGAACTCTTCAAAGTAAGAGTGCTGTAAAATAAAATAAGAACATAATAGTACGTATCAATTAATGAAGAGGTAATTAGTATGGGAAAGATTTTGGGAATTGACCTTGGAACAACAAATTCATGTATGGCGGTTATCGAAGGTGGGGAGCCTACTATAATCCCGAATGCAGAGGGTGGCAGAACAACACCTTCAGTTGTTGCCTTTTCCAAGAAGGGGGAAAAGCTTGTTGGACAGATTGCCAAAAGACAGGTGATCACAAATCCCGATAACAGTGTAAGTTCAATCAAAAGGCACATCGGTGAAGGGGATTACACAGTAGAACTCAATGGAAAGGACTACACCCCACAGGAGATCTCGGCAATGATCCTGCGCAAGCTCAAGGACGATGCCGAAGCATATCTCGGTGAAACCATAACAGAGGCTGTCATTACCGTACCTGCATATTTCGATGACTCACAGAGACAGGCAACAAAGGACGCAGGTTCCATTGCAGGTTTCAACGTAAAAAGGATCATTAACGAACCGACCGCAGCATCACTTGCCTACGGAATAGACAAGGAAGAAGGCGACCACAAGATCATGGTATACGACCTTGGAGGAGGTACATTCGATGTATCCGTCCTTGAGCTCGGAGAAGGAGTCTTCGAGGTACTTTCCACAAGCGGTGACACACACCTTGGTGGAGATGATTTCGACAAGAGAATTGTTGATCACATTGTCAATGAATTCAAGAAGGAAGAAGGGATTGACCTTTCTAAGGACAAGGCTGCAATGCAGCGTCTGAAGGATGCAGCAGAGAAGGCAAAGATCGAGCTTTCAAGTACAACATCCACAAACGTCAACCTGCCTTTCGTTACTGCAGATTCCGACGGACAGCCCAAACATATTGATATGGACATCACAAGGGCACAGTTCGAGAAGATGGTCTCAGACCTGCTCGACAAGACACTGGTATCTGTCAACCGTGCACTTGAGGACGCAAAGCTCAAGCCTGCAGACCTCGAAAAGGTATTGCTTATCGGTGGTTCCACAAGGATCCCGGCAGTCGTTGAACTTGTACGTAAGGCCACAGGCAAGGACCCTTACAAGAACATCAATCCTGATGAAGCAGTAGCTATCGGAGCGGCAGTCCAGGCCGGAGTTCTCAGCGGAGAGGTTCACGATGTGCTCCTGCTCGATGTCACACCGCTGACCCTTGGTATCGAGACACTCGGAGGAGTCGCAACACCTCTTATCGAGAGGAACACGACAATACCCACAAAGAAGAGCCAGATATTCTCCACCGCTGCTGACAGCCAGCCGTCTGTTGAAATAAATGTACTTCAGGGTGAGAGAGGTATTGCATCTGCGAACCAGACACTTGGAAAGTTCACACTTGACGGAATTCCACCTGCACCAAGAGGTGTTCCGCAGATAGAGGTAACTTTTGATATCGATGCGAACGGTATCCTTCATGTTACAGCAAAGGACCTTGGAACCGGTAAGCAACAGTCCATATCCATCCAGAAGCCTGGTGGTCTCAGCGATGAGGAGATCGACAGGATGGTAAAGGATGCTGAAGCACATGCAGAGGAAGATAAGAAGCGTAAGGAAGAAGTCGAGGTCAAGAACACGGCAGAATCCCTTATAAATGCAACTGAGAAGACCCTCGAAGAAGCCGGAGATGTTGCAACAGCCGAGCAGAAATCAAAGGTCGAAGAGGCAAAGGAGGATCTGAAGAAGGCAATGGAAGGCGATGATATCGAGGATATCAAGACCAAGACCGAAGCCCTCCAGACTGCCATGTATGACATATCCGCTGCAATGTACCAGAAGGCACAGGAAGAGGCTGCTTCAGCTGCTTCAGCCGAGGAGGGTGCAACATCCTCAGCGGAAGAATCCTCTGACGAGGACATCGTTGATGCTGACTATGAAGTAGTCGACGACGATGAGAAGCAGAGCTAAGAAAACTACAAGTAAGATACTGCAATTGTGACAGTATCTTACATTGATATTTTTATAGCAGAGGAAATTCACAGGAATCATACATGTCCACTACACGCGATTATTATGAAATACTCGGTGTATCGAAAGATGCAACAGAAGCTGAGATCAAAAAAGCATATCGTAAACTTGCGATGAAGTACCATCCGGACAAGAACAAAGAAGCGGATGCTGAGGAGAGATTCAAAGAGATATCCGAGGCATATGCTGTTCTGTCCGATGCCGAGAAGAGAGAGCAGTACGATCGTTTCGGTCATGCCGGTATTGATAGTCGTTACAGCCAGGAAGATATATTCAGAAATGCTGACTTCAGAGGTTTCGAAGACCTTGAAGACATCCTCGGCGGTATTTTCGGTGGCGCCTTCGGAGGTTTCGGTGGCTTCGGAGGTTTTGGTGGCGGACAGCAACGCCGTGGACCTGTAAGAGGTTCTGATCTGCGATATGATATGACGATCACACTTGATCAGGCTGCAAAGGGAACCGAGACACAGATCAATGTCCCCAGAGCTGAAAGATGTGAAGTATGTGGCGGAACCGGTGCAAAGCCGGGCACAGAACCCAAAACATGTAGCACATGCCAGGGATCGGGCCAGGTCACACATGCCCGTAATACACCCTTCGGACGCTTCATGTCAACAACCACATGTAATACATGTCATGGTACGGGCCAGATCATAGAAGATCCCTGTGCAGCGTGCAGAGGTACAGGAAAGCAGAAAAAGGTACGCAAGATCTCCGTAAAGATACCCAAGGGTGCGGATAACGGAATGCGTTTAAAGATAAGCGGGGAAGGAGAGGATGGAAGTCCGGGTGCTCCGCCAGGTGACCTTTACGTGGTCATCCATGTTGAACCCCATAAGCTATTCGAGCGTGCCGGAGATGATATACTGTATGAGCTGCCGATCAACTTCACCCAGGCAGCCCTTGGCGATGATGTGATGGTCCCGACACTGCACGGGAAAGTCAAAATGAACATCAAGCCCGGAACCCAGACCCATTCCATATTACGCCTGAAGGGCAAGGGAATGCCATACCTGCATGGACGCGGCCAGGGTGACCAGCTTGTTAGGGTCGTTGTAAGGACACCTACAAAACTCAACGACGAGCAGAAAGAGCTTTTCAAGAAACTAAACCTTGCAACAGAAGGTAAGCAGGCAAAGCATACCAAAGGTGGCAAGGGCATATTCGACAAAGTAAAGGAAGCATTTGATTAAAATTCAAAGTCCGAGTATGCAAAATCTTTTTTTATTTCTTTTTTTCCGATATAACGGTAAGGTTTAAAAAGCAATACCGGATATATGGCGTGTTTGTTCTATCAACTACACGTATTATGAAGGAATAATATGAAAATTGTAATCATCGGAGCCGGTGAAGTCGGTTATCATATTGCAAAAGCACTTCACCAGGCAAATGATGTTGTTATCATTGACCAGAGCGAGGAAGCATGCGAGCGTGCCAATGAACTCGATGTTCAGGTAATACAGGGCAACGGTGCCAATGTATCCATACTTACCCGGGCTCTGGAAAACACGGATCTACTTGTGGCCGTTACCGGATCGGATGAGGTCAACATTGTCGCCTGCATGGCATCAAAACTTATTGTAAAGGATGACGGAAAGCTGAATACCGTTGCAAGGGTCAGTAATCCCGATTATATTGATAAACCCGTTGCAAAACGTACCCAGATCGGCATAGATACCATGATATGCCCCGAACTCACGCTGGCCTCGGAAGTCGCAGAGATACTTTCGATTCCCTATGCCATAGGAGCGGAATATTTTGCAGAGGGAAAGGTTGAGATGATGGAATTTGCCGTATCCGATGCCAGTCAGCTTGTGGGAAAAGAGTTACAGGAACTTCACATGGCCAATTGCTGTATTGTAAGTGCTCTTTTCAGGGACTCTGAAGTAATAATCCCACATGGCGAGGATAAGATACAGGAGAATGATCACATCGTCGTCATCGGAAAGCCTGCTGCCATGAAAGATGTACGTGACAAGTTCGGTGAAAAGGTCGGCGGGCGAAGCAAGGTCATGATAATAGGAGGCGGGATCGTAGGCTTCTACCTTGCAAAACTTGTATCCAAAGGTGAGTTCGATCTGAAGGTCATAGAGGCTGATAAGGAACGCTCCACCCAGATAGCAGATGAGCTTCCCAACACCCTTGTGCTCAATGGTGACGGCACCGATATCAACCTTCTCAAGGAAGAAGGTGTCGGAGAAATGGATGTTGTCATAGCGGTAACAAACAGCGATGAGAAAAACCTTCTCTGTGCACTGATCGCCAAACAGCTTGGCGTTCAGAAAGTAATAGCAAGAGCTGACCGCTCGGACTATGTATCCCTTTTTGAGATGGTAGGTGTGGACAGTGCTGTAAGTCCCAGGCAGGCCACAGTCAGCGAGGTTCTGAAACTGACAATGGGCCAGGGAATCGAGACAGTTACCACCATAGAAGGAGAAAAAGCAGAGATAATAGAATATACCACTTCCAAAAAATCAAAAATTGTAGGAAAACCACTTAAAAGCGTCAAGTTCCCGCCAGGAGCCATTGTCAGTATGGTGGTCCACAAAGGAAACACTGTCGTTCCCCGTGGTGAATATGTAATTGAAGAAGGAGACAGAGTAGTTGTGTTTGCCCTTCAATCCGCAAATACTCAGGTGGAAAAACTGTTCAAATAAGTCATTTTAATGGTGTGTCCCCATGATGAACTATGCGATCATACTCAATGTACTGGGAAATCTGCTCAGGTTCCTCGGACTTGTGATGGTCGTACCGCTCCTGGTTGCTTTCTACTACGGGGATTCACTGCTGCCCTTTGCAGTTGCCATACTGGTCACCGGTGTTCTGGGCATTGTAATCTCATATAGATATGAGGCCGAAGGTGACTGGAAGATCAGAGAAGGCTTTGCAATTGTTGCCTTTGGATGGCTTACGGCTGCTGTTTTCGGCTCAATCCCCTACCTGCTTGACGGAATTACTCCTATTAACGCTCTTTTTGAATCAATGTCCGGGTTCACTACAACCGGAGCAACCATCCTCCAGGACATAGAAAGTCATTCCAGAAGCATACTTTTCTGGCGTAACATGACCCAGTGGCTTGGGGGAATGGGTATCATCATGCTTTTCATAGCGATCCTTCCAAAGCTCAGTGTCGCCGGAAGGCAGCTTTTCCGGGCTGAAGCACCGGGTCCCACGGAAGATAAGATAAAACCGCGGATCAGGGAAACCGCCAGGATCCTCTGGACGGTCTACGTCGCAATTTCCGCAATACAGGCTGCACTGCTAATGCTTGCCGGTATGTCGCTGTATGATGCTGTTACACATACATTTACCACAATGTCCACCGGTGGATTTTCCCCTTATGCAGAAGGAATCGCCGCATTCCATAGCCCTCTTATTGAAGGAATAATCACTGTCTTTATGTTCATAGCAGGAGCAAACTTCGCTCTTCATTACAGGACCCTGTATACTGACCGCCAGAGCCTGATAAAAGATAATGAATTCAAATTCTATACACTTATAGTACTGGCTGCAACCGCAATTCTGACCTTTTCCCTCTGGAATGATATGGGAGAGAATATCCTGCTTTCCTTCAGGTATGCCATATTCCAGGTAGTATCAATAGTCACAACAACAGGCTATGCCACGGCTGATTTTAACATGTGGACCGATTCTGCGAGGATCGTTCTGCTCGCAGTTATGTTCATTGGCGGATGCGCAGGTTCCACAGCAGGAGGAATAAAGGTGGTCAGGTTCCTGTTACTGCTTAAGTACTCACAGAACGCTCTTTTCAGGTCCATTCATCCAAAAGCTGTAAAGCCGATCAAGTTTAACAATAAAACAGTGCCCGAAGAAATCATGCAGGCAATAGTATCATTTGCCGTCATCTATGTGATGATCTTTGCAGTATCCACAGCATTACTTTCTCTTCTTGGAATGGAACTGATAAGCTCTATCACGGCATCCATCGCCACACTGGGTAATATAGGTCCGGGATTCAATGCTGTTGGCCCCATGTCCAATTTCGATGTAGTACCTGCTCTTGGAAAGCTTTTACTGATAGCAAATATGTGGATAGGAAGGCTTGAGGTCTTCACGGTTATTGTTATGCTTACACCGGAATTCTGGAGAAGATAGATACGGAGTAAAAAAGAATAAGAAAAAGAAGACAGTATAATCTGTCTTCTCAGCGTTCAAAGTCAAGCCCGTATTTGGCAACGTTCTTGAACAATACTCTCAGATCCCACAGAAGCTTCCTGTTGGCTTTGAAAAGGGCATAAAGAAGATCCAGCAGGCTCATTGTTGAAAAATTGACATTTTTTAGTGAATGAGCCAGGTCGTTGAGTTCCTTATCGGTGAATTTGATGAACACGTTTTTGACAATGAGACTGTTATCGATCTCCATACCGACTGTGGAACGCCATTTTTTCTCATACTCCCCGAGTTTTGTCTCGGAAAGATCACCTGAGGAAATTGCTTCATAGGCAACCTCACCGGCAATCTCACCAGCCTCCATGGCATTGACAATACCTCCGCCTGTGATCGGATCGGACTGCCTTGCAGCATCCCCCACAAGCATCAGACCGTTTGCAATTGTCTTATCTATACTGCCACTTACAGGAACACCCCCCACATCCACTTCGAGGACACGGGCATCAGGAAACTTATCCGCCACAAAATCTTCAAGATATTCAACCGCAGTCTTTTGGCCGGATTTACTTCCCAGAATACCTATTCCTACATTTGCCAGACCATTACCTTTGGGGAAGATCCAGATATACCCTGCAGGTGCCATCTCATTGCCGAGATAGAAATAGCAATATTCCTGATCTATACCCGTATTACTCATCAGGAACTGTGCACAAGTCTCAATATCCACCGGTTTGAGAGATGTATCAATGCCTGCCCATCTGCCTACCTTTGATTCAACACCATCAGCACCAATGACTATCTTACAGCGGACTTCACGTTCTTCGCCCCGGTGCATTATCCTGACACCCCTGACAAAACCGTCTTCGATGATGAGTCCGGTGGCTCTTGTCTTTACAAATACCTCGGCACCAGCTTTAGCACTTTCATATGCAAGGGCCCTGTCAAACAGTTTACGTTCAAGGACATAGCCGACCTCGGCACCTGCAACCTCTTCTGCCATTTCTATCATTGTACCGTCGGGGGAAAATATGCGTGAACCCTTGACATCGGCACATATCCACCGGTCGTCCAGATCGATATGTTTCTTAAGACAGACCTTGCTTACACCTTCCGCACACCTTACGGGATCTCCTATTTCCTGTCTCTTCTCGATCAAAAGGACACTCAAACCCTTTCCTGCTGCGGTTTTAGCTGTGATCGAACCTGCAGGACCCGCTCCTATCACTACCACATCATAATATTCTTTCACCTGCTCACCTCAATAGCTCCCAGAGGGCAGATCTTAGCACATATCCCGCAGCTTGTACAATTATCATCCACTTCGATCCAAGTTTCGACCAACTCAAGCGCACCGGCAGGGCACACACCTACACATGCACCGCAGTATCCGCATTTGAACTTGTTCACTTTAATGGTCACCAATTATCACCTGTATTAAATGTAACTTTTTATAGAAGATTCTTGAAGAAAGTATATCTTTTTTCCCTTTTAGAACGGGAACCGCAAGATATTCGGCCCTGTCAGCAGCAGATTTTATCTCACTGACACAGGCTTACTCTGACCCGTGCCCTGCCGTTATCCTCCATACCGAACTTGCTGTCAATATAGGATTTTGACAAACCATGACCGTGAAGCATGATCTCCACCAGGTCCTGAGGTTCGTCGATATCGGTACTCAGCAGAAAGGAATCAAAGACATGAACCGATTGTTGCATCTCCTGAGCAATTCTGCAATGATTAATGTAACTGGAATCATAGTACCTGACATAGAAACTGTCAGGATTTTTTATAAAGAGGACATTCGTCCCTCCGCCTTTTCCGGGAACGATGACCAGATCATCTTCAATATCCGTGATATTTCTTATATGTTGCGGAGTTACAAGGGG
>DACO01000103.1:0-1050 GCA_002508635.1 Methanolobus sp. UBA118 | reverse complement strand
GGGTGTTGTGAGCACGTCGATCTTATTCACTCCGGCAGCCTGCAGGCTTTCCACAACATCCCTGAGCATAAGCTCAACAAAGTATTCCCTCTCTTCAAGTGTAAGAGCCGGAGAAAGCCTTGATTTTGCATTTTGTTTTTTGTAGGGGATCACTGCTCTCATGTGCATACCTTATGCGATCTTTACACCTGTTTTTGATTGATCTGTTGCATCAAAGAACTTGCTATAGACCGTATTCCTCTGCTTTGGCTGCCTGTCAGATGACCTGATGAACCATTCAAGTTCTTGTCCGGACATGAATTCTCCGTTGCTTGCACCTGCAGATCTGGATATCTTCTCCTCCATAAGTGTTCCTCCCAGATCATTGGCACCGCAGAACAGGGCAACCTGTGAAAGCTTCTTGCCAAGTTTCACCCAGCTTGACTGGATGTTATTAACATGTGTGTTAAGAATAATTCTGCCCAGAGCATATATTTTGAGATCTTCCATACCGGGGGTTATATACTGACCCGATTCCAGCATCTTCTCTCCTATACGGTTATTATAGGGCATAAAGGGCAGGGGAACGAATTCAGTGATACCGCCTGTGGTCTTCTGGACTTCCCGGATAAGCATGATATGATCGATACGCTCTTCCATGGTCTCGATGTGTCCGTACATCATGGTAGCGGTGGTTGGGATCCCGGTCCTGTGTGCCTTTGTGACAACATCGACCCATTCGTCAGTACTGAGCTTGTTGGGACATATGATCTTCCTGACCCTGTCGGAAAGGATCTCGGCAGCTGTCCCCGGCATGGAGCCAAGGCCTGCTTTTTTAAGTTCCAGCAGAGCATCATCCACAGAAACGTCACTCTGCCTTGCTGCATGATAGACCTCCATGGGTGAGAAGGCATGGGTGCTTATGTGCGGGAACTCCTCTCTGACGGATTCAATGATGTTCAGATAAAAATCCAGATCAACATCAGGCAACAGACCACCCTGGATACATACTTCGGTTGCGCCGAGCCTGTCTGCTTCCCTGACCTTGTCCAGTATCTGCTCGATATTGAG
>DACO01000128.1 GCA_002508635.1 Methanolobus sp. UBA118 | reverse complement strand
ATGTCAAAATCAAAGGCTTTCAGGCCGTAATCCTTCAGAAGATAGGATGTCTGGTAGAGCCTGATCTCCCTCCATCTGGGGGATGAGGGATTGTTCTCAAGAGGTGTGGACGGGACCGGATCAAAACTCATAAAATATGGCCGCCTCAGTTCATATTTATCCATGAACTTATCAACGGTCTGCACGATCTCACGGTCTGGCTCCGACAGAGCCCCCACCACGAACTGAGTGTCATTGGCACCCACTATTCGGCCACCATAGCCGACTTCCTTTCTCTTTTTGTTTATCAGGTCCCTGGTCCACTTTAGCCTCTGGAGCACATCACTCTTGTAATCGAAATTCGGGCATATCTCCGAATAGTTCACAGAACTTGTGGTCTCAGCGTTCACACCGAACTTGTTCGCATAATCTGCAATCTCCTCCAGCAGATACAAAGGAGTGCCCGGCATAACACGCATATGGATGTAGCCGGTAAAGCCCTGGTTTCGCAGGAGTCTTGCCACTTCAAGCTGCTTCTCGGCAGTGTTCTCAGCATCACCGATAACACCGGAAGAGAGAAAAAGACCCTCAATGGCATTTTTCCTGTAGAAGGACCACGTAATTTTTGTGATCTCCTCAGGCGTCAGGGATGCCTTTACAGAATCCCTCCCGCATCTGTTGGGACAATAACTACACTCACCTGAACATGAATTTGTAAGCAGGGTCTTGTACAGCTGGATACAACGACCGTCAGGCCCGAAGGCGTGACATACGGCACTCTGGTTGCAGCTATCATACTTAGTTCCCTCGGAAAGTACCTTCATCCTCTCCGTGAGTGTCATATGGTGTTCATTAACAGTGTGCCTACTGGTCATTGCTTATTAATCCTGTATCAGACTATATAAGCGGCTACCAAGCGGAGTGAAAGTATTAACAGAGCAGAGAATAAACAGTAAAAATGTAAAAAACAGAATCAAATGCTGGAATTATTCTTCCTTGACTTTAACCTTGATCTTAAGGACACTTACAGGTTCAAGTTTTTTCCACATGACAGTGGCATTTTCGTCAAATGTAAAATTGCTGACGGTCTTATCTGAAAATTCACCATCCACCTCATAAACAAAAAAACCTTCTTCGCCATTTGTTGAAACAATATTCTCCTGACCGCGTATGTTCCTGACCTCGACAACAGCCACCTTTTTCAGTGCTTCAAGAAGAGTTGTGCCCTTTTCCACCTCAACTGTCTTGGCAGGTGCGAATATATCGAGAGCCTTGAACAGATTCCTGTCATTTAGCTGCAGAACATGAGTCTTGCCGTATACTTTTCTCTGTATGAGATCCGCTGCTTCGAGAATATTTGCATGTTTTGCTGCAACCGGAACCGAGATGTCCAGTTCACGTGCAAGTTCGGAGATATGCATTTCCCCTTCTGTCAGTTTTTCGAGCATTCTCAGGCGGGTTTCACTACCCAGAGCACTGAAAAGTTTCAAACGGTCAAGATGCTCGGGATCTTCAGATTCGTTATTATCGTCTCGGCTCATAGATATTAATGGATTATACACCCATGTATATATAAATTCCGCACCTCATACATTCTCTATAAGTGTAAATAACCTTGATGCATACCGTTTCGCATCCACCGAAGGATGACAGAATCAATACTCATAAATGAATTTACTATTAAGGGCAGCACGCTGGGTCCTTATCTTTTCGTCAATGGATTGCAGATCATGAATAATGAATTCATGGGTCAGGTAATCCGGAGATACATATTCCACGATCTCCGAGCAACGCTCGTGGGTGAAGGGCATATGCTGGTCCATTTTCTCAACTACTCCCATGACTTTGCCCAGACGGTCGAAGAAAGCCATCTCCTCAAATCCCTCGGGAATTGAAGAATCAGGACCTGACTGCATAATTTCCCCGGAAAGACTGTGATGGAAATGCATACCTTCAATACGATCAACTATATCCTCCGGAAGCTTTGAGAGTACATTTAGAACTGTGTCCACCGCACATTCCTCCTCCCTGCATTCCTTTGTCGCATTCATGAGATGACCAACATCAAGCACGAAGGCCCAGTTATCAAAATCAAGCTGCTCGGTGAAATGCCTGATCGGTCCTGCATCGAGGAAGGTTAGTCCCGGCCACCAGAGATTCTCAAAGAACAGGCTTACCGGAGGTTCACCTGAGGAGAAGACTTCCACGGATTCGTTCAGGAACTCGGCTGTCGTATCCATTACATCATAATCAGTACAGTTGAAACTACGCGTGAACACATGTTCCAGTTCCACATACGCCACGTGGAACACACCATATGAGGCATCAAGAAGGCTTGCATTCTCCATTGCTTTTCTGAAATTACCGACAATCTCCTCACGACTCTGCCCGCCAAAGAGATAGGTTTTTTCGGCTTCCTCAACATCCGAGGAGAATACAGAATCATCAAGCCAGGCCCTGTGTCTTCCCATCCAGTAGGGAAGGTGTACTCCCTCGATGAGATGTTCGGGTATATCCGGCAGCGGAGAATGGTCCACATAGAGTTCTATACCGTCAAGCTGGTGCCTGGTCAGGAAATTTGCTATCTTACCCCAGTCAGAATCAAAAATATCCATCTCAACCTTGTAAGTTGAGAGATTCATCAGTTCTTTCATACTTATCCCGAATATCGTTTTACCTGTCCTGTGCTGCACTTAACTTTCCGTTCTTGACCAGCCATGCGGTAATATTGATCCAGTTATCCACAATAGAGTTCTTTTCATCAATGAGTTTATCAAAGGGCACATCCACGATACATCCCAGCAGGTCAGGCAGACCTTTCATAATCGAAACTGCAGCCTTTTTTCCGGCGGTTTCCGGAATGAGAGCCCATGAGATCTCGTCAAGTATATGAAGAACCGCAACCGTGCTTCCCACAAGGGAAGGATTCTTGGAAAACTCACGCAGCTCCTTTAAAAAAGCAGCCTTACGATTCTGTCCCTCAAGTCTTGATGCTGCCTTCCAGTACATTGCCTCATCCACACCGAACCTGTCGAGGCGGACCATCATATCCCTCTGGGAAAGCGATGTGAGATCGGACTGTAGTTCCAGGGCACGCAGGGTTGCTTCCAGCACACACCTTCCTATCATTTCCCCGAGTTTGGAATGTTTCCCGGCATCGGTTAAAGTGATAGGATTTGTCCTGTCCGCAACGATGGCTATCATATCAGTGCCTGAACCCGTGGCAATACCATTCGAGTGCCTGCTCGGTGCCACAAGCTGCTGCAGTGCCGCGGTCTTTGCCTCGGTTGCAGTGACGATCGCCCTGGTCATGGAATACAAAGGGAGGTTTGCACCTATGAGAAGTATGGTGTTGATGGTACCCTGTATATACTGATAAGCCCCGTTTTCCTGGTAATATGAAGCAGGATCACCCACACGCCCTCCGTTGACTTCGATGCCTCCGGTGACTATGGCAGTCACTTCCACACCCCTGAAAGAGCGTGTGACAATAGCGGCATTCTCCATACAGGCCGCGGTCAGCAGGCCGGATGATTTTTCGGGATCCACCCCGAGTTTGTTCGATATGAACTCAAGATAAGCCGGAACGCTACCTCCTTCAAGGTCCTCTGCAGAATGTTTACCCCTTGGCACATGGTGATTGAACACAGCCTCCAGGTCTTCCCTGTATCCTCCATTGACCCAGGAAGTTGTAAGTGCACTTCTGCCCTCCGGAAGGATGACCACAATGGAACCGGACCTGCGATACACCTTTTCACCACCTGAGGTCTCCAGCAGCATGACCCCTTCTTCATCTGCAAGAGGTGAACATTCTCCTGAAACTGTTCCTGCCGGAAGGGTTTTTTCCAAATCTTCTACCATGAGTCCTTCACCATGTTCTTATTTAAAAATTGTAATTCCCTTTACGGAAGATCATGATAAGTTATCCGACAGGGGGCTTATAAGTGTTTGTGAAAGGGCATCATGCAGTTTCGGCTGCAGCATGTGCTGCCTCTCTATCGGACAGGTTCCCCAGATACAGCCGTGCCCACAGGAAGATCACTAAAGCACCGAGCATATTTCCGACAACCATTCCCCACCAGACACCTATGATCCCCATATCCAGGACTACCGCAAATACAAGGGCAAACAATGGAACGAATATGAGAGCACGCAGGATCGTTGCCGCAAGTGCATTGATACCTTTGCCCACACCCTGGAAAAGAGCCGAGGAAAGCAGGCCTAAAGAGACAGTGGGGTAGAATATACAGATGATCCTGATAAAAACAATAAGATCATCGGTTATATG
>DACO01000127.1:5876-9942 GCA_002508635.1 Methanolobus sp. UBA118 | reverse complement strand
CGCACCATACCATACAAATACAATCAGTGCGACGACAAGTAATCTTACCCATAATTGATCAAATCTTTGTTGTTCCATGAAAAATACAGGGTCTTTAGAATCCATGTTGAAATAAACAATCTCAAAGTATATGTATCTAAATAAAGTTTTCATACAAGTTCAAAATCTAATTCACGTTAAGGGAAGGAACGCTGAAATAAAAAGTGCTTCCTTTTCCGGGTTCGGACTCAACCCATATCTTCCCGTCATGCAGATCTATTATGTTCTTTGCTATAGCAAGTCCAAGACCGTTTCCTCCGAACTTCCGGGTAGAACTGCCGTCAACCTGATAGAATTTTTCAAATATATGTTCCAGTTTATCCTCCGGGATACCTGTCCCCGTATCTTTCACATATACAATTGACGAGTCCGTGCCGGACATTGTGCCGATCTCTATATATCCATCTTTATCAGTGAATTTCAATGCATTGTCGATGAGTTTTGTAAGCGCATATGCAAGCTTCTCAGGATCTGCTTTTATGAAGCGGTCCTCTTCAAACTTTTTAACAACATTTACGTCCATGGAATCCAGTTTCCCGTTAAAAGTCCTGCAGGCGATCTCAACAATCCCGTTGAGATTTGTCTTCACGATGTCCAGCTCTGCGGACTCATCCTCACTTCTGGCAATTTCAAGGAGGTCCTGGATCATCCAGTTCTGTTTCTCAAGAGCTTTTAGCGATGTTTTAAGATAGGAGTTCCTTTTTTCCCCATCCTGCTCATCCATTGAGATTTCAACGTAGCCTTTCATTATGTTCAGTGGAGTGCGTAGCTCATGAGATATATTCGCAATAATATTCCGTTTGGCCTGTTCAAGCTTTTTAATTTGCGTTATGTCCTTGGCAACTGCAACATATTTGATCTGGTCCTGGTATTCCACGCTACCCATACTCAGAATAACAGACTTTATCTTTCCACCCGGAGTTGTCAGGTCCAGCTCATGGATAAAACTTACATTAACCTCCGGCTTTTGCAGGAGCATTTTCAGGTCTTCTTCCTTTTCTTTAAAAATAGAACGGAGATAACTTCCTATGATAGCGTCTTTATCGGATTCCATTATATGCAGAAATGCCTCATTTGCAAACTCTATTCTCCCTGCATCGTCAGTAACAACTATCCCGTCAAGACTTCCGGATACTATCTTTGTGAGGTAATTTCTTGTATCGAGTACCTCCTTTGCAGCTTTTTCCTTTTCCGCTACCAGATAAACGATATGTTCTGCCATGTCATTGAAGGAATCAGCAAGTAGTCCGATCTCGTTTCCTGATCGGATGTCTACCTTATGATCAAGCTTACCTTCGCCAAATATCTCCACACCTTTTTTGAGTTCCATAATAGGACGTGAGATCACAGAGCCTGAGAAATAAGCAATGCCTGAGCCTGCAAACATCAGCAGGAGAACGAAAAGTCCAAGAATGACGGTGAACCTATCTATAGTAGTACGGATGCTCTCCTGGGACATGCCCACATGAACCTCTCCTGCCTTTCCTTCCAGTATAGGATAAGAGATATCCCTGATGTATCCCTGCTCGGTGTCAAGCAACTGGGTTCCAGTACCACTTAATGCAGGGTTTATACCTTTAAGATCCACAGGGAAGCCTTCGTCAAAGGTATGGACCATGACCTCACCCCTCTCATCCAGAATGAATACGTATATGACCTCGGATTCACTTTCCTTTATCGTTTCAACAAGCCATTGAAGGCGAACATGATTGTCCGTTAGGATAGGATTGACACTGTTCTCGGCCAGGTTTCGCGTAACTGAAATTCCTTTTTCGTTCAGTTCAGTCTTCATCATGCTTGTCTGGACAACATTGAGATAAGAACCCATCAGGACACCAAGTATGAGTACAATAAAGACCACATTAAGAATCAGTTTGGTCCTGATACTCAGATTATCGAAATATGAAGCTAGTTCCCTTGATACCTTTTCCATATTCATCATATCTCCGAGGAACTATGTTCATTAGATACATAGGTATCATGATCCATTGCAACGAACATATTAAAGTCCATTTCATTAAGAATATCCCTTCCCACAGAAGAACCATGCATCCCGAGTAAAGAGGC
This sequence comes from Methanolobus sp. UBA118, assembly GCA_002508635.1. Taxonomy (GTDB): domain Archaea; phylum Halobacteriota; class Methanosarcinia; order Methanosarcinales; family Methanosarcinaceae; genus Methanolobus. The sequence goes on along the minus strand of DACO01000127.1, from coordinate 7,836 downwards.
CGTTAATTTACTTTCCAGCTCTTCATCTGTGTCAGGATGTACGGCAAACACAGGAACAAGTTGAGGAGGAGATAAATGGATTATCTTTAATTCCGAGAAGTAATCTGTTGAACCATCCACAACATAGGTCCACATAACACTATCGACCTCCGCACCATCAAGTGTTCCCTGTACTACCATATCAATGAAATTGTCCTGGCTGTTACTGTAAATATAACTTGAAAAGAAGGAATCGGGAGACTCACCCGTTACATCCAGCATATATTCAGGAACTACCTCTCCTCTGTTAAAACGGTAGCTATTGAAGGCAAATCTTTTGTTTCTCAGATCCTCCAGCGAATCAATGTCAGCATCTGATCTCGTGATAACATATGAAGAATAATGGATATCACCACGAATAACAGGAACTGCGATTATTTCCATTCCAAAGTCCTCATGGCCCTGAAGATAATCATCCTCTCGTACAAACACCGCATCCAGGTATCTGGTTTCCAGAAGATAATTGATCTCAGCAGGATTGTCCCTCTGAACAAGTTCAAAATCAAGACCCGTGTCCTCTGACAGATAGACCAGGAATCCCTGATAATATTCCAATGTGGTTTTGGGAGATGCCATGGAAAAAACACCTATACGTACTGGCCTGTCATATTTATTCGAATCTTCCAGATCTTTTGTTTTCTCAAGAGATACTTTTAATGCTTCTTCATCCTCAAAACATCCACTTGAGGCCGTAATTATGAGAAAAGACAGAATTAAAGGTATTACAAAAAGGAACTTTCCTTTATCCAGAACATTTTTTTTCATTCCCTGTCTCTCAATAACATTTTTTTGGTTAATATATATCCGAATATTTATACTAATGCAAGCAGTCAAACTATATAAAACTTACACTATATAAATATTAAAGTTAATTATATATACATAAAATTCCCATTAAATATCAAAGGTGATTTAAAATGATTCCAAAAAATAAATTCATAGCCATAGCAGCTATTTTCATATTCGTTTTTTCCATCCTTTTTATTGGAATCCAACTAAATTCACAAAAAGAAGACATACCTGCAAATACTGAAGAAGATTCACAGTTATCGACATCATCAACAGATAATGAACACTATAATCCCACATCCGTTGAAAAGATTTTCATCAAGGGATCAGATACCATTCTTCCTGTATCTCAAGCAGAGACGGACGCCTACATGAAAATGAATCCTGAGCATGAAGTAATTGTGATAGGTGGAGGATCTTCACTTGGAATCGCCAGCTTCATAGAGGGTGAGGTAGAGATAGCCATGGCCTCCAGGAAAATCAGGGAATCGGAAATAGAAGCTGCTTCCGTCAAAGATATAGAACCCATCGAGACCGTCATAGCCTGGGATGGCATATCTGTGATCGTCAATAAGGGAAATCCTGTGGAAAGCCTGAGTCTCCAGCAACTCAGGCAAATATACACCGGAGAGATTACAAACTGGAAGGAGCTTGGGGGAAATGACGAAAACATAAAGGTCCTGGTACGGGACACAAGTTCAGGAACCTACGGATTTTTTAAAGAGAATGTGCTTCTTGATCAGGAATATTCTCAGAGTGCAATAACCGAACCTAACACTGAAGCCGTCGTCGACGACGTTGCCACAAACACTGCTGCCATAGGATATATCGGACTGGCGTATATGGATGAAAGCGTTAAAATGTTAGGACTCGGTACGGAAGAGGGAACTTTCTACCCGGAAGCAGATCTGATAAGGCAGGGCACATACCCGCTTTCCAGGCCTTTGCAATATTATACTGACGGACGTCCTGAAGGGGTTGTAAAAGAATATATCGACTTCGTCTTAAGTGATACAGGACAGGAAATAGTCGCCAATGTCGGATACCTCCCGGTAAGATGAAAATCACCGGGAAAACCGACTTAATGTCTGAATACAAATGTGTCTGTAGTGAGTAATATGTTCATAGAGAT
>DACO01000127.1:0-5674 GCA_002508635.1 Methanolobus sp. UBA118 | reverse complement strand
CCTTAGAAAAGACAATGATACAACTGGTGAGTAATATGTTCATAGAGATCCATACGACAACAGGAGACATTGAAGAGGCAAAGAAAATAGCACATACACTTGTTGAAAAAAAGCTTGCCGCCTGTGTCAACATACATCCGGTGGTTTCGGTGTATGCATGGGAAGGAAAAATCGAAGAAGACGAAGAGATAGCACTTTCCATAAAGAGCAAGTCCCGGAATTTCGAAGCGATAAGGAAAGTTATCAGATCACTGCACAGCTACGACCTTCCTGCAATCGTATCGAAAAAGATAGAAGGTGATCCCGACTACCTTCACTGGATAGCAGATTCCACAGAATGATCACCTTCTTCCATAGAGCAGATAGAATATCTCCGCAAGGAATATCCAGAGCAAGTAGAATGCCAGCAAGGTCAGGACCACTCCAACGGTAAGAATGGCAAAGTGCAGCAATATCCAGAGGACCACTACAATCAGGACTACCTTCACAAAGAAGCTTAAAACACTCCCCAGTGGACTTGCATTTCTTTTACGACTGTTTCTGCCACGGGGAGGATACTGGTATGTCCTGTATGTATAGGTCCGGTAAGTACGTGTCCGCCGCTTCCCGTCCCCATATGTGTTGCCTTGTTGAGTGTACCACCAGGGTTCGGAAGATTTGCGGTCATACTGGGCACGTTTCATAGGGTCAGAAAGTACACTATAGGCTTCGTTTATGCTCTTTGACATTTCTTCAGCTTCAAGGCTATGGTTCCTGTCAGGATGATATTTTACCATCAGTTCACGGTATCTTCTTTTGATCTCAGCTGCAGAAGCATCCGATGATACGCCCAGTGTCTTGTAATAATCAGGTGTATTCATTCGAGGTTTTACCTTATCTTAATAATTTCTGTAAAAACCATTCTAAATGGTCGTAGAGGGCCGCAAAGTTCTAAAGAACAAAAGCCCATGATTTAATTCTTTCTGATCCTGTCTTTGTAAGAGAAGTCAGTATCCCCGTTCAGACTAACTACAAGTATCCTACAGAACCAACTTAACATTTGTAGCTCTTTATTAAAAGACATATCGTAACGAGAAGTACAAGTACAACATGGAATTAAAATCAAAGGATAGGGCAATAATGGGCAGAGAAGAAAAAAGTACCTCCAGGAGATGGACACTTCAGGGAATAAAAGAAACAGATCCCGAAAGAAAGATGCATTTTTTCAGGCTTGCCCTTGAACTTGATCCCTATGACATCGTGGCATTAAACAACAAAGGTATGCTCCACCACAAAAGAGGAGAATTCGAAGAAGCTGTCAAGTGTTATGACAGGATACTTTTAACAAAAAATCTGTCAAAGCCGGCTCCGATATTATACAACAAGAGTCTGGCCTTAAGAGCCATGGAAAAACATGAAGCAGCACTTAATTTCCTCAAAGAGACACTAAAACATGACCCTGAACATGAAAAAGCAAAAACGATTCAGGATCAGCTTCAGAAGCAGGGAAGAGCTGATAAAGAAAATGCTGTAAAAAACCCAGAAATTGCACCACATAAACTTGCCGTGAACAGAGTCTATACACAATGGCAACCACCTGCTGTCAGCACACTCCTGGCACATTTCATGAAATGCAGCCAGCGGGAAATAAAGTATCTCAAAGGTTTCGGAGAGGACCTGATAAAGGAAAAAGCAATTCAGGACAAACTGTCAAGACATATTTACTGCTGCGGAACATGTCAATTTATGCAGAAGAACGTCTGCAAACATCAAAAAACAAAAGGTATGGCAGTTGCGGATACTGCCATCTGCAGGCACTTCAGGGCTGTTAAGGGAATTTGACAAAACGGGACTTAAATGACCCCGAGTTCTGAGAGGCGGTCAGGCAGGTAAGTATCTGTCACGAAGTCAAGACCCTTTCCTGCAAAGGCCTGCTGTTCAGCCTTTTTGTTGATATCAAGCTGGAGGTTTATCTGTTCCTTCCAGTAATCATTCTCAAACCTCGGATCACTGAGTTCACTTCTCAGGGCGCTTACGTCCTTGTCTGTCAGCTTATCGGTGGAGAGTTCATATTCCACGATATCAGATGGCTGGACACCTATAAAATGAGCACCCGGTGTTGCCATATGCTCGGAGAGATGGGCACTTTTTATTGCTCCGTAGGCAACCGATGCGAATATACGGTATGACCACGGGTCACCGTCAGTGAATACCGTGACAGGTATATTCAGTTCATCGTTCATGCGCTTGATCAGGCGTCTTGTGGACCTTGCAGGCTGACCCTTAAGATGAACAAGAATTGCATTGAATTTCTCATCAAAACCATTCTCAATGAGCCTTGCATACATACCACCGGTCTCAACGGCAATTATAAAATCAGCATCATGCTCAAGAAACTGGATGTTCTCGACATTGAAGGGTATCTGATATCCGCTTTCACCGATGTCTTCCTGACAGTGCATCACCCTGTCTCCACGGTTGGTTTCCTCGCGTATCTTTATGGGTCCGAACATGGTAGCGCCATCCTCTTCAGGCCGCATATGGAAGTACTCCCTCTGCAGACCGGAGATAATTTCCAGATCCTCAACAAGCCTGTCACTTTCAGGCTGTTCACGGAACTTGGCGATATCCCAGTTCTCGGATATATAGTACAACTCCCTTAAGGTGGATCCGCGGTTCTGACCCAGGTGATTATTGACTATAAAATCCACAACATGTGTGGTCTTTAAAAGCTGGAAGGCACCTTTTACAGTCTTGGCACTTCTTTCGGTCTCCCGGTCACCATACACCCACACATCATTCTTGTCACAGTATTCGATGTTATTTTTTGTACGGCTCGGTAGATTGACAGACGGGACGGACCCTTCCAGGAATTGGTTGTAAAGCTTCTCGGCCATTCCAAGAAGACGATTCTTAGCAGCACGATCCTGCTCTTTTTTCTGCTCTGATAATTTTCCTGCCATATCTCTCATCCCCTGATCGCCTTTGCACCTGTTACAAGTTCCTCATCGAGCCCTTCAACTATCAGCGAAGGCAGACGGGATATCTCACTCTCTTCCAGACTTGCTACGGAATATTCTATTACTTTGGAAGAGCCGGCGGAAATGCTCATCTTCCATACATGATCATAATCATTACCCATGGATATCACCTTGGGCTCCGGGACAGCTCCGTCTATTTTGAAAGGGAGCATGTCATGGATGTTGAAGTCGTATTTCTTTGAAGAATAGTTCCTCACACGTATCGAGACCTTAACAGCACCATTGCCGTTGCTCTCAACTATCCTGTCAACAAGCAGGTTACCCATGACCTTTGCAACAACAGGATTTATGTCAGGAATATCCTTATCAAGCGTTATGGCAAGTTTTTCTGCCATTTTCGGAAGTACCTTTTTAATAATAATTTCTTTCTCACGACGCTTTTTAAGAGAATCCTGCTTGCTCAGGAAACGACTGAGCTTTCTGGAAACCTCCTTTACAGCAAGCTCGATCTCATCCTTTATTTCCGGTATCTCGGCAATGGCATCCTTGGATTCCGAAGTGAAGGGAACATTCGTTGAAGCTACATGTACAAGGATCACAGCAGGACCGGTGGGTATTCCGCCACCAGGCTGGTTGAGTCCGTACTGTTTCCATTTTATGGACTCGATGGCATGTGTGGTAACACAACCTCCCTGCTGATAAAGTAGCGGAACCCTGTTTGCAAAGCGCATGATATCAATACGGTCTTCCTTATGCAGTTCGCCACCGTAGGCTATCCCTACTTCAACGACAAAGGGATTACCGGAAAATACCGAAGGTGAGCGGGTCGTGGTCGCAATGAAATCCACACTGAACTCCTTTTCAAGGCCCTTGTAGATCAGATCCTCACTTATAGGAGAAAGGCAGTCCGTGGGAGGAGCCATTATCTTTACCCTGGAGAACGCATCCAGCAGCTTTCTCGCCTGGTCACGGTTTATCTCATGCGGGTCAAGGTCCGGGTCAAGACCGGAGGCCTTGCAGATCTCTTCTGCGGTCAGGTGCCCGATCTTGGAGAAGGAATAGCGTAAAAAGGGAGATAATTTCTGGCGCTCAGTGTACCTGAGCATCTTCATAAGTGTACCGAGCTCGATCCCATGCGGATGCGGAAGTATCTCGTTTGCAGGGACTGGCATCTTGTCAGTTGCCCTCTCGAAAATCTCCTCGTTCCCATCAGGTTCCACCAGCCGGATCCTGGCATGCGGATTCACGATCGCGGTTGCCTTGAGATATTCAAATATGGATTGTCTCCTGCCTTTTACATATGATGCTTCCATCTCAAGTTCGATGCGCGTACCGTGCGGTCGGTCCCAGTCAACAATATCGTCCTTCAGGATCTCAGGCTCATTGGTACTGGTATTGATCATCAGTTCGTAATTATGTGCCGGTTTTCCAGGATCTATCTTTGAGATGATCTTTGCCGGGTGGCCGGATGTCAGCTGTGAATAGAGGACTGACGCAGATATTCCTATACCCTGCTGTCCACGGCTCTGTTTTAGTGCATGGAATCTTGAGCCGTAAAGCAGTTTCGCAAATACCTTGGGGATCTGCTCCTTTACTATACCTGGCCCGTTGTCTTCTATGATGATGACAACGTTATCCTTTCCGGAACGTTCAACGTGCAACAGGATATCCGGCAGTATCTCGGATTCCTCACAGGCATCAAGAGAGTTATCTACAGCTTCCTTGACGGTGGTTATAAGACTGCGGGGTGCGGAGTCAAAACCCAGTATCTGTCGATTCTTCTCAAAGAACTCTGCGACACTTATGGATTTCTGACTCTTTGCAAGTTCTTCTGCAATGGGGGTTGCCATAAAGATATCATCCTTTTAATATTGCTAAGAACATCAAAGTTATTAGATAAATAAATAACGTGGAAAATATAAATTTATATTCAAGTTCACTTCAGTTCCGCGCCTACAATGGTCTGGGTAGCGGTTACATTAGCTGTTTCACGAATGTGGTCAACTATATTGTTGAGACGTCCGAGATCATCGACTTCGACTATCACAACAAAATCATACTCACCAAAAACATGATATATGTCCTTTATTCCTTCAATTTTATTAAGTTCGTTATATGCAGCCCTTTCCTGGCCGGGCAGTACATTAACCATCGTGACTCCGATTGTCATTTAAATCACCGACACGTAGTAGCATGCAAGATATTTATTAGTTTCTTATGAAAAAATAATGAATAGCGGCTGTGATAAAGTTGAACAGGGAAATAACTTATAATTATTCCCATAATCAATATCAACCTGTGCATTTCCCGGACCATACTATTATCATCATTATGATGAGTGGCGAAACAATTAAATACCAACAATACTATCTATAAATTAGATGAGCGGGTTATCCTCTTTTTGACAATAACCCCCACTCCCCAACCCGCTCATACTCCACTATAAAATCATACAATTTTCTGAATCAGTCACTGCTTAATAGCAGAGCTTGTATCCGTATTTTAGATCGGGTTTGTTCACACAATTATGATTATTTTGCCGGAGATCAGATAAAAAACAGTTACAACAAAGAGTTCATATCATTGCATAAAGGATATTTCCGCAAAGCAAGCATAAAAATATACTGAGTCTTTTTTGCACATCCGGAACCTACAATATACCAATGTGTGACGCAAGTTCATTCCAGAAAACCCGGAAACAGTTTAGAGGAAAA
>DACO01000088.1 GCA_002508635.1 Methanolobus sp. UBA118 | reverse complement strand
ACCCAGAAATCATTGAAACTGCCTCTCGGGCAGAGATTCCCACAGAACCATCTTCCTCTGGAGATACTGCTTATCAGGAGTGCGGCAAAGACCACAAGCAGGAAATAACCAAGCAGCGGGAACCACAGTCCTGCGACTGATACTATTATAACGAGTATACCAAGATAAGGAGTGATTTTTAGCATTGTTTCACCTTTGATTTGAAGTGTCAACTGTTTTATGATGTTCATCTGTTGTTTTTGTCTCTTCGGCCCATGCCTGCAATTCACTGTCCACACGCTTGACCCAGCTGTTGACTATATCCATGATCAGTTCGCGGATTTCCTTCTTGCTGCGTATCTTGTAGACAAAGAAATATCCGCCACCGTCCATATTGTTCTGGGAGCGAATGAGGATATTGCGCTCATACAGTTTCTTCACACTTCTCTGAACCGTTGAAAGATTAAGATCCAGGTCCTCGGCAATGTGCTCGGTATTGAGCCAGTTCTGTCCGAACTGCAGGAAATGCTTGAGTACCTGCAGATCGGCTTTTGTAAGGTTCAGGCCGCATTTTATTACGGCTTCGATTTCAAATTCCTTGCAGGCAAAGTCGATCATATGACACCTCTGTTTTTCAACAGTACTGTATTAAAACAGCAGTATATATAAATGGTTTCAAGTACTGCATGGAATCGATAAAAAACAGAAGTACCGTAAAAGAATATATGAAACAAATTAAAACAGGATAAATACAGGTCTTGGGGGTACAAAGGCAGAAAACGAAATCATTTACTATAGTGAAGTGCCTCTGCACACTTGTTTTCAAAAATTATCGTTTCATGCATATCCGCCAATGAGCCTGTTTATCTCATCGCTGCCTATAATACCAAGTATCCGTCTGTCCTCATCCACAACAGGAAGTGCGGAAATGTTATGTTCCTCCATTTTCTTTGCGGCACTCTCGATACTTTCCTGATGGCTCGCGGTTATGACATTAGTTGTCATTATCCTGTCAAGGGAATTATATTTCATTGCCACTGCCTTGGAGATGTCCCATGAGGTAACGATGCCTGCGAGGACGCCGCCATCGGAAACTACTGGAAGATGCGTGATTCCTTCTTTGCACATGACAATTGCAGTCTCCTCAATACTCAGGCCTTCCCTGATGGAGATAATCTCGGTCTTCATGATATCCGATACAACAACATGAGACAGGAAATTGCTTATCAGGTAATTGAGATGTCCGGATTCGAGCAGGAAAGCATCATGACCGTAGTTCGACTCGATTTCCCTGTAGGTTGCTTCCTTATTGCTTGAACTTAACGCAGCCACTATCTCCCTTGATTGATAAGGTGGATACAGCCAGTCGGAACTGACAGCAATTACCAGGAATTTGGCTTCGACATCCTTCAGCCCTTCCTTAAGAGAGCCATTCTTTGACAGATCGAAATAGTCCAGTGCCTTGGTGATGTAAAGGTAGGAGTTGGCATCGAACCTCTGGGTGAATGATTGTCCCTGATAATGGAGATAGCTCTCAACTTCGAAATCAAAGTCCATATTGAAGTCATACTTCTCCTTGTTCTGGAGTTTTCTGCCGAATTTCTCCTGCATGGAATCATCACTGAGGTAGGTGATATGTCCGATCATTCTTGCAAGGGCAAGCCCTCGTACTGGAGTATCATCGGTATAGTAATCTCCTCTCTTCCATTCGGGATCGGATACGATGGCTATCCTGGCAACCTCATTAAAGGCGATCTGTTGCGGGGAAGATCGGGCTGTAGTTGCAATAGCGATGGCATTAGCTACAGATTTAGGATAAGATGTGGTCCATTGGAGTACCTGCGCTCCTCCCATGGAGCCTCCGATCACCGCAAAGAGCTTTTTGATGCCGAAGTGTTCGGTGAGCTGTTTTTGCGCCCTTACAATATCTCCTATTGTAATAACTGGAAAATCAAGACCATAGGGCTTTCCGGTTTCAGGATTTATGGAAGAGGGACCGGTTGAGCCTTTGCATCCTCCAAGGATGTTGGAGCAGATAATAAAGTGTTTTTGTGTATCAAGTGCTTTGCCGGGTCCGATAAGAGTGTCCCACCAACCGGGCTTCCTGTCACCCGGATGCCATCCGGCAGCATGGGCATCACCTGTAAGTGCATGGCAGACCAGAATGGCATTGCTTTTATCCGCATTCAGGTTTCCGTAGGTCTCGTATGCAAGTGTAACATCCCTGAGTACCTTCCCGCTATCAAGCGGGAAGTCGTCAGGGAAGCTATAATATTGGGTTTCTACTGTACCAACGGACTCATGTTTCATTGGGACCCCTTCAATGCCTGGTCGATATCTGCGATTATGTCCTCGACATCCTCAAGCCCTACAGACATTCTGATAAAGTCATCAGTTACTCCTGTGGACTTTCTTTCCTCAAAGGTCAGTTGTTGATGGGTGGTGGATGCCGGATGGATAACAAGTGTCTTTGCATCACCGATGTTTGCAAGGTGTGAGAGCAGCTTGACATTATTGATGAATTTCTTGCCAGCATCGATGCCTCCTTTGATTCCGAATCCCAGGATGGCGCCATATTTGCCGTTCAGATATTTCTCGGCCAGTTCATGACTCGGATGATCCTCAAGTCCGGGGTAATTGACCCATTCCACAAGAGGATGTTCATTGAGGAACTTTGCGACCTCAAGGGCATTCTTACTATGTCTCTCAACTCTCAATGGCAGAGTCTCAAGACCCTGGATCAACTGGAAGGCATTAAA
>DACO01000149.1 GCA_002508635.1 Methanolobus sp. UBA118 | reverse complement strand
TTCTTGGCAATTGTTCTAGCAGTTGTATCTGAACCATTCAAGATAGTAAGAGTTTCGGTTGTGTCTCCAGTACTCAGTTCATAATAGAATCCTGCGAAATCATTTGCGTTCATTACGAGATCGCCATCATCGTTCCCGAAATCATCGAATATAGTACTAAAGTTAGTGCCGTTGTATACCGGCCCTCTGACTTCCACACTGTCCACCTGAGCAGTTGCCGGCACTACGAGTGCTGCAAGTGCTAAGAGTGCAACGAGTGCAATTGTCGTAAATCTTTTCATTTTTTTCCTCCGTTTAGTTCTAATTTAGTGAAAGAGTGAGAATCAATTTCATAAAACGCTGTGCGTTTTAGAGGATCTCCGACAAAACGCGACAAATTGTCGAATTCGTTCATTGCCGAAGGAGACTTCATCACCCTCCTAATCCCGTCATATTGGATTACAAGTGTTCTATTAATCAATTGCCGTATTAAATCTTTTTTGGTCTGAATTCGAGTAATTATCGCGTTGCATTGGCAAATATCGATGCAATTAACGGGAAATGTCGAAGTACCAGTTGCTTATTTAAAAGGGCTTTTACGGGAGTGAACATCGAATATATAGATTGTCGATGCGTGATCGATGATATAAAGACCTCATACTATAAAAAAGCCCTATAATCATTAGAATCACCTCAATATATTTATATACGCAATACAATAAAAGACATAGAATTCAAGCATATTTACAAATATGGGTCCAGACCATACTACCGGTCCAGGAAGTATGCAGGCAGTTACTGATATTTTAAGGAGTGAAAAAGTAAAATGTTCGATGGTGCAGTTTCTGAGGAGATCTCAATGGAAGATGAAGCAAACCGGGTAAAGACAGGGATACCCGGTTTTGATGAGTTGTGCGGAGGCGGGCTCATCAGAGACAGAACATACCTGATATCCGGCACATCGGGAGCCGGAAAGACCAATTTCTCAATTCAGTTTATCTACAACGGGATTACCAAATACGGAGAGAATGGAGTCATAGTTGCCACAGAGGAAAGGCCTGAGCAGATCAGGGAAAATGTCCTGAAGTTCGGCTGGGACCTTGAGGCACTTGAAGAAGAGAACAAACTGGTGATCATTGATGCTTGTTCGACAAAGATCGGCATCCCTTCACAGGAGAAATACGTGGATGTCCGGCCCTTTGACATACGCTCTATGATGGACCAGATAATTGCCACCCAGGAAGAGATCAATGCCAAGCGAGCGCTTATCGACTCGACCACATCAGTAAGTTTCTATCTGCAGGACCCGGCCAAGATAAGAATTGAACTCCTGAAATTAAGTACCACACTTGAAGTCATCGGACTGACTTCCATGATGACTTGTGAACTGGTTGATGAGGAAAACCCATCCAGGTTCGGTGTTGAGAATTTTGTTACAGACGGTACCATCGTACTATATTATAAGAGGCACGAGAATGTCCGTATGAGAAGCATGGAGATCTATAAGATGAGAGGATCGGACCACAGCAAGAAGATCCATCCCTATGATATCACACCAGGCGGCTTTGTGATACATCCACATGAAGAAGTATATTCAATGTTCTGATAAAAGTTGAAAATAAAAATCCAAGAGATCATATATCCGGGTATGTTTCCTCATGACCGCACTCCACACATTTATATATGGCAAGCGTACGACCGAAATGATCATGCCTTTTGAGAACCGGATATCTCCATCAGTTCATTTTTCCTTCACATACTGGACATCGATAGTTCATGACATCACCTGAAGAATGATAGTATTAAAATATATTTTAAATTTGCGAACAGTAATACTGTGAAAGCTCATGCGCATAAAAAACACAGAAGATCAAAATGGAAGAACTTAAGAATATATCCTGTGGAATTGAGAGCCTCGATGATCTGCTAGGAGGCTTCAAATCACCTGCAACTCTGTTGATAGCCGGCACAACAGGAGTTGGAAAGACTATAATGTCCCTCCAGATGCTCTCGGAAGCATCCAGACAGGGCGAGAAGACCCTTTACATCCCTATAACCACATCCAAAACGAATAAGCTGAAGATGTATCATTCCACCCTTGACTTTTTTGATGATTCTTTTGAAGTACACGCAATAAACCGGCAGCTATCGGAAAAGGATCCGCTTACAACACTTATCGACATCGGCAATGTGATCGAATCCGTCAAGCCTGACAGGCTTGTGATAGACCCCATAACACCCCTGGGATTCGGATTTGTTGAACAGGAAAGGAGACGCTTTTTCTACACACTTGACTCCATGCTTCAGGAAAGGAACATGCTCACCTTACTCGTTGGTGAACTTGTAAAGTCAGAGCTACACCAGTCAGTTGTAAGCCACCTCTCGGACGGGATAATCTACATGTCAAGGGGAGAGAACGGTTCAAGGGCGGACCATTATCTGGAATTTATCAAGATGAGAGGCATAGATCCCGGAAAACGTTCAGAGATCACTTCCTGCAAATACCTGTATGATATAACATCAGGTGGGTTCACAGTATACCCGCCCATTAAACCGGAAGACGATTTCAGGCTTGAAGATACACGTGTTGAAGCCGGGATACCAGGCCTTGATGATATGCTAGGCGGCGGACTTCTCAAATACAGCAGTACACTGATAGCAGGAAGACCCGGTACCGGAAAAAAGATTTTCGGGCTGCAATTCATATACCACGGACTCGAGAATGGCGAGCCGGGGCTTATAATTACCTTTGAGGACTCACCCCATCAGTTGCTCATGGATGCTAAAAGGCTCGGATGGGACCTTGAAACATATGTTAACAGCGGCATGTTACAATTCATCTGCACCAACCCCGGGAATATATACCCTGCGGAGCATTCAACCCGTATCAAGAATAC
>DACO01000007.1 GCA_002508635.1 Methanolobus sp. UBA118 | reverse complement strand
TACTCGATGAACTCGTTCTTAACACGGGTGCTCATAACTATCTTGATAGCACGGTTTCTGATATCATCAGCAACAGGCATATCCCTTGTCAGTTTCTGAAGGTCGATGAGTGTGTTCTTGTTAAGCACCTTGCCTACACTTGGCATCACCGAACGTGTATACCTGTTCACGATCTCAATCTCTTCCTCATACTTGGGATATTCCAGAAGTATCTTGAGAAGGAATCTGTCAAGTTGTGCTTCGGGAAGCGGGAAGGTACCTTCCATTTCAATGGGGTTCTGTGTGGCAAGTATAAAGAACGGCTGCTCGAGAAGGTATGTGTCATTACCTATGGTAATCTGCTTTTCCTGCATGGCTTCGAGAAGTGCGGATTGCGTTTTCGGTGATGCACGGTTGATCTCGTCAGCAAGTACTATATTTGCAAAGATCGGTCCCGGCTCGAACTTGAACTGCTTGTGTCCGTCACTTTCTTCGATAATGTTCGTTCCGGTGATATCCGCAGGCATGAGGTCAGGCGTACACTGTATCCTGCTGAAGTTCAGGTCCATTGATTTGGATATTGTTGATATGGTCAGGGTCTTACCAAGTCCGGGGTTACTTTCGACCAGTGCATGGCCGTTACAGAGAATTGCGATAATTATCTGTTCAACCGTTTCGTTCTGGCCTACAACTACCTTACCGATCTCATTGAAAAGATTAGCAAACATATCTCCCGCAACTTTGTATGTCTGGGTGAGATCCCTTGAATTCAGGTCACTAGCCATTTATTTTCTCCTTTATCTTAGTCCTCGAAATAATTCAATTAAGTTCATATCATTCTTCTGCAAGTTGTTCGAAGTAGTCTCTGATGACGGTTTCATAGCCTTCAGGCAGCTCTTCGGAATAGGTTCCGGAAGGCGTGACTGTTGGTGGTCCTCCGGGTGAGTCCTCGAAATCCTCTATTATCTCCTCGGCTTCATCATTCGGATTAAATCCTGTTCCTGTACCTGGTGGCAGGGACAGGTCTACTTCCTCTCCGTCCACGACAACGACTGTGGGCTCACCGGTCAGATCCTCGTTACCATTGCCTTCCTGGCCATCTTCCCCTTCATCAATCACAGCCACATCACCCGGATTATCTTCTTCCTGCATTCCCGGAATATTGTTTATTACTTCTTCCCAGTCAGGATTTGTTGCAATATCGTTCGTAGTGATATAGGTGAGGGCCGAAACTGAAAGCAGTATCAGTACGAAACTCACGATAATCCTTTTTCTTCTCAGGAACTCTGATGACCTTACCTTTGCAAGGTTTGATGACACCGCCTCGATCAGGTCATTTACTATTATATTGTCAACGTTGCTGTTATCATAAGCAGTGCGCAGCCTCTCCCGAAGGTTCGGATATTTTTGCTCGATCTGCAGGATTGCGGCTGCTTTTCTATCTCTTATATGCAACAGCAATGTCAGTACAAGGGACAGGAACGCTGAAATTAGCAGCATGGCAACTGTCTCGAAAGGTATGGTTCTGCCTGCCACTTCATAGCTGGTGCCTACACGTACCTCGAGGCTGCCGATAAAAGTAAATGCCTGGTCGACGCTCAGCACGACCATGATGGTATATAATATGATCAAAATTGTGATGAAATCCAGCAGCTTGTAGACCCTGCGGTATCTTTTCAGGGCGGATTCCTGCTTTTTAATAAAATCTCTGACATCCATTGCGGCACCGGGTTCGATGTAATTGCATCTATTTATAAGTGATTCTCTTTAAATATCGGGTATGAACCTAAGTTTTTCAACATTCCTACCTTGGACTCTATATTATATATTGCTTCTTTTATAATTTCATCGTTTATATGTCCTTCGAAGTCTATATAGAATACGTAATCTCCAAGACTGCGTTTGGAAGGTCTGGACTCGATCCTTGTGAGATTTATTCTGCGACCTGCAAATTCCCCAAGAATCTCATACAAGGCTCCCGGACGGTCACGATCAAGATACACAATAATCGAGGTCTTACAGGGTTCTTCTGCTTCAGGAGCTGCCAAATTCCTTATTGTATCCTTATAATTGTCAGCCGAACCACCAGGACCGGCCATAATGAGAAAACGTGTGTGGTTCTGTTCCCTGTCCTGTATATTCGGAAGAATTATGTTCAGGTCATACATCTCTGCGGATTCACGTGAGGCAATAGCTGCCATCTCCTCAAACTCGGTGGCAAGCTTGGCAGCATGAGATGTGCTACCAGTGGTCCTGAGTTCCGCATCCTTGAAATGGTCCTTCAGGAACTGACGGCACTGGGCAAGCCCCTGCGGATGTGAAAGAATGATTCTGATGTCTTCTTTTTTGCCCCTGGAGAGCAGGCAGTGCTCGATTGTCACCACGGTCTCTCCGATTATATTTATGTCATATTCCAGGAGCATGTCGAGTGTGACGCCCACAGATCCTTCGATGGAGTTCTCTACAGGTGTTATGCCAATTTTAGCAGAACCCGATTTAAGTGACACGAAAACATCCTGTATATCATCACAGTATTCGAGAACTTGATCGTCTTCACTGCAATTTTCAGCAAGCCATTGTCTGGCAGCTTTTTCCGAGTAAGAGCCCCTGGGGCCGAGCACAGCGATTATCAT
Organism: Methanolobus sp. UBA118; assembly: GCA_002508635.1. Taxonomy (GTDB): domain Archaea; phylum Halobacteriota; class Methanosarcinia; order Methanosarcinales; family Methanosarcinaceae; genus Methanolobus. The sequence goes on along the minus strand of DACO01000007.1, from coordinate 9,555 downwards.
CCTGGGCAATAGGATTGTCAAATTTAAAGTATTTTCTGGTTATCAATGGAACTTTCTACCGTCCGGTCACAGAAAAAAGCTAAGAAGTGTATGATCTATTACGGCAGTAGCCTTTCCAGCCTTTTTTCCAGTCTTTTCAGACCGCTGTCTATCTCCGAAGCTCTGTTTTCAATATCCTTTATGGTGTTGATGATGGAGTCCCTGTCCTCTTCTTCCATATCGGCAGTGATGTCCGGGCCGGTCTTGAGTTCCTGTATCTCAGGTTTGAGCTCCGCTTCTTCCTGCTCCAGTAAAGTCAATTCATCCTTTATCCTGTTTTGGGCTCTTTCCTCCGGGAGGTCCCTGAGTTTATCTTCAATGGCTTTTCTTCTGGCAGGGAACTGCTCAACGGATTTGTATATCTGATTGAGATTTCTGGCTTCGATGGCCTTGTCGAAAATTATCTCCTCGGTCTTCACTTCAGGTATTTCCTGCTTCTGGCCGGTGATTTCCTTCTCTTCCGGCGGCAGGCATACGTAATCCTGGCTGAAGACCTTCTGGTTCATAAATGTGGGGGAAACTATCTCGATGTCTGCCTCGTGCAGGGTATCCATTACGGTTTTCTTGAAGTCCGATCTTGCGGTAATTATACCTTCGACATCCCTGAGCAAACCTCCTACCTTATATGTAACAGAAAAATCCCCGAGCTTTGTGACATGCACAAATGGGTTCTCAAGTCCTGTCTTTTCGGCTGCAAGCAAGAGATTCTTTTCAATATTGCTGCGTGAGATATTGTAACCAAGGGATACGCTTGTTGTGATTATAGTACCCGAGGAGCGGATTGTCTTGAGGGGGAAGGATATGAGGGTCCGGTTCGGTATGGTTATCAGGTCCCTGTCGATGGACTGTATCTGGGTGTGCAGGAAATTGATCTCTGTGACCCTTCCGAAGGTATCGTTGACCTTAATGAAATCACCGAGCTCGAAAGGGTTTATCAGCCTGACCATAACACCTGACATCGCGTTTGCAACAAAAGTGGTGGATGCAAATGTAATGACTGCACCGATAATGATTCCCACCAGGGTCAGGATGATGTTCTTGTCCTCGGCACTGATCGGCAGGGTGAAGATGGTGAAAATAATACCCAGAAGCAGGATCAGAAAAATGGTTATCTCCTGTACTATCTTTTCTCTGTAGAATAGTGACTTTTTCCTGAAAAGGTATGTCAGCACCAGAATTAGCAGGATGGTTACGATCAACGTAATAATACTTGCCGTAAAATCCTCGAGTGCCATGTTTGGAGTCACCGTCTGTCCCTTTTTCAAAATAGTGGTTCAGCAGATACCTGTGAACTCTTGATTATAATCTATTGTGTAGTATCTTATATATTCTGTTCGTATATTACATTGAAACTCAGTACATCTGTTTATCAGGTTTTTCTTCCCAGATATCAAGTAACTCAAGGCATTTCTCCCTGTCCATCCTCACAGTTTTAAAATCAGGGTCTTCAGCATTGCCACATATAAGGTCATAGAAGTGACTGTCATCAAATCCGATCTCTGCCACATCTTCCTTATCGGAACCAAAGTAAATGGTCTTGATCCTCGCCCAGTATATGGCTGCAAGGCACATGGGACACGGCTGGGAAGTAGTATATATCTCACATTCCGAAAGGTCGAAATTGTCAAGTGCGGAGGAAGCTTCCCTGATGGCAAGTATCTCAGCATGGGCCGTAGGGTCGTTTGTTCTTAATACCCGGTTATGAGCCTTTGAAATTATTTCACCGTTCTTTACTATAACAGCACCGAATGGTCCGCCGTGGTTGTGCATGATTCCGTGTCTGGCTTCATCAATGGCTGTTTGCATAAAAAAATTCATGAACCTGTATCATTGCTGATATATTTTAAGTCAATTGGTAAGGAAATAATCTTGATTTTAGAAAATAAAACTTTATACTGAGCTTCTGGAATAATAAGGCTATTATACAGCTTTTAAAAACTTTAAAATCTGCTATTCAAGTTTAAATCTCTGTTGAAGCTTTATGGTTACTTTTCGATTATAAGTATCTTTATATTTGCATCTGCAAATCGGGAAATTGCAAAGATCACATGCAGAGTACCACCAACCATCACCACACACCAGCATAATACCCATATCGCACACCGCATGTGATCTTTCTTACATTCATAGAACAGATGCGATACTCAGATCATAAAAAAGCAGACAGGAGTTCAGAAATGAAGAAGACAACACTAAATTATCTTGTGGATATTCCACTATTAGCACAATCAGTCATTGTAAGTTTAACAGGAATTGTCCTGATGTATGGAAGCCATGGAGCAAGCTTTCTTGGATTCAGCGGAAGGGAATTGCTCCACATGCATGAGCAAATCGGGATATTGATGGTTGCATTCTCACTTCTGCATGTGGTATTACACTGGAAGTGGATGGTTTGCACAACAAGAAACTTCTTCAGCAGCAAGAGCGGATCATCCGCGAACTGCGAATTAGCATATCCTGCAGAAGACTGAATACTGATCTTCAGATGTCCGGATCTGCTCTGGCATTATCATTCTTTTTTATCCCACCATAAACCTATTTATTCCTTGATGCATTTCCTCTATAAAATAAAGGTGTAAAAATGCAATTAAAAGTACAGCCAATTGATATCAAAGTCGGCAAGTATAAGGTGGTATTGAATACCATCGATGCAAAGGAACTTGGGGTCTATGAAGGTGACAGGGTCAGAATAAAGGATCATGTAACCCTTACTGCTATCGTTGATTTCACAGAGGACATGATATCTCCCGGAATGGTGGGGCTGTACCATGAGGTCCAGGAGCAGCTTCAGAGGGAATGGACAGAGACCGTGGAGGTTGAACCTGCCGAGAGGCCAAAATCCTCCCGTATCATCCGTAAGGTAATGGATGGCTTCAAACTGGAAAGGGACGAGATAAATGAACTTGTGAAGGATATAGTCGAGGAAAATCTCAATGACATAGAGATTGCCGCTTTCCTGACTGCTACATATATCAAGGACATGTCCGAGGATGAGACAGAATGGCTCACAAGGGCCATGATAGAGACAGGTGAGAAGATAGAGTTCAGTACCTCTCCGATCATGGACAAGCATTCCATAGGCGGGGTACCCGGCAATAAGATCTCCCTGCTCATCGTACCGATAGTGGCTGCAAACGGTCTGCTCATCCCCAAGACCAGTTCACGTGCCATTACAGGTGCGGGAGGAACTGCTGACCTGATGGAAATTCTGGCACCTGTGGAATTCTCTGCCTCCCAGATAAAAGAAATGACCGAAAAGGTGGGAGGTGTCATTGTATGGGGTGGAGCCACAAATATCGCACCTGCGGATGACAAGCTGATCAAGATCGAATATCCGCTATCTATCGACCCTCACTGCCAGCTCCTTGCTTCCATAATGGCTAAAAAAGGTGCTGTAGGTGCTCAGAAGGTCGTTATGGATATACCAATGGGCGCGGGTACCAAGATACTTGATGCGAAAACAGGAAGAAAACTTGCCAGGGATCTCATCAGTCTGGGAGAGCGTCTGGGCATGGACGTGGACTGTGCACTTACATATGGTGCATCTCCGGTTGGCAGGACCGTGGGTCCGGCGCTTGAGGTTATCGAGGCATTGAAGGTGCTTGAGACAATGGAAGGCCCGAACAGCCTGATCGAAAAAAGTGTTGCTCTGGCCGGTATGCTGCTTGAGATGGGTGGTGTGGCTGCAAGAGGACAGGGAAGGGACCTGGCCTATGAAACCCTGAAGAACGGAAAGGCACTTGCAAAGCTGAAGGAGATCATTGAGATACAGGGCGGAAACCCGGATGTCACTCATGAGGATATCAAAGTAGGCGAGTTCAAGGCTGATATCACGGCTCCTGCAAATGGTTACATAATCGAGTTCTACAACAAGCGGATAGTCCAGACCGCAAGATATGCCGGGGCACCCAACGACAAAGGTGCTGGCGTGCTCATACACAAAAAACGTGGCGAGGTCGTTGAAAAAGGCCAGCCCGTACTGACCGTATATGCTGAGAAGAAGGACAAACTCGAAGATGCGGTTAAGTTCTGCAGGGAAAATCCTCCGATACTCGTAGAAGGCATGCTCATTGAGAAGGTGGCAGACCTGAGGGAACTCTGATTCAAACTCTCAATCCAGGTGCATATATGAAAAGGATAGTTATCCTAAGACTCGGTCATCGTCCTGTGCGCGATAAGAGGATCACCACCCACGTAGGGCTTACGGCCAGGGCCTTTGGTGCGGAAGGAATGCTGCTGGCATCCGATGACCAAAAGCTTGCAGACAATATCTCCGATGTTTCCAAAAGGTGGGGCGGAGACTTCTATGTCAGGAACAACGTAAGCTGGAAGGCCGAGATCAGGAAATGGAAAGAGCAAGGCGGTAAGGTGTGCCATCTTTCCATGTACGGAGTAAACCTGCCTGACGCAGTTTCGGAGATCAGCAGGTGTGATAAGCTGATGATTGTAGTAGGGGCTGAAAAAGTCCCGTTCGAGATATACGAGCTTGCCGACTGGAATGTTGCTGTGGGGAATCAACCTCACTCTGAGGTTGCCGCAGTTGCCGTGACCCTGGACAGGATAGCCGTGGCTGATCCCCTGAAAAATGAATTCAGTGGCGGGGAACTGACAATTCTGCCTACGGAATGCGGGAAAAGAGTAGTGGATAACCGGCAACAAGGACAGGATTCCATTGAGTAGAGTAAAAGAGTCAGGATAACAGTTCGATAAAGGGTCACTGGATTTTCAGGAAGGGTCGGATTCTTCCTTCTCGTCTCTTTTTACAGAAGGTCCCCTGTAGATTCTTCTTCTCTCATAATCCCCGTAACCTCTGTGCTTTGGTTTTTCCTTTAGTTTTGAATGCTCTTCAAGTAATTCTTCCAGCTCTTCATCGGTCAGTTCTTCATTGTCAGACATGTTTTTCACTTAAAGTGTTTTTATGAAGGGGTTATGGTCGATGAATTCCACATCAATCCCGAGCTTTTCCTCAAGTCTCGGACACAGTTCCTCCATGCCGGGATTCTCGGTTGCATAATGGGTGGCATCCACCAGCAGCATATCGTCCCAGGAACGTATTATGTCATGTTTGAGTTCAGATGAAACGTAGGCATCAACACCATGTTCTCTTGCGGTTTCAAGAAACTCGCTCTTAAAGCCACTGCCCCCGAATACCATGACTTTACTTACCTCTTCTCTTTTGCCGGTGTACCATACATGTGTGTCAAGACTCTTTGCGACATGGTTGGCAAAGTTCTCAGCCGAGCAGGGACTTATCGTACCTATCCTGCCCATATCCGTCTCTTCGATGTTCTCCAGGCCTATTCTTTTTGCAAGTACGTCATTGATACCGTCTTTTGCCCTGTCATAGTTGGTATGCATGGAGTACATGGAGATATTGTTGTCCAGAGCAATTTTAAGTACATCCGCAAGTGCTTTGTCGATACGGTTCACTGCATTGAAGATAAGTGTATGATGTGTGATCAGAAGATCAGCTTCGATGTCGGCTGCTCTTTTTAGCACATATCCCGTGGGATCAAGGGCAACGGCTATTTTTTCTATATCGTTCTCAAGATCAAGTGTCAATCCTATCCTGCCAATATCGAAATCTTCCGCAAGCTCGGGAGGGGCTATTTCTTCAAGAGTGAGAACTACGTCTGAAAGCTTCATAAATAACGGATAATTTTCAAGAGATTTCAATTTGTCGCAAATAGACTCGTGATAAATATAAGTAATTTATATATAGAATTAAAAGGATAAAATTAATACATATATGGCTATTATAAATATAGAAACAAATATTATATTACTATGAGGTTACTTCATGAGAATTGGAACCGGAATTGATGGATTTGACGAAATCGTGCAGGGCGGCCTTCTGTCCGAGCGCGTTTATCTTGTAAGTGGACCTCCGGGAAGCGGTAAGACTACCTTTTGTGTCCAGTATCTTGCCCACGGAGCAACACACGGGGATGTAGGGCTTTATGTGAGTCTGGTGGAGAGCCCTCAGAATATAATCGATGACATGTCAAACTATGCCATGAATGTCATACCACTGGTCAAAATGAACAAGCTGCTCTTTGCAGATCTCGGACCCAGGATGGAATATGGTTTTATTGACGATCTCAATGACTATGTGACTCCGGAATATGAGGTCGGTAATTCTCCAGGTGAACATGAGGCACCGTCTCCTGCAACGGTCTTCAAGGAGATAGCAGCCTATGTTGCTGAATATGAGGTCAAGAGGCTTGTTATCGATTCTGTTTCAGCGATCCGGTTCACCACAAAGGATCCCTCCCTGCAGGAAAAGGAAATGAGTCGCTTCATACGCAACCTTAAGAAACTGGGTTGTACCACGATACTTATTTCCGAGATGACGGATCCGACTGCCTATTCCACAGAGCAGTTCGCATCACATGGTGTTATTTTCCTGCATAATTTCCTGTACGATAAAACAATGACACGTGCGATACAGGTCATCAAGATGCGGGGAACCAAACATGACTGTAATCTGCGTGGTGTCCATTTCACTGAAAAAGGGATGGAGGTCCAGGGACTTCTTGAGTGAGGGGTGTTTGATATGGTAAGATTCTTCAAAAAGAAAGAGGAGCAGACACAGCTCACCAAATCGGAGATCGACGAGCTTGTAAAAAATGCCTATAGTCTTGGTTTTGAAGTAGGTTACCATAAACACTCTGAACTGGGATGGGTAAGTGAGCAGTACTCCATGCTCGAGGACCTTGCTAAGGAATCGGGCCTTGGAAAACTTGTCAGTGAAAACTACGGTAAGGGAAAGGAAGAAGGCATTAAAACGAAGGAAAGAGACGTGAACGCCGGTCTCTCCAGAAAAGATGCTGAAAAACAAAAGAGCAGATCAGATTCATCTCATGAGCAAATAGGTGAGCAAATAAAAAATCCAAAGATCGAGGCAGGCTATCAGAGCCAGCGTGAGATCGATGATAATACAATAGTTGCCATTCAGCAACCCGGAGTGACGGATCTGCCAAGCTCTACCTCCCGTCCAAAGGCCATTGACAGGCCCTCACAGATAAAAGGTTTTAAGCAGCTGATTCCCAAGAGATAATGCATCTGATATCAATTTTGACAGGTCATGAGGTTATATTATGTTCAAAAAACTCATTATATTTTCTGTATTCCTTATTGCACTTTTCTGCTCGCATGCCTTTGCCTATACGACCGATGACATCGAGTGGGAGGATAGTGCTGCCAAGAGTGCTACCCTTTACTGGGGCAGTACGGTGAAACTGGATGACTACACAATAAAAGCCGAAGACTTCAACGAAGAAGGTTTTGTGAGTATAAGCATTTCCAGAGGTGGTCAGGTGGAAGACGTATCTCCGCTGAAGGTTGGGGATAGCCTGAAATACCGCGATACTGAGAATGGCGATGACATAATGGTAGTCGTCAATAAAGTGAAAACAAATATCGATGAGTGGACTGGGGATATGGAAAATCCTTCTGCGTCCATTAAAATATATAGAAGAGCCATTCCCGAGATGAAGATCAAGATCACTACCGAGGAAGACACTTATGACCCAAGGGATATGGCCTATAAGTACATCACCACAACCATTGAAATTGAAAATGAAGGTGATGCAAAGGCATTTGAAATGGATCTTGAGCTAGATCCAAACGGAATGGAGTTGTATTCAGGAAAACTCAACTATAATTTCATAGCTATAGAAGAGGATGAGGTCCTGGAGCCTATTGTAGTTAAATTCGAAATTCCCGAATACTGGGAAGAGACAGATGTGGATATCGATGTCACTACGAAATCCCTTGATCTGAACGACGAAATCAATGAGGATACCAAGACAAAAACTCTTACTATAGAACCAGTTGTCGAACTTATTGTAACAAAGACAATTACAAAAGAAGTATACATGGACGAGACAGCTCATGTTTCTGTAAGCATCTGGAATGACGGAAAATATAGTGTGAATTCTGCCGATATTACAAATCCTGTTATTGCAGACCTTGAGCTGCAGGATAGTGTGAATGAGGAAACGACGCTGTCCTTTGCACCTGGTGAAACAAAGGCAAAGATCTTTGAGTATACACTCAAACCTGTAAAAACAGGTACTTATAAAGTACCGGCAGCGACTGCAACATTCACCGATCCCGAAGGAAAGGAGCATACTTTCAAATCAGAAAGACCATCGGTCAAAATAACAGGGCCTAATATCGTTATTACCAAATCGGTAAGTCCTTCTTCTGTCAATATTGGTGATGAGGTCAAGGTTACCATAAAGGTTGCAAACAGGGGTACAGTCAAGGCAAGTGTGACTGCGACCGAAACCCTTCCAGAGACTGTTTCTTATGTCAGCGGGGACCTCAGTTTCAAAGAAGTGGTTAACAAAGGTAAAACACTCAGCTACTCCTATACTATCAAAACAGAAGAGGCAGGTGAGATCAGGTTGCCTGCAACAAGTTCTACATTTATTGATTTTGGAGACTACAAAGGAGAGAAGGTCTCGAATATGCCTGTGATAACCGTGGTAGACCCTGAAACGAGTGCCGAGCTTGCGTCAGATGAATCATCGGGTTCTACATCATCTTCAAGCAGCTCTTCATCTTCATCATCTTCGTCTTCATCAGATAGTAACGAATACGTTGAGGATGAAACAAGGGTACAGCCCGGGTTTGAAGGAATTACCATGTTGTTTGCACTGCTTGGTGTGTATGCTGTATACAGACGTAAGAGAAAACAGTAATCACCATGAAGCAGCTGGCATTTAAACTGACACTATTGACGGTTCTGTTGGTGTACCTGTGTGGTAATGCAGGTGCACAATCAACCGAAGAGATAGAATGGCTTGAAGCTGAGGAGTATACGCTGTACTGGGGCGAGGAGGTAAATGCCAGTGGTTATTTTATCAAAGCACAGGATTTCTCTCCCTCCAGGGCTTTTGATGTTGATACGGATTATGTGATGATATCGGTCCTTTCCGATGATTCTGAATCATGGGGAACCATACTTGCCCTGAATAACTCGGATATTCCGGACCATTATGTTTTTGAGGACCGCCTGAATGTCAGCGCAGTGGATATAGTTACGGGCAACGACATCCCCGTGCCTTATACCAATATCAGTGTCGCAATTGCAAATCAGTCAGCAACTTCTTCCCGCGTTGTTACGAAGGTCAATGCAACCATATCGGTGGACGAAAAGAGGTCCGATGAGATCTATATGGATGAGCGTGCATACATTGAGCTAAAGATAAAGAACCTGAAAGAAGCTCCTCTTGAACATGTAGAAGTGATCTCTCCGGTTCCGGAAGAGTTCATATTTGATCCCGATATAAGTCCATCATGGAATTTCTCTCTGGAGGCCTACGGGCAGAAAACAATAAGCTATTCACTAAAAGCCCTGAAACCTGGGAACTATACATTTGAGAGGACCCGGGTTCTTGTTGACATAGGTGGGCGCACTTACACAAAAACGCTCAACGAGTCACAGATGATCATACACGGACCGGATATAGATCTGACAAAATCCGTGTCTTCAGATATCGTTGG